>DATHRW010000119.1:0-3784 GCA_035464955.1 Gemmatimonadales bacterium
GTGCACCAGGCGATGGCCGACGCCCTCGAGCGCTTCTATGCGGCCTGCCATCCTCAGCTGAGGGTGATGCGGTTGAAGATGTGGCAGGCCCGGCTCCTCGCCAGGCTGACCCGACGGGCGGGGCTGACC
The DNA here is from genome assembly GCA_035464955.1 of Gemmatimonadales bacterium. GTDB lineage: Bacteria > Gemmatimonadota > Gemmatimonadetes > Gemmatimonadales > GWC2-71-9 > JABDII01. The sequence goes on from DATHRW010000119.1 coordinate 130, forward strand.
TACGTGACCAAATTGATCGACTACTTCGACCGAGTGGGGGAACTCGGCGACCCCAGCGAAGCAAATCGCCTGCTGGGCACACCGTCGACCACACTCGACGAGTGGTTCACCTCGCCGCACGGCGAGCGGCAGGGGTTACCGCACTGACCGGGGCCGGCGGGCTCAGTCCAGCAAGGGGTGTGCGGTCCATGGGCACCCCGTGCGGCCGCTCGTCAGGATGGGGCAACTCTGGGCCTCCCCACGACGTGGTACTCGACGCAATTGCAGAAGGACTCGTCGCGCCCCCAACCAGACGAAGTCCGTGGCATCTCTAGCGGATTGGGGCTAAGGGACGATGTTCGGATTCAAGTTGGATAACGTCGGATAGGTGGAGGGCGGGGCTCCGCACACTCATGCCCAGCGCGGAATAGGTTGATACAGATTAGGATTTGGAAATCCAGTTGATCGCGTGAGCACTGTACCGGGTCCCAAACGACCAGCGCGGAGAGCAGCGTGCATCTCGAATTGATCGACCTGTTGGCCATCCTGCTCGCGGCATGGGGAAGCGGACTCCTCGCCGTCCGGCTCGGCTTTCCCGCGATTCTCGGGGAGCTCGCGGCCGGCGTCGTGTTTGGGCCCGCACTGCTCGGCTGGCTGGTGCCCAGCGAATCGGTGGACGTGCTCGCCGAGCTCGGCGTGTACCTGCTCATGCTCTACATCGGGATGGAGATCCAGCCGCGGCAGCTGGTCTCCGCCTCGCGGGCCGGCGTACTGGCCGCCATCGGCGGCTTCCTGGTCCCGTTCGGCATCGGCGTCGGCCTGATGCTGTCACTGGAGTACTCGACCGCGGCGGCCCTGTTCATGGGCATGGCGATGGGGGTCACCTCCCTCGCCACCAAGTCGCGGATTCTGGTCGATCTCAACCTGCTCGGCACCCGCGTCGCCAGCGTCCTCCTGGTCGGCGCGGTGTTCGCCGACACCCTCGCCCTCATGACCTTCGCCGGTATCCTGGCGATGGGCTCGCAGGGGGCCGGAAGCGACGCGTGGATCGGCGTGGCCGTCACCGGGGTCAAGGCCGTCATCTTCTTTGCCGCAGCCGTGGTCATCGGACTCCGGGTCTTCCCGTGGATCGGGACGCACCTCGCGCGGTGGAAGCTCGGTAAACGCACCAGCAACTTCACCATCGTCCTGATCGTGGCCTTCCTCTTCGGCGAACTCGCTCATCTGGCGGGGCTGCACGCCATTCTCGGAGCGTTCGTGGCCGGCCTCTTCCTCCAGGAGGGGATCCTCCAGCGGAAGTGGTCATACGAAGTCACCGATGTCGTGCACGATCTGTCGCTGGGGTTCCTCGCTCCCGTGTTCTTCGTCTCGGCCGGCTTCCACATCTCCCTGCCGGCGGTCATTGCCAACTGGGAACTCCTGCTGCTCGTCGTGGTGCTGGCCACCCTCGGCAAGATCGTCGGGACGGCGCTGTTCTACCTGCCAAGCGGCCATGGCTGGCGCGAAGGGCTCACTGTGGGTGCCGGCATGAACGGCCGCGGAGCGGTGGAAATCATCGTCGCCGAGATCGGCCTTGCCATGGGACTCATTACGCCGGAAGTGTTCTCGATTCTGGTGGTGATGGCGTTCCTCACCACGCTGTCGGTTCCCTTCTTCCTGACCTGGCTGGTGCGGTGGCTTCGGGCTCGGAACGAACTCGCGCCGGCGGCGACCGGTCGCAGCGGTGTGATCATCACCCCGGTGACGGGGTTGGGACTCAAGCTGGCAACCTTGTTCGTGGACGAGGGCAAGCCCGTCACGTTCGTGGATCGGTATCCGACGGGGTGTCGTGATGCCCAGCGGCAGGGCTTTCGCGCCGTGCACGGAGACATCTTGGACCGCGACATCCTGGCCGACGCAGGAGCGACCGATGCCAGAATGATCGTCTCGCTGTTGGACGACGAGCCCGAGTCCGTTGCGCTGGGACGCTATGCGCGGGTGGAGTTCGGGGTTCCGGAATTCTACTTGCCGGGTGCACCCGAACGCGCGACGGCCACCGCGGCGGAGGTCGAACGATTGGGGCTCCGGCGTCTGGTGTTGGGTGGCGACGCGCTGGTGAGCCTCCACTCGCAAGCGGACCTCGAGCGCTTCGAGCTGATCCAGGAAGTGGTTCCCGACATGATCCTGGGGGACGAAATCGCCGTGGTGTTCCCGGCCGATGCCCAGGCCGTGCCGCTTGCCTTCCGGCAGGATGGGCGGACCCAACCGCTCCACCGCAACGCCACCCTCCTCCCCGGTGCCACAGTCTGGGTCCTCAAGTGCGCGCCCCACGAGAAGCTGCCAGAGCCTCGGGCCCGGGCGCTCGCACGGCTCCACCGGGCCGAGGTCATCGACCTCGGGAATCTCCAGGAAGCCGATCAGGTGGTCGGCGCGCTCGCGAAGCCGCTCGCCGGGGCAACCACGCTCTCAGAAGAGGAGGTCCAGGGCCTCCTCTGGGAGCGCGAGCGAACCATGACCACGGTAGTGGCACCAGGCATTGCGATCCCGCATGTGCTCGTGACCGGCCTCGGGGAGCCGGTGCTGGCCATCGCGCGGTCGAAACCGGGCGTCGTCTTTGCCAAGGGCCGGCCACCAGTGCACGCCTTCTTCGCGATCGCCAGCGACCCCGACCGACGAAACCCGTATCTCTATTTGCTGTGGGCCATTTCCTCGATCGCGTCGCTCGAACGCTTTATTCCGCTGTGGACCGCTGCGGAGCAGGAAGCCGACCTCACGCATGTGCTGCGCACCCTCGCGGCTGACTTGGCAAGTGAGCGCGAATCCGAGCCCCGACCCACCCATTCGTGACTGTCACCGCATCGGCTGGTGACGGCGCATCGACGATTGTCGGCGGCGGGCAACGGTCGCCCATTGGAGAGCTGAGAAAGCCGATTTGACCATGTCGAACGAACCACGATTCAAAGCGGCATTTCCATTCCAGGATGACGTCTTGGCGCTCCCAGTGACCGATCTCGACGCCACGGCGGAGTGGTATGCCGCGCGCTTCGGCATGGTGGAAGTCGAGCGCCGGGATCAGCCACTCCCCACGGTCATCCTGGAGCGAGACGGGGTTCGCCTCGGCTTCGCCATCACCGGCGGCGATCCGGAGCAGGATGGAGCCGCCGTGCTGGTGTCGAACATCGGGGCCCTCAAGGACGAGCTCGAGGCCGGCGGAACCACGGTCGCAAACTGGCGCGTGGACGGGCGAGATGGCCGGCGGTATCAGGTATTCTTCGCCGTCGCCCCGGATGGGCTGTGCTATTACTTCCACGAACCGCTGGATGGTCCGACCAGCGAGTGAGCGGGCTGGAGCAATGACAGCTGATACCCAGGTAAAGCTCGCCGTCTACCGGCATTTCGCCGAGACCGGAATGCGGCCGTCCCCACGCGAGGTGGCCGCGCGCGCCGGGTGTGAGATTCGCGAGGCGCTCGACGCGTACCAACGTCTGGGTGCGCAGCGGCTACTCGTCATCGACAGCGACGGGTTCTCCATTCGAATGGCGTCGCCGTTTTCCGGTGTGCCGACCCAGCACGTGGTGGAATCCGAGGGCACCCGCTACTTCGCCAACTGCGCTTGGGACGCGCTAGGCATCCCGGCTGCCTTGCACCGAAACGCGACCATCCACACGCGATGCGACCAATCCGGCGAACCGTTGCA
>DATHRW010000120.1:0-2546 GCA_035464955.1 Gemmatimonadales bacterium
GCCGTCTGGCAACTCCACATCCTCATCAACAGAAGACCACGCCGGCTCGGCGCTCACATCCGGCCCTGCCCCGGCCGTAACGCGCGCCAGCTGTTCGCGCGCGGCCGCGTTGCCCTGGTCGATGCCGAGGAGGATGGTAAGCCACTGCTCCGCCTCATCGAGGCGCGCCGTCCGCTCGGCGATGTCCGCGAGGGCCTGGAGGGCGATGACGTTTTCCTGGTCGCGGTCGAGCACGCGGCCGAACTCACGTTCTGCCGCATCGTCATGGCCCTGATCCAGATAGCATCGGCCCAACACGATCCGAGCCGGAGCATAGTCGGGGTGGTGGAACAGCCCGCCCTGCAGGATATCGAGCGCCCGCTCGATGTTTCCGAGCTTGCGGTGAGCGTTCGCGAGGGGAGCGAAGGCGGTGCCTTCTGGGTTCTCCTGGTACTGGCGTTCGAGCTTATCGAGTTCGCGAGTCGCGGCCATCCGAGATCCCGTGGCGTAAGTTGTTGCAGGAGTTCGCCAAACAGTAGTATCCGTACCAAACCATGTCAACTATCCGCCCGGCCCGCCCGCTTGAGATTGTGCGTTGGCAGGCTTACACTTACAGCCTTTCGCCACCCTTTGTTGAGCCGGCCCGGAGTCACGCCCCATGATGCAAGCATTTCGCAGCAGCGCCAAGATCATCGCCATCGTGTTCGCGGTGCTCATGGTGCTCTTTCTGATCCAACTCAGCGGCATTGGCGGTGGCTCCGGAGCCGGGGTCTCGAGCACCTCGGTCGGGAAGGTCAATGGCCGGAGCATCGATACGCGAACGTACCAACAGGTCGTGCAGGACCGAATCCAACTCGTCCAACAGCAGTCTCCACAAACGTTGACTCTCGATGACATCGAGCGGATTCGAGACGACGTGTGGGAGGAGTTCGTTTCGAACACTGTGCTCAACGCGGAATACGCGCGACGGAAGATCTCGGTGTCGCCCGGCGAAGTGGCTGATTTCCTGCGGAATGTGCCGCCGCCGGAGCTCCAGCAACAACCGGATTTTCAGACCGACGGCCGGTTCGACATGACCAAGTATCAGCGCTGGCTCACGTCGAGCGTGGGCATGCAGTACGTCCCGCTCCTCGAAGCCCAGTATCGCAGTGAACTCATGCGGTCGAAACTCCTCCGGCTGGTCACCGCAGACGTCTACCTTTCCGACGCGGCCCTGTGGGAGCGCTATCGTGACGCGAATCAGGCCGTCACCGTCGGCGTCACCGCACTCATTCCTCGGCAGGTGATCCCGGATTCGGCCGTCGCAGTGACCGACGACGAGATTACCGCTTACTACCGGAGCCACACGGACGATCTGACACGGCCAAAGACGGCCTATCTCAGTGCCGTGGTCCTCCCGCGCGCGCCGAACGCAAGCGATACCGCCGCGGCGTTCGCCCGGGCGGAGCAGGCGCGGCAGGAAATTCTCGACGGCACACCGTTCGCGGAGGTTGCCCGCCGGGAGTCGGCGGATACCGTGTCCGGGAACGCCGGGGGGGACCTCGGCTCCTGGACCCGGGGCTCATTTGCCCCCGCGTTCGACTCAGCCGCCTTCGCTATGCGGCTCAACACCCTTTCCCAACCGGTGCTCTCCGAGTTCGGGTACCACGTGATCGAGGTCACGTCCCGCCGGGCCGACACTGCGGAGGGACGACATATCCTGATCCCCATCGAGCTGGCAGGCGCTCATCGCGACCTGGTCGATGCCCAGGCGGATTCGATGGAGGCGATCGGAGCCGAGCGCCTGGATCCGGCGGCGCTGGACACCGTGGCTCGGGCGCTGGGCCTGCCGATCTATCCCGCCGCGCCACTCCAACCGGGGAGCAGGGTGCAGGTTGGCAATTTGATCGTGCCCGACGCCGGCGTCTGGGCCTTCCGGGCGCAGGTGGGCGAGGTCAGTCCCATCATCGAGGACTCCCGGAACTTCTATCTGTTCCGGCTCGACAGCTTGCAGCCCGAAGGTGTCCCGCCGTTGACCGACCCCTCGGTCCGGGCCGCCGTCACCCAGGAGGTCCGATCGCTCAAGAAATGGGACGCCGCTCGGGCCCGAGGCCAGGAGTACCTGGACCGGCTGACCGCTGGGGCGTCCATGGCACAAGCGGCCGAGGCGATGGGGTTGCCCTACCGCGAGGTCGGGCCCTTCGTCCGGACCCGGCCGCCGTTTCCGAATCCGATCCTGGTTGGAACGGCGTTCGGCCTGGCGCCAGGCACGCGGAGCGGGCTCCTGGACACCAGCGACGGCCTGTATGTCATTCGAGTTCTCAGCAGCGTCCCGGCCGATTCCGCTGAGTTCCTGAAGACCCTCGATGAATACCGGGCCCAGGAAGTTCGATTGGTGCGCCAAGACCGGGTGCGAAACTACTTGACGGCGCTCCGTGCCTCGGCAACCGTAGTGGACCGACGGGACGATCTGTACCGAACGGCGGCGCAGCTGGAGGCGGAAGCCGAGCGGCAGCAGAGCCGGAGCCAGGGAGCAGTCGGGTATTAGCAGTCGCGCGCTCGAGAGCATTCCAGAAATGTGAGCGGGG
>DATHRW010000121.1:0-2029 GCA_035464955.1 Gemmatimonadales bacterium
CGCCGGGTTGGACGCCCAGACCAGGAATGGCGGCGTCTCCCTCACGATGCCCGACGGCTACTCAGCCCGACTGGAAACCGGTACCACCAATGGCGGGCTGGAGATCGACTTCCCGGTCATGGTCCAGGGCCGGGTCACGAAGCGCTTGTCTGTTACGCTGGGTGACGGTGGCCCGCCGATCCGAGCGATGACGACCAACGGCGGGGTCCACATCGAACGACGGTAGGTCCCGAAGGCGGTTCATCCCACGTGCATCCACCAGGGCCGGCAACAGCAGTGCCGGCCCTGGTGACAGGGTGGGCGATCGGCACCTATGAACTTGGGTCAAGAGACCTTGCCCCGGTCGCGCCGGGCGATCACTTTCCACGTCCCGAGGAGCGGTGGCCGAGAGGCTGAAGGCACCGGTTTGCTAAACCGGCATAGGGCTTATCCCCCTATCGAGGGTTCGAATCCCTCCCGCTCCGTTTCCGCCCGACGTGCCAGCCACTCTCGGAATCGTACCCTTTCCCGCCACCGGTCTTCCTAAATTCATCCATCCATGTCCGCACCCCGCGTCCGGTTCGCACCTTCCCCCACCGGCTACCTCCACGTCGGCGGGGCGCGGACTGCGTTATTCAACTGGCTATTCGTCCGGCAAACCGGTGGCACCTTCATCCTCCGCATCGAGGACACCGATCGGACACGAAGTAGCGACGAGCATACCAAGGTCATTCATGACGGGCTCATTTGGCTCGGCGTCACCTGGGAGGAGGGGCCGTTCTTTCAAGCCGACTATTCCGACCAGCAGCGAGCCCGCGCCCACCAGCTCCTGACCGAGGGGAAGGCCTATCGGTGCTTCTGCTCGGTGGTCGAGCTGGCGGAGCAACGCCAGAAGGCCGACCGGCAGAAAGTCCCATTCACGTACGATCGCCGCTGCCATGCCTTGTCCGATGCCGAGATTGCTGCCAAGATCGACGCCGGCACGCCGTTCGCCATCCGGTTCCTCATGCCGAAGGAGGAGCTGGCGTGGGACGATACCGTGCACGGCCGGATCAGCTTTCACGGACGCGACCTCGACGATTTGGTCATCCTTCGAAGTGACGGATCTCCCATCTACAACCTGGCCGTGGTCTCCGACGACCTCGACATGGGGATCACCCACGTTATCCGTGGCGCCGATCACATCTCCAACACACCGAAACAGATCGCGCTCTACCGGGCACTCGGCCGGGAGCCGCCGGTGTTTGCACACGTGCCCATGATCCTGGGCATGGACGGCAAGAAACTCTCGAAGCGACACGGTGCCACGGCCGTCGGAGACTACCAGGACCATGGAATCCTTCCGGAGGCCATGCGGAATTTCCTCGCCCTGCTGGGCTGGTCCCCGGGCGACGACCGGGAGATCCTCACCGAGCGCGAGATGATCGACGCCTTCTCGCTCGAGGCCATCCAGAAGAAACCGGCCGTGTTCGACACGACCAAGCTCGAATGGATGAACGGCCAATACTTGTCCATGCTTCCCGCGGAGGAGCTGGTCGGACCGGTGCGGCGAGAGCTTGGGCGTCTGCAGCTGCCCGACATAGCGGACGTGCTACCATTGATCGACGCCGTGAAGACGCGGAGCCGAACGGTGGTGCACCTGGCCGAGCAGATAGCCATACGGCTGGACCCGAGCCGGGTCGCGCCGGACCAGAAAGCCGAGAAACTCAAGGGCAAGATGGGCCCGGCCTTCAACGCGAACCTCGCGTTGGCCCTTGCCGCGCTTCAGGAGCTACCCGCGGCCGAGTGGACGCCGGACCAGTTGGTCGAGACCTTGCGACGGGTGGCCGAGTCAAATGCACTCACGCTCGGGGACGTCATGCAACCGATTCGGGTTGCCCTCACCGGATCGACCGTATCGGAGCCAGTCAATGAACTGTTGTACGTGGTGGGGCGCGATTCGAGCCTCGAGCGTCTCCGGCATGCTGCGAAGAGGAGCGCTGATGCGTAACGACGTCCGGGCGTCGGCCGGGCTCTGGCTGCTCGTGACGGCCGCGGCGTGCGCCCGCCC
>DATHRW010000122.1:0-3615 GCA_035464955.1 Gemmatimonadales bacterium
CAAGACGGCCGCGGCCACCACTGGTCCTGCCAGGGGGCCGCGGCCGACTTCATCCACTCCGATCAACACCCGCTCCTCCGCCCAGAGCGCGGCTTCGCGCCGCAGCGACGGGGCCGGAGCGCGCATGGCCATCGTTACTTCTCGCGCTTCTCCTGAATACGTGCGGCCTTGCCGCTCAGCTCGCGCAGGTAGTAGAGCTTGGCCTGCCGAACCCGCCCGCGCCGGAGCAACTCGATCGAGGCGACCGAGGGGCTATGAAGCGGGAAGATACGCTCCACCCCGACGCCGGCCGAGATCTTTCGCACCGTGAAGGTTTCGCTGATGCCGCCGCCGCGGCGGGCGATCACGTTGCCCTCGAAGGCCTGGAGCCGTTCCTTCTCCCCTTCGCGCACGCGCACCATGACGCGCACCGTGTCGCCGGCGGCGAAGCGCGGGAGATCCTCACGAATCCCCGTTTGTTCTATCGTAGCCATCCGACCCATGATTTCATCCTCCGCGCCACCCGGCGCTGTCGCCAGTAAGATAGTCGTTCCCGTCAACGTTCGGCATCGTCGGAGCGGGCGCCGGGCCCTCGCTCGGTTGAGAGCCGCTCTGCCTCGCGCGCGCGCCATGCCTCGATCTCCGCGTGGTTGCCGGAGAGCAGCACCTCGGGCACGTGCAACCCACGGTACTCGGCCGGCCGCGTGTAGCTCGGTGGGCTCAAGAGCCCATCGTAGTGCGAATCGGAACTGGCCGATTCGTGATCGCCCAAGGCCCCCGGCAGAAGCCGCACCACCGCATCGATGACGCACATCGCGGCCGGCTCGCCACCCGACAGGACAAACTCCCCGATGGAGAACTCGTCCGTCGCCAACGCATCGGCCACCCGCTGGTCCACGTCCTTATAGTGGCCGCAGAGGAGCGTCACCCGTTCCTCGAGCGACAACCGCACGGCGTCGCGATGGGTGAACGACCGGCCTCTCGCGGACAGCAGCACGATGGGCCCGGTCGGTACCAGGGCATCCACCGCCTCGAAGAACGGCTCCGGCTTGAGCACCATCCCGGCGCCGCCGCCGTAGGCATAGTCGTCTACCGTCTGATGCCGGTCGTGGGTGAACTCCCTGAGCTGCACCAGCCGGTACTCCACCAGTTCCTTCGCCCTCGCGCGTCCGAGGATACTCGTGCTCAGATACGGCTCGAACACCTCCGGAAACAACGTGACGACATCGATCCGCAGCATCGCCAAGGCGCCTCAGGCGGGGGCGGCATTCACTCGACCAAACCTTCGGGTACTGTTACCGTCAGTGCCCGCTGGTCGCGGTTTACCTCGTGCACGAATTCCTGTCGGTACGGCAACAGGAATTCCCGCTTGGGACCCTGCACTTCGAGCGTCAATCCCGACGGCAACTCGTACAGCTCTGAGACTACACCAAGCGCGGTCCCGTCGGGCGTCCGGACCGAGAACCCCACCAACTCGTGGGTGTAGATCTCGTCGTCGGCCGGAGGCGCCAGGTCCGCCGCATCCGCGGCGACCAGGACCCCGCGAAACGCGGGCAACGCCTCCAATGCCGTCCTGCTGTCGATGCCCTCGAACTTGAGCAACCACTCGCGGTGGTGGCCCCGTCCGCGTTCGATCGTGAGCGCCTCGCCCACGTCGTTCCCCGAAAGATCCACCATCCATAACCGCCGGCCCGGCTGGAACACCTCGTCCGGGCTATCCGTCAACGGAAACACCGCACACTCCCCCTTGAGACCATGCGGTTTCCGCAGCCGTCCCACGACGAGGCGGCGTGCGGCCTCCGCCATTAGGACGGTGTGGTCTGGTAGACTCCGGCCTGCTTGAACAACGATTCGACCGTCTCGGACGTCGTTGCCCCTTTCGCGAGCCACTCCCGGGCACGGTCGGTATCGACCGTGAACTGCTGGGTCTTGGCCGCCGGGGTATAGGTGCCGAGAATCTCGATGAAGCGGCCGTCGCGCGGGGCGCGCTTGTCGGCGACGACGATGCGGTACATCGGCAGCTTCTTTCGGCCGACGCGACGGAGACGGATGCGTGTTGCCATAATGTGACTACCTCGTGAGAGTCCTAGCCGGGAAACCCGGGCCCGAAGGGTAAGTTGAGGCCACCCTTCCCCGCGCCTTTCATCATTTTCTTCATCTGCTTGAATTGACTCAGCAGCGCATTCACTTCTTGCACCGTGCGGCCCGATCCCTTCGCGATACGGAGCCGACGCGACCCGTTGAGCACGTCCGGGTGGGCGCGTTCCTTCGGCGTCATGGACAGCACGATGGCCTCGACGTGCTTGACCCGGTCCTCGCTCATATCGGCCTGCTTCAACATGGCCGGATTCACGCCGGGCAAGAGCCCCAACACGTTTTTGAGCGGCCCAAGTTTCTGGATCTGCCGCATGGCACGCAAGAAATCCTCGAGATCCAGGCCCTTCTTGGACGTGACCTTCTTGGCCAACCGCACGGCTTCCTTTTCATCCACCGCCACCTGCGCCTTCTCGACCAGGGTCAGGATATCGCCCTGCTGGAGAATGCGGCCCGCCATCCGGGCCGGGACGAACGGCTCGAGAGCATCGAGCTTCTCGCCGACACCGACGTACTTGATGGGCGCCTGGGTCACGCCGTAGATCGACAGCGCGGCGCCGCCGCGGGCGTCGCCGTCCATCTTGGTCAGAATGACACCGGTCACGCCGAGCGAGTCATGAAATCCCTGGGCGATTCGCACCGCATCTTGACCGGTCATCCCGTCGGCCACCAGCAGGATCTCCTGCGGTGTGACCGCAGCCTTGAGTGCCTCGAGTTCCCGCATCATGTCTTCGTCGATCTGGAGCCGGCCGGCGGTATCGACGAGGACCGTGCGTGCGCGCGCCGAGGCAGCCGCCGCGATCCCCCGCTCGACGATGCCCACCACGTCGGTTACCCCCGGCTCGGCATGGACGCCGACGCCCACCTGGCCCGCCAGGGTGACGAGCTGATCGACGGCCGCCGGCCGGTACACATCGGCCGCGACCAAGAAGGGCGCCTTCTGCTCCAGTTTGAGCCGCTTGGCGAGCTTGCCGGCGGTGGTCGTCTTGCCCGATCCCTGCAACCCGACCAGCAGCACCACCGTGGGCGGCACGGATGCGTGGGCGATCGGAGCCTGCGTTTCGCCCAACAGGGCCACGAGCTCGTCATACACGATCTTGACCAGCTGCTCGCCCGGCCGGACCGTCTTGAGCGCCACCACACCGACCGCCTTCTCCTGCACCCGCTCGAGGAATTGGCGGGTCAGATCGAAGCTCACGTCGGCCTCGAGCAAGATGCGCCGGATCTCCCGAAGCCCCTCGCGAATGGCGTCCTCGGTGAGGACCCCGCGCTTGGTCAGCTTCTGGAGCGAAGCGGTGAGTTTGCCGGAAAGGTCTTCAAACATAAGCCCAGAAGGTTAAACGGGATACGCGGGGAGAGCAAGGCGAATGGGGATAAGTAGGGAGTGGGAATGTAGGGAGTAGGAAGAGGGTCGGAAGCCAGCACCACGGCCCTCCGGCTTTGGCTCTCCGCGGCATCCAACGGAATTCCCTCCGACCCCCACTCCCTACTCCCTGCTCCCTACTCCCTACTCCCTACTCCCTCCCTTCCCCCCTCACCCCC
>DATHRW010000123.1:0-4056 GCA_035464955.1 Gemmatimonadales bacterium
TCGAAGACGCGGTTCGCCGCGAGTTACCCCAGGCCGACGTGCTCATCATGGCTGCCGCGCCCTCGGATTATCGCCCATCCTCGGCGAGCGAAACCAAGCGACCACGCAGCTCGGGCGATTGGTCGCTCCTGCTCGAACCGACGGCCGATATCCTGAGCGCGACCCGCGCCGTGCGCAAGGCGGGAAGCATCATCGTTGGGTTCGCGCTGGAAACCGGGGAGGCCCTGGCGAAGGGACGCATCAAGCTCGAGCAGAAGGGGCTCGATCTGATCGTGATCAACGACGCCCTGGAGCCCGGCGCGGGTTTCGATGTCGACACCAACCACGTGACGATCGTGTCCAAGACCCAAGACGAATGGGACCTGCCGCTGCAATCGAAACGCGATGTTGCGGTGGGCATCCTCGAGCGAGTGGAGCGGTATCTTGTCCCGTAGACGCCGATACCTCGCGCAGCAGGCGGAACTCGGCGGCTCCGAAGTGATTCTGCCCAACGGGCCGCCGGAGCGCGCGGCCGGTGCTGCCGGGCCCGCTTCCCGATCGGAGGTCGAGCCGGCGTGGAAGCGGGGTGCGCCGCCGATTCCAGGCCCCGGCCTCACCGTCGACCTGCCCGAGCCATCCTTGATTGACACGGCGGAGACCTACCCGTCGCTCGACGCCCTCGCGGAGGCGGTACGGCGCTGCACCCGTTGCCCGCTCTGTGAGAGCCGCACCCATGGCGTCCCGGGAGAGGGTCATACAGCCGCGCGGCTCATGCTGATCGGGGAAGGGCCCGGTGCGCGCGAGGATGCCACCGGGCGCCCGTTTGTGGGCCCGGCGGGGAAGCTCCTGGACGAGATACTTGCGGCAATCGATATCTCGCGGCAGAGTGTATTCATAGCGAATATCGTCAAGTGCCGGCCTCCGCAGAACCGGAAGCCTTTGCCGGATGAAGCCGCGGCCTGCCTCCCGTACCTTCACCGCCAGATCACGTTGATCGCACCAAAGGTCATCGTCGCGCTTGGCGGGACGGCCGCAGAGGGTTTGCTTGGCGTTCGAAAGAGTCTTGGAGACTTGCGCGGAGCGGTCCATACGTTTGGCGGCATCCCGCTGATCGTCACGTACCATCCGGCGGCCTTGCTCCGCAACCCGAACTGGAAGAAGCCCACCTGGGATGACGTCCGTATCGCCCGGCAACTTCTCGACCGCTGATCCCTACGTCGGCCGCTCGGCGCCCTGGAGCGCGGAAGCGGAGCAGGCGGTGCTCGCGGCCATGCTCCTCGACCAGGACGCCGCTCTGCGCGCCGCGGAGCTCCTCGACGACACCATGTTCTACCGGGAGGCCCATCGACGGCTCTTCCGCACCATGCTGGCGCTCACCGAACGCCGGGTCGTCATCGACCATGTGACTCTCAATGATGAACTGCTTCGCCGTGGCGAATTGGAAGCGGCAGGCGGCGTGGACTATCTGGCTGAACTGGTCGACGCCGTGCCGACGACGGCCAACCTCGAATACCACGCGAAGATCGTCCGCGACAAGGCCATTCTCCGCCGGTTGATCGAGACCGCTACGTCGGTCATCTCCGAGGCATATGAAGGGCGCAGCACTGCCGGCGATCTGCTGGACACCGCCGAATCGCGCATCTTCCAAATCTCCCAGGAGCGCGGGGACGAAGGGTTCATGCGCATCAAGGAGATGCTGTGGCCCACCATGGAGCGCATCGAATCGCTCCAGCGCAGTGGCAAAAGCATTACCGGTGTCGCGAGCGGGTTCGCAGATTTGGATGAAATGACATCCGGCTTTCAAAGAGCCGAACTGATCATCGTCGCGGCCCGGCCGTCGATGGGTAAAACGGCGTTGTGCCTGAACCTTGCCACCCACGCCTCGGTCGAGGCCGACTGCGGCGTGGCCATCTTCTCGCTCGAGATGTCCAAGGAGGCCTTGGTGCAGCGGATGCTGTGCGCTGAGGCAATGGTGGATAGCCAGCGCGTCCGTCAGGGTCGGTTACGCGACGAGGACTTCACGCGGTTGGCCCGGGCGGCCGGCGTCCTGCAGAACTGCAAGCTGTGGATCGATGACACGCCGGCCCTCAATCTATTGGAGATGCGGTCCAAAGCCCGGCGGCTCAAGGTGGAGCACGATATCAATCTGGTCATCGTCGATTACCTCCAGCTCATGCGAGGCCCCGAACGCGCGGAGAACCGGGTGCAGGAAATCTCCGAAATCTCACGGTCGCTCAAGGGCCTGGCCAAGGAACTGGACATTCCCGTTGTCGCGCTGTCGCAATTGTCGCGGGCGTCCGAACAGCGTGGCGGTGATCGCCGGCCGATCCTGTCCGATTTGCGGGACTCCGGCGCCATCGAACAAGACGCCGATATCGTGATCTTCATTCACCGCCCCGAGATGTACGAGGGGCCGGTCGACAAAGACGGCAACAGTCTCGAGGGCAAGGCGGAAATCATCGTCGGCAAGCACCGCAACGGGCCCACCGGCAAGGTCGAGTTGTTCTTCCATAAGTCCTTCACCCGTTTCGAGAGCTTCACGGATCGGCCCGAGCCGTCCGGCAATGGCGCGTAAGGTCCGGTCGGTCTACTGCTGCGCCGAGTGTGGCCATCAGCATCCCAAATGGGTTGGGCGCTGTGACGGCTGCGGCGCGTGGAACTCCGTTACCGAGGAACCGGTTGTCGAGCCCGCGGGACCCCGCGGAATGCGTTCTGGCCCCGACCGGGTACACGCCGCCGTGCCCCACCGGCTGATCGACCTGGCAACGCCGCGCCTCTCCCGTTGGAAGACCGGTCTCGACGAGTTCGATTTCGTTCTGGGTGGCGGTATCGTGCCCGGTTCGCTCACGCTCATCGGCGGAGAGCCGGGCATCGGGAAGTCGACGTTGCTGCTCCAAGCCGCGGCACGACTCGAGACCGAGGGGCACGCGGTACTCTACGCCAGCGGCGAGGAATCACCCGAGCAGCTGCAGCTCCGGGCCGCGCGGCTGGAGGAAGACACGGGATCGGTCCACGTGCTCGGCGAAACCCGGCTCGAAGCCGTCTGCGCTGCCGCCGCGGCCCTCGAGGCCCGGGTGTTGATGCTCGACTCCATCCAAACGGTCTATACCGATGCGCTCGAGGGCGCGCCGGGAAGCGTCGGCCAGGTCCGCGAGTCGGCCGCGGCACTCATGCGCTTCGCCAAGGATAGCGGCACGGCCGTCATGGTCGTGGGCCACGTCACCAAGGGCGGCGGCATCGCTGGGCCGAAGACTCTCGAACACATCGTCGATACTGTCCTCTATTTCGAGGGGGAATCCACCCTCGACTATCGGCTGCTCCGCGCGACGAAGAATCGTTTCGGGTCGGTCGACGAGCTTGGCGTGTTTGCCATGACCGACCGCGGGCTCCTGCCCGTCCCCAATCCCTCAGCGGTCTTCCTTGCCGCGCGTGCGGTGGGAAGTCCGGGTAGCGCCGTCACCGCACTCATCGAAGGCACGCGCCCCGTGTTGGTCGAGGTCCAGGCGCTCGCCTCACCGTCCGGGTACGGCACGCCGCAGCGCGTGGCCACCGGACTCGATCCGCGGCGGCTCGCCGTGCTCTTGGCAGTGCTCGAGCGCCGAACGAGCTCGTCATTTGCCAACCAGGACGTGTTCGTCCAAGTGAGTGGGGGCGTGCGGGTCACCGAACCCGCCGCCGACTTGGCGGTGGCGGCGGCCCTGGTATCGAGTCTCTGTAACCGCCCGACGCCCGCCGACGGACTCTATGTCGGGGAGATCGGGCTCGGCGGGGAAGTGCGACCCATCGCCGGGCTCGACCGGCGGCTGGCCGAAGCATCCCGGCTCGGGTTCCACACCGTGTTCGGCTCAGGCCGCGGCGCGACTCGGGTGCCCGGCGTCGAGCTGGTAAGCATGAACCACGTCGATGCGCTGGTGCAGAACCTTGCCGCGTGACGTCGGTGCCATCATCGTCGCGGCGGGACGCGGACGTCGGATGGGTGGCACGCTGCCCAAGCCGTTTCGCATGGTCGGTGGCATGCCGATCCTCGCGAGGGCAGTGCGCCCGTTTCTGGCGCACGCCGATGTAGCGCACGTGGTC
>DATHRW010000124.1:0-5230 GCA_035464955.1 Gemmatimonadales bacterium
GGTCCCGTTACAGCCCGCCTGGACAGCAGTAACCCGGCAGTAAGCGAATCGGAGTAGCGTCCGGGCCATCGGAGCCGGGGTGACGTAGACGGCCCCGGGGATCGCAGGATCGGACGGTGCGGGCGGCCCCCGGCTTGTCAAGAGCTACCGGGATACTGCCCGCCTGTATCTGCGCCCTGCGCTCGGGACCATCCCGCTCGCCCGTTTGTCGCCGGACGATGTCGCCACCATGCTCGGGCGGCTGGCGCAGTCGAACCTATCGGGGACCAGTCAGCGCTACATCCATGCCGTCCTACGCAGCGCCCTCGGGCGGGCAATGAAGCTCGGCCTCGTGCCCCGCAACGTCGCCACCATGGTCGATCCTCCGAGGAAGTCCCGGACGCAGCTCCACCCGTTGACCGCGCAACAGGTCCGCGCATTCCTCGAAGCAACGGCCTCCGAGCGGCCAGGACCGCTGTACGCGGTCGCCATCGGCCTCGGTGTTCGGCAGGGTGAGCTACTGGCCCTACGCTGGACGGACCTCGACCTCGACGCGGGGATCGTCAACATCCGCCACACCTTGCGGGCGGGCGATCGACGACTAGCCGAGCCCAAGACCGACCGCGGTCGCCGCACCCTGCGCCTGCCGGTCCAGGTCGTCGCCGCCCTCCGCGATCAACGCACCCGACAGGCCCGCGAACGTCTGGCCGCGGGTCCCACGTGGGTTGACCTCGACCTCGTGTTCACCACGCCGGTCGGGCGACCGCTCGACGGGGTCAACGTGACCCACACCTTCCAGAAGTCGATCGCCGCCGCGCGTCTCCCCCGCCAGCGCTTCCACGACCTCCGGCATGCCCATGCCACCCTGCTCATCGAACGCGGGGTCGAGCTGGCCGTGGTCTCCCGAGCCCTCGGCCACGCGAACCTGTCAACGACCGCCGACGTGTACGGCGCCTGGACCCGTGAGATGGCCGGGACCGTGGCGTCGAGGATGGACGAGGTACTCGCCGGTTGAGAATGGCGGTATGAATGGCGGTACGGAAAGGCCCCCGGTTGACGCCGGGGGCCTCTTTCGTGCTCAGAATATGGCGCGCCCGGAGGGATTCGAACCCCCGACCTGCTGATCCGAAGTCCGATGCCCGCGGACGCCGCCTCGCTCCCCTATTTCGTGCTCAACCGGGCCATCCGGACGGCCCGGATTGGGGTGAGATCCCGGTGAGTATAGAGCTCACGTTTCCGATGAGTCTGATGCCCTCGCCGGATGCCCAAGGGTCAGATGCCCACGCAACCGAGGTGAGTCTGATGCTCACGGACTCCACATCTTGGCTGGCGCATCCGTGGCGACGCAGGACCTCACCCGAACTGGCAGCCGCTTCGTCATGGAACCCGGAGGATCCGCACAGGGTCCCGGTAGGCGGCCAGAAGCGCGGGGAACAGTGCCGCTATGCCTGCAGCGAGCACGGCGAGCGTGATCACCGCAGCGACGAAGTCAAGTTCGGGCGCGGCACCGAGTGCGCGAGTCACGACCATCATGCCGACGACGCTTCCGGCCACCCCGCCGGCGACCGCAACTGCAACCGTCTGCACTGTCACGAGCATGACGATGTCGAGCCTCGATGCTCCCAGCGCGCGTCGGCGCCCGAAGTCGCGGCGACGAGCGGTCACGCTGCCGAAGACGTTCAGGGCGGTGAGGATCAAGCCGGCTCCCAGGACGATGGTGACCAGGTTGCGTCCGAAGGTGCCGAGCTCTCCCCGTACCGCGGCACGGACCTGAACCAGTGCGTCAGACGTCTGCACCGCGACCGATGCCGGGTCGACCGGGTCAAGCAGCGATCGAATCGAACTCGCCAGCTGCGGGACAACGTCGGCAGATTCGGCGAGAACCACAAGGCGGATGACGGCCTCTCCTTCGGCCGGCACGGTAACCAGTGTCCGGTTGAGAGACTCAAGTGGCGGTTCGGTTCGCAGCCAGCCGACGACGCCAATGTCAGCGGACTCGCTGCCGACCGGCCTTACCGGTCCAGCCGCCGTGGCGAAACCAAGGGAACGAAGCGCATCGCGCCCGGCCAGGGCCGTGCCCGGCCGTGCCGTCCAGGGCGTGGCTGTGACGGACCCTGGAAGTGACCCGAAGACTGCGCGCATGGCAACGGGAGTCCCGCCCTCGAGGCCCATCGGCCGAACGTCGATGGCAAGGCCAAACCCGAGAGCCCACTCGACGTCGCCCAGCGCGGCTATACGATCCACCACGGCTGCCTCGAGCGCGGCCCGTCCTTGTGTGTCCTCGACGAGCACGGTCCGCGTTCCTGCATCATCGATGCGGCGGAGGACATCCCGTTCGATAGCGACCGTCTGCCCGGTGGTCGAGATGATGACACCGCAGACCGCGGCCACGATAATGGCCGTGACGGCGGAAGCGACCGGCTGGGCAACGGCAATGCGGAGTGACTCCCCGATCACCCCGAGGGCACGCCTCACAGCTGCACCACCCGGTCGCATAGAGCAACCACGCGTGAATCGTGGGTCGCGATGATGACGGTTGCGCCACCTTCATGGGCAGCCCGCTGAAGCGCACCGACTACTACGTCCGCGGACGCCGAGTCGAGATTGCCGGTAGGTTCGTCTGCCAAGATCACGTCCGGGTGGTTCAGCAGCGCGCGGCAAAGAGCGACACGCTGTGCCTGGCCGCCAGACACCTCTCCAGGCCGATGGTTCCTGCGCAGCCCGACGCCGAACCTGTCGAGCAGGATCGCTGCCTCGACCATCGCCCTCTCGCGAGGCACACCCGCGTAGATTGCCCCCTCGACGACGTTGTCGATCACGTTGCGCGAGGGATCCAGCATCGCGTCCTGGAAGACGAAACCGATGTGGCTGGCGCGAAGGGCCGCCCGTCGGCCGTCGCCAAGGGTTGAAGCGGCCTCCACGTCCCCGATGTCGATACGGCCACGCCATGGTGTGAGGAGCAGGCCAATGAGATACAGCAGCGTGGACTTCCCTCTGCCCGATGCGCCCGTTACCGCCGACAGCATGCCCGCCTCGAAGTCATGGTCGAGGCCGTCGATGATTGGCTCGTCGGGCCGGTAGCCGAAGGTGAGGCCGCGGACGGACACCATCACCCGCCGCCCGGATCTATGAAGGGCAGGACCACCACGTCGCCGACATCGATGCCCCTCACGACGGCGAGCGCGTTGGTGGAAACGAGGACCTCGATCGAGACCTCCCTGCCGTCCGCTAGAACGACCATCTGGTCGCCGCCCGGGTTGGTGATGATGGCGGCGATCGGGATGACCGGTCCGGTGGTTTCGGGTACCACCACGATTTCGGCGGGGAAGTTGGTCGTACCAACCGCCGGGATGGCGTCAGCGCAGGCGCTTCCGCAGACGGGGCCGCCCTCGGTGGACTCGAGGACGAGATCGAGTCGTTGGGTTCCTTGCTCCGTTCGCTCGACCGCTCGCGCAATGACGGCATCCCATGTTCCGCCCGCGTGCGCAATCGTCACGGCTCCGGAGATCGGTACCAATTCCCGCTGTTCGATGGATAGAGGAATGACCACCTCGGGATCGGCGGAGAGACCTTCGAGCACGACTTCTCCGCCAGACAGGGGAGCGCCTACCGCGAGGGTCTCGGTAGCGACCAGTCGCAGTGGCAAGTCTGGCACGAAGAGCACGTCGCCCTGCCGCACGACCCCATCAACATCGACGCCGAGGGACTCTTGCCAAGCGCGGACCGCGTCCGCTGTCGAGGGGCCGAACTCACCGTCGGGTTGGCCGTCGAAGTGGCCCAGCTCCGTGAGCAGCACTTGCAGCTGGGCAACGTCGCCGCCGGTCGCCCCGGTCTCGAGTTCGCGGAAGGCTGGAATCAAGCCCTCGGCGACGGTGACTGGGCGCAGGTCGACGCTGAACACAACATCGCCGGGTGCGACCGACCCGCCGGACTCAAAGTCCACGGATGTGACGACTCCGCTCGCCCATGCCCGAGGCAATGGTCGGGCTTGCCACTCTGCTTCCGCCGCGAAGCGCAGCGAGCGCTGGAGCGTCTGCTCCACCACCTCGTACGTCGCCCGGTGATCGTCTGCGGCCAACGGATCCTCGGGGGGCATCATGGCCGTGCGTCCCGCCCAGAAGGCCAGGACGGCAACCGCAAGGATGACAACCAGCGCCGCCACCACTCCTGCGATGCGTCCGAAGCGTGATGTCGGATGCACCCGTCGATTTACGGATTGTCTATCGTCCACGCAGGTCGCCCCCTATGCGAGCGCAGAGGCTGCGCCCGTGAACTATACCTAGACCCCCGACGTTGGCACGACTATGCTTGGCGCGTTCGTTCGGGGGCAGGGGGATAGATGCGATCGCAAGCAAGCGAGGGCTCCGGAGGCCTCGCTGACAACCGATCAACGAAGATCGGTGATCCACGCCGACCGCCCGCGACATGGAGCGCGTCGGTCCTCGCTCTCACCATTGCGCTGGCTTCCGGGTGTGCTGGCCCAGCGGTTCCGTCGAAAACGAACGGCGCGGCTCCGCCTGCTAGCACGACGGGGCCTGCCACCCCAACGGCGCCGCCCGCTCGCACGCCCGACGAGTTCCACGTCACCGCCCCGGGCGCTCCGGTCGTGGAAGGCGGGCTGGAGTTCGTCGAATGGCTGGTTGGGTGCGCCGCCGAGAACGGAGAAGTGATCGAGGTGATCTACGGAAATCCCCCGGCGATTCAGTGGACCAGCACCCGGGCACGCACCGAGCAGGTCGTCGAGTTCTGCCACCAGTCTGGACTCGAGGACGGCTGGATCATTCCGTCGCCGTTCGATGGTTCCGCCGATGGCAACCGGCTCATGTACCGCCTCTGGCTGCCTGTGCATGAGTGTCTGCGCGCGAACGGCTACCCGACCGTCGATCCACCCTCCGAAGAAGCGTTCGTGGACCAGGGTAGCCAGCTGTGGAATCCCTACGCGGGGTTCACCACAGGAGCGCCCCTGGTCGTTTCCGATCCAGAGGCAGCCTCGGGCGAGGAACTCCGCCAGCTCGAAGCGCAGGCGGAGTGCGGAGCCAGCGCCGAAAGCCTCTACCAAGAGGAGGTGCGGGAACAGGAGGAAGGAGGATAGGTTACGGGCACATAGGTACAACGCGAACACTGCGAAGAGCGCAGCGGCCGCGAGGGCGGCCGACGACGCGTCCACGAATCACCTTCCGGGTGCCCCCAGGCAAGCCGTGCCCTGCATTCGCCCCCGCGCATGCTTGCTGAAACCTGGGAAGCCATCCTC
>DATHRW010000125.1:0-9846 GCA_035464955.1 Gemmatimonadales bacterium
GCGCTGCAGGGGCGCGGCTTCGACATCGTGTCGGGGGGCACCGATTCCCACCTGATGCTGGTGGATCTCCGACCCAAGGGGCTGACCGGCAAGCTCGCGGAACAGCTGCTCGATCGCGCCGGGATCACCGTCAACAAGAACACCATTCCCGACGATCCGCAGTCCCCGTTTGTCACCAGTGGAATCAGGCTCGGCACCCCAGCGCTGACCACACGCGGAATGGGGACCGAAGAAATGGTCCGCGTTGCGGACCTGATCGATCGGGCGTTGACCACTCCCGATGATGCCCAGATCGCCCAGGTGCGGGACGAGGTGCACGCGCTCACCGCGGCATTCCCGCTCTACCGCAATCGCGTCGAGGCCATCGCTTGACCTCAGTGGCCATAGCGCCCTAGCTTCGCTGCAAGTACGTCGCTTCCCATGGAGGCCCTGTGATCGGTTTGCAATTGGCCGACGACATCCTGACCCAGATCCGTGCGCGGGGTGGTCGCTTCCATGAGCAGGCCTATCTCTTCATGCTCGAGGCGATCGAATATCTCCAGCACCAACTGCCTGCTCGGCGGCACGTCAGCGGGACCGAGCTGTCCTGGGCCTGCAGGGACTACGCCTTGGGGCAGTTCGGGTTGCTGGCCCCCCACGTGTTGGAATACTGGGGCGTCGATGAGACGGTAGATTTTGGTGAAATCGTGTTTACCCTCGTCGAGGTAGGTCTCCTGGTCACGCAGCCCGGAGATCAAATCGATGACTTCACTGACGTGTACCAGTTCGGCGAGGCGTTCCGCTCGGCTCATGTCTGGCAACAAGTGCCGCGTGGTTGAGCGCCAGCCTCGGTCTGGATCCGGGAGGAGGTATGGAGGGACGAGACTGGCCGGCGTGCCAGAAATGCTCGAACGGTAGGCTGATTCCCCTGTCGGATTATGGTCGCGATGGGGCACCGATCACCTACAAGGCGTGGGTCTGTACCAATCCGGACTGCGGGTTCAACCTCCGAATCGATAACGGCGAGATTTCCCTCGGCCGAGTCATCGGACAGAGTTACAAGTAGCTCCATGGTGACCGGCCGGCGTATCGCCGGGCGGATCACCATGAGCTCGATCACCCAGGCGCCAATCGATGCTCGCCATTCCCGTTCTGTCGCCCGCGGAGTCCGCTGCCTGGGACAGTGACGCCGAACGCGCCGGCATCCAACCCGTCACCCTCATGGAGTGCGCAGGTCGAGCCGCCGCCGCCGTCCTCGGCGCACGGTTCGGCTCGAGCATGGCAGGCGGCGTCATCGTGGCCGCCGGCACCGGAAACAACGGCGGTGACGGCTGGGTCGTTGCCCGGGCGCTCCATCGCGGCGGGATTCCGGTGTGGGTGGCGCCGCTAGCAGGGCAGGGTTCCGAACTCCAGACGCGAATGGCAGGCTTGGCCCGGGCCGAGGGAGTCAGAGTCGTCGATCCCCTCGGTCCCTGGCCCGGGGTCGGGCTCGCCATCGATGCCATCCTCGGAACCGGAGCCAAGGGAAGCCCCCGTCCACCCGCGGCCGACCTGGCCGCGCGACTCCACGACCTGAACGTACCGATCGTGGCCCTCGATGGCCCAACCGGTGTGGATCTTGCCAACGGGACGACCCACGGGCGCGCTGGCGCCGACCTGTCGATCACCTTCGGCGGACTCAGGCGCGGGCATGCACTTGCCAGGGATCAGGTGGGCGCGGTCGTCGTGGTGGACATCGGTCACCCACCGTCGCGGGCGGAATGGCCCACCGTCATGACCGACCGCGTGGCGGCCCGCCTGCTGCCGCGTCTCGAAGCCAAGGCGCACAAGGGAACCCGCGGTCGAATCGTGGTGATCGGTGGCGCGGAGGGTATGTCCGGCGCGCTTCGCATGGCCGGACGGGCAGCCTTTGCGGGCGGAGCAGGATTGGTTCACGTCGTCGCTCCGGATGCCACCATTCAAATTGTGCGGACGGCGGACCCGGATCTGCAAACGCTGGCGCACGACTTCGATGCCCAGCCTGGCGAAGCGCTCCTCTCCTTGGTCCGGAGCGCGAACGCCGTTGTGGTCGGCCCCGGGCTCGGTCGAGCCCCGGGCCGCCGCAAATTTCTCCTGCCCATCCTCGATGCCGCGTCCGCCGCCGTGATCGATGCGGACGCCCTGATGGCCTTCGCGGGAGCGCTGCCCGACCTCCGGCGTGCGAGCAACGGGAAGCACTTCGTGCTCACTCCGCACCCGGGAGAGTTCCGGATGGTCTTTCCCGAGTTGGCGCCCGAAATGGAGGTGGATCCCTGGGCGGCGGCCACCAAGGCCGCACGAAGCGCCAATGCCACTGTGCTCCTCAAGGGTGTGCCCACGGTGGTGGCCCGGGAAGGCACTTCGGCCGAGACGATCGTGGCCGGGAATCCAGGCCTGGCCACCGGCGGGAGCGGTGACGTGCTGGCCGGCCTCATCGCGACCTTCCTCGCTCAGGGACTGGAACCTCATCTTGCCGGGGCACTCGGAGCGCAAGTACTCGGGCGGAGCGCCGATCTTGCGGCCAGGAGCCAAACCGCTCGAGCGCTTCGGCCGCTGGACGTGATCGCCGCCGTGCCGGGAGTCTGGCGTGCCTGGCGCCAGGCCCGAGAATCCGTGTCCGTGGCTCCCGTGCTGTTCGAGCTCGAGCGGCCGGAGCAGACCTAGCGTGGCCCGATCCGTTCTCATCTTCGGATTGTTCCTCGCTCCCTTCGCGCGCGGCACGGCGCAGCAGGGGCTGCCGCGGCTCTGGTCGGTGGACGACCGCGTGATCTTGAGCGACTTCAGCACCATCACGTCGGTGGCGGCCGGTCCCGATCGTGTCGTCGTCACATCGCCCACGTCGCTGGTCATTTGGGAACCGCTCGTGCGGCGGTGGAAAGGGCCATTCGACCCGCCGGACCCGTCCTACCTCAGCGGGGTTTTCGCGTCCCTCCTCGACCCCCTCGATTACTCGGTCTGGCTGGCTAGCCACAACGGATGGAGCCGCTACGACACCAACATCGACGCATGGGATCGCGGTCTCATCCCCGCCCGGGTGCTGACCATCGCGTTCGATCGCGCCAATCCCGGACGCGGGCTCTTCTTCAGAACATCCGGCGGATGGTTCGAGGTGGAGCGCGGAAGCATGATCGCCGCACCGAGTTCTGGGCCACTCGACCCCGAGGTTCCCAAGACCGTACAGGATGTCCTGCGGGAGAACCCATGGTTTGAGGCCAATCAGGCCGCCGTCTTGCGAACGGCACGGTTGGGAACGGCACGATACACGGTGGCCGCGCGATCCTTCGACCGGCAAGGCTGGTACATCGGCACCTCCGGGGCCGGGTTGCTCTACGCAGAGGAAGGGGCGGCAATCCCGACGCCGCTTTCATTCGGCTTGCCCAGCGAACGAGTCGGCGCTGTGTTTGACGGGCCGGGCGGAGTGTGGGTCGCCACCGATCGTACGGTCTCGTCCGAGGCGACCATCACCTTTGTCGATCGACGCCTCACCGAGTTCAAACCGCTCGACGAATCGGCCGTGTTTGGCGTACGCTTCAACCAAGCAACCCGAATGGTGGGACGCGATGCCTTTCTCTGGGTTGCGAGCGATCTCGGCGTTGTCCGGGTTGGCACCGATGGTCGTTCTGCTGATGTGGTCGACGAAAGCCGCGGCCTTCCTGATCGACACATCTTGTCCCTTGCAGCCCGGCGCGGGACGATCGCAGTCGGTACCGCACGAGGTCTCGCGGTCATCACCGACTCACTCGAGGTCCGGCGGGTAGCGCCTGACTTCGCGGGCCGAGCCTTCGCCGTGGCCATCGGGGGTGACACGCTATGGGTTGGGACAGGCCTCGGGGTCTTCCTGGCACTGCCGGAGTCTGGGGATCTGGAGCGGCCTGTGGGACTCGGGCCCGAGCCGAGCCTGCGCCAGCCTGTCGTGGACCTCGATTGGCTCGCCGACACACTCGTTGCGCTGACCCCGGATCACCTCATGTGGCGCGACCCTATCACGGGCGTCTGGACTCTGGGTCCGCTGCTTTCACCTCAATTGGGGCGGCTCAGAACCCTGCTTCCCGATCGTGGTGGCATGTGGATCGCCGGCGACCGCGGCGTGGGCGCTGCCACGCTCGCGACGCCGTCTCCACGGACGCTCCTGGTCGGTCGCGACCTTCCCGCCGAGGTGACCGATCTTGCGGTGGACGATGAATTTCTCTGGGTCGCTACGATGCGGGGCCTGGTGCGGTGGCGACTGGAGGCGGTGCGGCCGTGAGGCACTTTGCCCTCGGACCCGGCTCTGAATTCGATCACATTCGCGCCATCGTCGGTCTCCTGGGTGATCGGGCGGATCAATTGGGTGACGACTGCGCCGTCCTACGCCGCCCCGATGGTTTCCTGGTGCTCAGCACCGACCTGTCGATTGAGCGGTATCATTTCCGGCGCGAGTGGCTGAGTTTCGAGGAGATCGGGTGGCGGGCCGCCGCGAGCGGTCTGTCGGATTTGGCCGCGGAAGGCGCCGAGCCTCTTGGATTGTTGGTGAGCGTGGCCGTGCCGAAGGGCGAGGCGGGGACGACGGAGCGGATCATGGCAGGCGTAGGCGCGCTTGCAGCTGATGCCGGCACCATGGTGCTGGGAGGCGACCTGAGCGCCGGCCCCGCGATCATCGTCGACGTCGTGGTGGTGGGGCACACCACACACCCCATCACGCGAGCGGGTGCCAAGCCTGGTGACGGGCTGTGGGTGACCGGCACGCTCGGCGGGGCCCGTGCGGCCCTCAATGCGTGGCGTGACGGGAGGGAGCCTGTGCCGGTTGCGCGGGAGCGATTTGCCCGGCCCGTGCCCCGCCTGGCTGCCGGCCGGTGGCTCGCGGCGCACGGCGCCCGAGCGATGATCGATCTGAGCGATGGGCTGGTGGGAGACGCGAGGCACATGGCGGCGGCGTCCGGGGCGGGGCTCCGCATCCACCTCGAGCAGATCCCGGTCGATCCGTCGGTGGTCGCCGAGGTAGTCGAGCGGGGCGCACAGGCCCAATGCTATGCGGCCGAGGGCGGTGAGGACTACGAGCTGTTAGTGGCCTTGCCGGCGGAGTTCGGCGCGGCAGAGGCGCAGGAGTGTCAGCGTGAATGCGGGGCCGTGCTCACTCGAATCGGAGACGTCGTCACGGGCAGTGCAGTGCGGTGTACGCTCGCGGGCGTGCCGCAAGAGCTCAGTGGCTTCGATCACTTTGGCTGACCGAGATCTCTCGGCGTGGACTCGCGTCCGTTGACCGCTTCGGAGTGGCTCACTAGCTTGCCCCGCGGCATAACCCGGCGGGCACCCCTTCCTACCTTCTTCCCGACGATGAGAGCATGAGCACCATCATTGACGTGCATGCGCGTGAGATCTTGGATAGTCGCGGCAATCCAACCGTTGAAACCGAGGTCGTTCTGGCCAGTGGCGCTCGCGGACGGGCTGCCGTGCCTAGCGGTGCATCGACCGGCGACCATGAGGCGGTAGAACTGCGCGATGGCGACGAGGCACGGTATGGTGGGAAGGGCGTTCACATCGCCGTGACAAACGTGAATGAGGTTCTTGGTCCCCGGCTCGAGGGGATGCTTGCGACGGATCAGATCGCGATCGATGCCGAGATGGTGGAGGCGGACGGTACGCCCAACAAAGGCAAGTTGGGCGCGAATGCGATCCTCAGCGTATCGCTGGCGGCGGCGCGCGCGGCCGCGGCCGATTGTGACATGCCACTCTACCGCTATCTCGGCGGCCCCATGGCGCACATCCTGCCGGTGCCGCTCATGAACATCCTGAACGGCGGAGCCCACGCAGACAACAACGTGGACGCCCAAGAATTTATGATCGTTCCGCTTGGAGCCGACACCTTCGCCACGGGCCTCCAGATTGGCGTCGAAGTTTTCCATTCGCTCAAGAAGGTCTTGCGTGGCAGGAAGCTGTCCACTGCGGTTGGGGATGAGGGCGGGTTTGCCCCGATGCTCCCGTCGAACGAAGCCGCGCTCGATGCCGTGATGGAAGCCATCGCGCTCGCGGGATACCAAGCCGGCACTGATGTTGCCATCGCGCTGGACGTTGCCGCCTCGGAACTCTATCGGGACGGGTCCTACGTGTTCCACAAGGGCGACGGGACCCGACGGTCCTCGGCCGAGATGGTCGATCTCTACACGTCATGGGTGGATTCCTACCCCATTGTTTCCATCGAGGACGGCCTGGCCGAGGATGATTGGGATGGCTGGGCTACCCTCACAGAGCGGCTCGGCGACCGCGTCCAGCTGGTGGGAGACGATCTGTTCTGCACCAATGTCGAGCGGCTGGGTGACGGTATTGAGCGGGGGATCGCGAATTCTATTCTGATCAAGTTGAACCAAATCGGGACCCTGACGGAAACGCTGCAGTGTATCGAACTCGCCAAGGCCAGCGCCTACGGGGCGGTCATCTCACACCGGTCGGGCGAGACCGAGGACACCTTCATCGCCGATCTCGCCGTCGCCACGAGTGTCGGACAGATCAAGACCGGCAGCGCGAGCCGGACCGACCGAATCGCGAAGTACAATCAACTGCTGCGCATCGCCGAGGAGTTGGACGATGTCGGTCACTACCCGGGACGGAGCCTCTTCCGTCTATGAGCCGGGCGCGCGTCATCGGGCTCGGTGCCGTCGTTGTCGGGCTGGTCTTCGCCGTGCAAGGAGGGGAATACAGCACCGGGGCTTGGCTCAGACTTCGTGCGCAAGTGGCCGAGGAGCGGGCCGCGGTCGACTCGCTCACCCGAGCCGTCGATTCCCTCGACGCGTTGGCACGGGCGGTTGCCTCCGACCCCCGAACCCAAGAGCGCATTGCCCGGGAATCGTTCGGCCTGATCCGTGACGGGGAATACCTGATCCGCCTGCCCGCGGCGCCCGCCGGTCCTTGACGCCGCCGCCGCGCCTGGGGTAGGATGTGGCGCTCGGCAGGGTAGCTCAGGTGGTTAGAGCGCAGCACTCATAATGCTGAGGTCGCGGGTTCGAGTCCCGCCCCTGCTACTCCCGAGTTCCGATCCTCCCGCCCCACTGAAACCATCCCTCGCAGAATTCCGAGGCGCGCTATATTAGCACCCCGGCGTGTGCCGGAGGGCCGTTCCAAGCCCGCGTCGGCCGCCCACGGCATCATGAGCCGTGAATGCCGAGCGACGCGGAGAAACGGCAGCCGCGCCGGCGAGCGGAGCAGACTTCACATCCTCAGGGTGGTGCCGAATATGACTGCGAGCAAACACAAGGAAGGCCGGGCCTCGTCCCAGGCCCCGAGTCGTCGCCCCGAGTCCGTGGAGGACGGAGCAGGCGGGAACATCGATAAGATCCGGGACATCATCTTCGGCAGCCAAATGCAGGAGTACGATCGGCGTTTCCGTGCGCTGGAGGACCGGCTCCTCAAGGCCTCAGCCGATCTCAGGACGGACCTCGACAAGCGGGTGTCCACCCTCGAGTCCTACTTCCGGAAGGAACTCGAGTCGCTCGGGGCCAGCCTCAAGACCGAACAGCAGGCCCGTGCGTCGTCCCTGGAAGAAGCGGTGGCGAAGCTCGCCGAGCTGCGAAAACACGCCATGCAGCAGCTCACGACGGTCGCCAACGAAGCCGTTGAGCGCGATCGGGACTTGCGCGGCCAGCTCGAGGAGCGCGCACAATCGCTGAGCCGGGAAATTCAGGACAAGGTGACGGCCCTCACCGTGGAGCTCAAACGTGAAGCGGATGAGCTGAGGCAGGGCAAGACCGATCGGACCGGGTTGGCGGCGCTCCTGAGTGAGATGGCGCTACGGCTCGCGGAGGAGGCTCCGCCCAAGGACCATGGCCGAAAGAAGGGTTGACACCTTGCCCGACGGCCACGAGACCCCCGATCCCGCCGGGGACGGCGAGAACGGAGTGCCCCGGGAGGCGCCGCGGCTGGAGGAACTGAGAACGCTCCTTCGGGGTCCCGAGTGGGACAAGGTGGTGGAGCTACGCGAGCGGCTCAGCGATCCTGAGAAATACGCCGAGGATGTCGGGCGCGCTTTGCCGTCCGCCGTGACCCTGAGTCGAGGCCGGGACCGGCGCCTCGAGCAGTCCCTGAGTCCGATCGTGGCGGAGTCGTTCAAGGACACGGTCCGTCGCGATCCGCGTACCTTTGCCGACGCCATCTTTCCCGTCATCGGGCCCGCGATCCGGAAATACATCGCGAACGCGCTCGCCGGAATCGTTCAGTCGATCAACCAGGGCCTGAACAACACCTTCACCCCCCGAGGCCTCCGGTGGCGCTGGGAAGCCTTCCGCACCGGCACGTCCTTCGGAGAGATCGCCCTCCGACACAGCCTGGTCTACCGGCTAGAGCAGGTGTATCTGATCCACAAGGAGACCAGTCTCCTGCTCGAGCATGTGGTCGCGGAGGACATCGAAGCGCAATCGCCGGACATGGTGGCCGCGATGCTCACGGTCATCCAGGACTATTTCGAGGATTCGTTCCACGCGGCTCCGGGGGAAACCTTCGATGCGCTGAGCGTGGGCGATGTCAGCGTGTGGGTCGAAGTAGGCCCCGCGGCGATCTTGGCGGCTGTCATCCGTGGCCAGGCCCCGGTAGGGTTGCGCGAGGACTTCGAGGCGGCGCTGGAGGACATCCACGCCACTCACCGCGTGCCCCTGGAGTCCTTCGACGGCGATGCGGGCGCCTTTGCGACGGCTCGCCCGCGCCTCGAGGAGTGCCTTCATTCCAAGCTCGCCGAGCCGGTCGCACGGCCGCCCTGGTTCGCGCTTGCCCTCATCTCGGTGGTGGTGCTCCTCGTTGCCTGGTGGGCCATTCCCCGGATCATCGAGAGCCGTCGGTGGCACGCGTATCAGCTTCGGCTCCAAGACGAGCCGGGGGTCGTTGTCACGCAGGTCGGGCAGCGCGATGGGAAGCGGTATGTCGCCGGGTTGCGTGATGCCTTGGCGCCCGATCCTCAGCTGTTCCTCGATACGGTCGGGCTCGACCCCGAGCGAGTGGAGAGCCGGTGGGACCCCTACATTTCGCTCCTGCCCGAGCTCATCCTGCGCCGCGCGCGGGCCAGCCTCGATCCGCCCGCGGGGTTGGATCTCTCCTTGCGCGATGGGGTCCTCATCGCGGCCGGGTCGGCTCCGACGGACTGGATCGACCGAGCGCGCCACGTTGCGCCGACCATCCCTGGGGTGGTCGGTTTCCTGGTCGCGGATCAGGTGCTGAGCGGCCTCGCGGCCGACATTCAGCGGCAGGCGGTCCTCTTTGCGGTTGGCAGTGACACCCCGAATATTCCGCAAGCCGTCGAGGAGATCGCCGGTCAGGTGAGAGCGCTGGACGTAGCGGCGCGTGCCCGGGGCCGGAGCGTGACCGTCGAAGTGCGTGGCTCGACAGACGACCTGGGAGACTCGCTCTCCAACGCGCGCTTGGCCTTGGCGCGGGCGCGACGGGTCCGTGCCATGTTGCTGGCGGCCGGCGTCGGCCGGGCAGAGGTGCGGGCCATGCGCGAGCCGCTCGCCCCGCCAACCGATCCGGGTGACGCGGTCCGGGCCCAATATCGCCGGGCCTCATTCTCGATCATTCTCACTACCGGTTCCGAGGGATCGCCGTGACGCTCATTCAGAGGAAGGTCTGCATGCTGGGTGCGAGCCGCGTGGGGAAGACCAGCCTGGTGCGGCGGTTCGTCGAGAGCCTGTTCTCCGAAAAATACCATCAAACGGTCGGTGTGAAGATCGATCGCAAGGTCGTGGCCGTCGGGAACGACACCGTTGGGCTCATGCTTTGGGACCTGCAGGGCGAAGCCGAGGACCAGGCATTCCGTCCCCAATACCTGCGGGGCGCGGCCGGGCTCCTGGCCGTCGCCGATGGGACCAATGCCGCCACGCTCGAACCCGCCCT
>DATHRW010000126.1:0-3238 GCA_035464955.1 Gemmatimonadales bacterium
ACGGGCTCGGCAGCCACGTCACTGGGATCATTTGAGGTTCCTCCACGGCGACGGGCGGCGCGGCTACTCAGGAAATGGGTTTGCAACGACACATCGGCCCGTGTAGACGTATGAAGCTCAATGCTCCTTTCTGTCCGCGCCGTCGCCGTGGTGTCATGGAACCTCGAACCGCACGATGCCGACGCCGCTGTTGGTAGACCCTCGTGGGTCGTCGCATTCGGCACGGATCGAGAGTGTGTGCGTCCCCGGCGCAAGGCCGGAGAGATCGAGGATGGTCGGCTGCAACTGCCCGTCACCGCTCAGCAACACCGTGCCGGTGATTCCCGCGTGGACGTTCGCGTCGAGGGCCACTAGGTATCGGCTGACGGACAGGTCTTCGGATGATCCGTGGTTGACGGCCTGAACAGTCGGCTGCCAGTTGCTCACCGGACCCACCGGGATGTCGCTCAACACGTCAGTTTCGCAGTAGCCCGAGTCGGTGTACCAGCCCTTGAATCTCTGGTAGGCCCGGCGGTCGATCGGGTTCTCGGGGGCTCCGTTCTGCACGTTGACCAGCGTGTTGAGGCTGGCGTGCATTCGGTTTCCATCCGGCTCGTCGACGAAGGTTCGCACGCGAATCTCCTGCTCCCCGTCGTAGTTCGACAGACCGGTGTCCACGGTGACCGTCACCCACTCGGTGCAGGTGCTATCGGGGCAGGTCCAGCCCTGGAGGCTGTAGTCCTTGGCGAGCGAGAGTTCCTGGCTGTCGGTCTTGAGCACCGGGTTGATGTAGGCGAACTCGCCGGGGTTCTGGTGCAGGATCAGCCGAACGTCGAAGGAGATGACGCCGGAAACGACTTGCTTGTACGGCAGGCACGCTCCCACGTGAAGATGGCCGAAGTCGGTGCCCGTCTGCCCCGGTTGGTCGGCGGTCCACCACGACTGCGATTCAACGAAGGTGCAGGGTGCTGTCGGGTTAGCCGTCGGGGTAGCCGTCGGGGTAGGGGAAGGGGAAGGGGTCGGTGTAGGGGCCGGCGTCAAGGTTGGGGTAGGCGTCGGACTCGCAGTTGGGACAGGGCTGTCTATCGGTGAGGGCATGCCAGTCGGGGAGGGGCTGGGAAGGGCAGTCGCACTTGCCGAGGGCGTAGGCGTCGTCTGGCATTGTGGGTGCTCCGGGTTCTTGTTGCAGACATGCCCCGGGACGGCGGCAGTCATGAGCGAGATGAAGAAGGCCGCGACGGCGACCAGGATGAGTCGGCGCATTGGGTACACCTAGCGGGTAGCCGTGTTCGGCAGCAGAACCGGCTCGGGGGTAGCTGTTCCGTTTGCCGGGGCTGGCGTTATGACGGGCTCGCTTGCGGCCATGAGGACGCACGCTGCGTAGTACGCCCCGTCCACCGTGATCGACCCACAGCCGATGAGGTCGTAGGTGGGGTCCGACAGGATGGCGTCGTGGTCCGGGGAGCCCTGCCACTGGCCTACGACGTGGCCCACCGGGTCGGAGGAACCCGAGTTCCACGCCAGGACTTCGGCTGTGCCCTCTCGACGGCCGGCGTGGGAGAAGTCGGTCGATATCTCCACCGCCCGCTGGTGGGCGATGTCGTGCAGGGTTGCATCAGTCGCGCGTGCCGGATAGGCGGCATTGACCAGGGCCGTGAGTCCGTCATCGGCGGAGGCGGGGTTGGATAGGGCGAGCAGGATTCCGAGTACCACCCCTAGCAGGACTTTCGCGGCATTGCGGAGCAGGGAGTGGGTGGGAACCATGAGGTTTGTTGCGCCCTCCAGTGGCGCGACCGTGCCCCGGCCTGTTAGCGCAGGTGCGGGGCCTTTATGCGGTGAGCACTAGCGGCCCAGATCCTCCGGACCCACACCGCCGGTTCGCTGGTGGTTGGTCCGACCGAAGTAGAACCCGATGACCAGGAAGAAGGCGTTGGACAGGAGGATGAACGCCGACGTATCCACGTCGCCGCGCTCGAAGGCGATGATCGCCACTCGGCCCGAAACCCAGAGCGTCATACCCGTGACGGCTATGGCGATTAGCGACTGGGTGACCTCCCAAAGCATGTTGACGCGCCGCTGGCCGCTGGAGACCAAGCCCTTCTCGTCGGCCCTGCGATCAGCAAGCCGTTGCGCGGCGCTTTCCCTGCGCGGAGACGGAGCGGCGTTCCCCTCCTCGTCAACGATCTGCACGTCGAGCGGGGTCTGAGCGTCGGTCACGCTCACGTCGAGCTGTTCTTGCTTGTTCATTCAGGGTGCTCCTCGAGGTCGCGGCCCGTACCGTTGGTGGCCTTGATGAAGCGGCCCTGTGCGTCCCGGTTCTGGAGCCCGTGCGCCAGCAGGTAGCGGCGGGTCTTGCGGGTGACGAAGCTGATCGAAGTGATGGCCCACGAGGCGTAGACGATGACGGCGGACAGCAGGACGGTGCTGACCGTCGCATCTCCCCTGGAGGGAGTGAAGGCCGCCACCAGTCCGGCGATGATGTAAAGGGCGTGGATGTAGAGCAGCAGGGTCTCGATCACAATGGCCGCGATGGCGATGGCTCTCCGGCCGTTGGTGATCCCGCCGAGAGCTCGCAAGTCGCGCCATGCCTCGGACATGTTGGTGGTGCTGATCCATGCCCCGATCAAGGCGGAGGCGAGGAACAGCAGCTCGAATCCGGAGGCAGCGAAGATCAGGTCGTCGGTCATCGTGGTGTCCCCCGCCGCTCGATGACTTGGAGGCGCTTGTTCAGGATCTCCATTCGCAGCCCGCGGTTGTTCACCTCGGCGGCCTGGTCGTGATACCGATCCACGCCAATCCAGCGGCGAATCAGGCGGCGCAGAAACTTCATCTCCGCCTCAGTTCATCCAATGTCGCTTGCGCGATCCCCACGGCCGTCTTGGTGGCCTCCTCGAGGCCGTCGAAGTTCTTGTTGGCCAGGTCCGTCAGGGCCTCGGATCGCTTGACTCGGGCGTCCTTCTCCTTGATGAGGAGCCAGAACAAGACCGATACAACGGTCCCGAGGATGACCACGATGGCCGCTAGGAGCAGAACGATGTCCCGCTGGACGGCAGCGTCGATCACTTCGGGCATGAGCGGAAATACCTAGCGGCAAAGAGCAAATGGAATAGGCCGCTAGCCGTTGTCGCGTGGCAACATGGGACGGTCGGCTCGTAACGGCGAGTCGGCGAATGGCCGGTCGGGAGTTCTTCGGCTCCCGGCCGGTCGTTGGGTAACAAGACACCGCCACAGGGGATGCGGCGGCTAAGAGGTCGCGGCC
>DATHRW010000127.1:0-4292 GCA_035464955.1 Gemmatimonadales bacterium
CCGGCCCACGCAGGAGTCCAACACACTGATCCACTGTGCCGAGGATGCAGCCGAGTGCCGCGTAGATCACGACATCGAAATTCTGCAGGATTGGAAGCGTATCGCGGAAGTCCCCGACTTCGAACCGGCACAGGGTGGAGACGCCACGGGTCTCAGCCCGCCTTGTCGCCTCGTCCACGAATGGCTGGAATCCGTCGATGCCAAGGACCCGGAATCCGAAGCGCTCGGCCAGGGTGATGGCGACGGCTCCCTTCCCGGTCCCCGCGTCGAGGACCCGGGTCGACCGCGGGAGGGCGAGCGGACGAAGTAACTCTACGATAATTTCGAGGGACGCACCCAGCCCCCAGAGGTCGGCCAGGAGCTCGGGGATGAAGGGCAGAAGCTCGGGCGTCGTTTCGAGGGCCGCGGCGATGTCTTGCTGGAGGCGCTCCGTCACAATGCGACCATTGGGAACGCGGGTCTACCGATCCGGTAGCTCGTAGTCGTTTCTCTTCAGAGGGTCGTCTGACAAGTACTGCACAAACTCCCAGTCGTTGCCCTCAGGGTCGTAGAAATAGATGCGAATCCGATGCGGGTGGGCGTTCGCCACGGTCGACTCACGGTAACCGGCCGCGAGGAGCCGCGCGCGGAGCGCCTTGGCATCGTCCACCTCAAATCCCAAGTGGTTCACCCCGGCCTTCCCGGTATAGGGCTCCCAGCCCTTCCCTGCCTTGGCCTGGTTGAGCGCGATGTAGGCGTCGTCATTCCCGATGTGGACCCACCGGTCCTTCGGGTTGTCGCTCCCGCCTCGAATTCGGAAATCCGGACAGGCAGTCTGCAGGAACCGGATCATGCCGTCGATGTCGCGCACGGCCATGTTCGCGTGCTCGAGCTTGGTCATCCAAACCTCCATCTCCAGGTCCTGCCTTCAGGTGGCGGCTCCTGACTCTCGGCGCCGCACCACCAGGGACGGCGTCACCAGCTGGACCAGCAGAACCAGGAGCCAGAGCCGCCCCTGGAAGACATTGTAGTCGTGAATCAGGTGGCCCCACGACGCACCCACTCCGAACCGGAAGTAGCCGACCTCGAACGCGACACTCATGGCCACCCAGAGCGCCCCGATGGTCAGCGCCTCGGCGCGCGTGGGGCGCAGCCGCCGGATGAACCACACGGCAACGCCGGCCATGGCTGCGGCGGCAATGATGCTACCGACCTGGTGGGCCGCGTGCTCAGCGAGCACGGGCACCAGCACGGCCTGGCGGAGGGCGCCCGAAGCAAAGGCAACCACACCAAACACGAGCCACACCAGGGCGGAGCGGAGATACATGGCTGTCAACTACGGGCTATCGGCTATCGGTCAATTGAAAGGATGTAGGAATGTAGGCAGTCGGAAAGCAGGGAGAAGCACAACCTGTCTACGTGGACCCCTACGACCCGACTAGCCTACTACCCTACCTCCTAACTGGGCCAGAGCCAGCCGAACGCTCCCGCCGTCAGGAGTGCGTAGATCAGCCCGTCGATGGTCGACTTGAGCGTCGTGCTCCACTTCCGCCTGAACCAGATCGAATTCTGCCACAGCGCCCCCGCGTACCCCAGAAAGGCCGACACGCCGACGAAGCGGAACACGGCCAGGTAATGCGCCCCGGGGCCGAGGGCCCGCCCGGCAATGTAGGCGGCGAAGATCCCCACCACGATGCAGTAGACGAACCAGAACACCAGGCTCTTCCCCATAGAGGGCGGCCCACTCGGGAAGACAGTAAGAAAGGCAATCGGCCCTCGGTTCATCTTCTCGACAAATTCAGGCGTCTTTCTCTCTTGCTGCGAGCCCGGACACGGAACTACGTAGTCGCCCGGCGGCACGTTGGCCTTGCGGATCGCGTCCATGACGTCATCCTCGGCCGGGATCTTGTCGTAGTCCTTCTCGTGAAAGGGGAGGACGGTGTGGAAGATGGAGCTGACCACAAACACGATCACCGCCGCAACCAGGATCGGGAGCCAGAGTGACAGCACTGGGACGATGGTAGCCATGCGGCCTCCACATGCAGAGGGGGAACATGAGCGCTCAGAGGCCGATAAGGTACCTCTCAATCACGTTACTCACCACCTGGGGGCCGGATGGGATATGTTTGGGCCTGTGGCGTGGCTCCGTCCTACCGCGAATCCGGGTAGGAAACCCCCGCGTGGTGCAACCAGCCGCCCGAGACGCGTCCCCCACAGAACCCACCACGCCGCTAGTTCCTTGGAGCGTATCAACCTGACGTCATGATGCTCGACATGCCGTTGGCTGTAACTGGTACACCGGCAGTCATTTCTTACGGAGGTTCAATGAAGCGGATTAGATGGTCCGTGGCAGCAATCGCTCTTGCCGGAGCCTCGCTGGCGCTGGCCGCAGCCCTACCAACGGCACACCGGGGAATGGGGCCGGCCGACGATGTGCGAGCCCACTTCGAGTACTGGACCCGTGACGCGGGGTCTGGCTGACGTCGAACGCCGATTACCGAACGGCCGCAAATCAGGAGCCAAGCCATTACGGCACCACCTATCAGCGAGCCTCGGCGGAGTATCCATGACCGGGTGTCTCTGGGGCGAACACAATGGCAAACGAGTGGGCACCTATTGGAACTTCTTCAGTGGGTGGGACCCCATCGTCCAGAAGGTGATGGCCTATCAAACCGGCGGTAACGGTGTGACCGGCATGGGGTACGAAGAACTTGGCGTCGAAGGCCAGCCGGACGTAACTGAGCAACGGTTCTTCGCGACCGACAACACAGGTCAGGAGCTGTTCTGGGTCAAACATCTGACAACCAAGGTCAGCGCTGATACGTTGAAGACCGAGAGCTTCGACTGGGTGGAAGGCGAGTGGGAAGCGCGGCGAGTCTATACCTGGGTCCGGCAGCCGGGAGACGGTACGCGGGGCTGTTGATGCGACGGCCGCCGCCAACCAAGCGCGTACATCAACCCCGGCACCACAGCAACCGCACGATTCGCATCCGAGTTCGACGGTGATGCAGGATGGGGTAAATGTTGAGTAGAAGGTTCACGGCGGTGTTCTCGAGCGCCAGATCCACGCGACCGATCGACGCGCGATGGATGGCCAGGCCGACCAACACGAGGAAGAACGGCAGGTGGAGCGATTCAAAGACACAGGTCTTGTAGTAGAACGCGCGGGCAGCCCCGACTGAAGTGCCCGATAATGTGTAGGGAGCCATGCGGCTCTTGGTGAGCCTCCTGATCCGGATGCCCCCGGTCGGAATCACACTGCCGAAGAGGCCAACGCCGAGCAGGCGGTAGAGTCTGCCTCCGTGCCAGCGTTCCAGCGCGTGCGGCCAGAAGTAGCCGCACGCCGCTCGCCGGAGCCGCCCGCCCGCCGGCGCTAGTCGACTGAAGCTACGGTAGAGCCACGCCCATCCGTCTGATTCCGGAAACGGGCCGAGTGCCAGGCGGTGTCGGAGGGTGATTGGTCTCCCCACCCCTACTCACCACTCCCTACTTCCTGTTTCACCACCATCAATCCCACCCGCCCGCCGAATTCGTCCGGGACCCAGGGCGCCCCGTCGGGAATGGTCCAGGTGTCGCCGTCGACGATCAGCTGGTACTGATAGAGCCCCGGGGTCAGCCGCAGAACGACCGACCACGTGTCCCGGCCACCCCGTTCGAGTGGCACCGGCATCCAGCCGTTCCAGTTGCCCGCGATCTCCAGCTGCTGCCGGACAGCATGCGCATATCGGACGGTAATGCGACGTTGGCCGTCCGGCAGCGCGTCGACCCTGAGCGGAGGTCTAGGAGATGGGGCAGGTCTCGTCACGCCGAGACCCCTCACGCTCCCCAGAAGCGATACGCGAATGCCCAAAGTTCCAAAGGTACCATCGGTAAAGCCCATCAAGTCCCGCGGATAGCGGCCCGCGGCGCCTTCGACTGCGACCCATGGTGCGAAGACGTAGTGCATGCGGATTTGTCCCCAGGGGTCGTCTGACAGGTCGCCTGCGCGAGCGCCGCCAAGGAGAAGGAGAGACAAGCCCCGATGGCGTGCCTGGAGCGTCGCCGTGAAGTCGGCGTAAGCCGCCGTGGCGCTCATGGTCACATTGCCGGCGGCCTGGATGGCCAGGGCCTCGGTCACTCGTGCTTCCAGCATGAGGCCGGCTGACCCAATCGTGAGTGACGATCCATCGAGGCGTCGCAGTCCGCCACCGGCCGCGGCGGTGAACGCACCGCTTCCGAATCCGACCAGCGGACCGACCGATGCAGTGCCGACCCAAGTGTCGCTTCCAAGCCGGTCCCACTTGGACGTTCACGAATGGCCTCGCGCTCGGCGC
>DATHRW010000128.1:0-4667 GCA_035464955.1 Gemmatimonadales bacterium
CATGCTCAGCCCAGAGCGCTCGACAGCCGCGAAACCTGTGAACAACCCGCAGCCTCCGCCAATCACCTCGTCCGCAGTGAGGGTATCCGGCACTTTCAGGATCTTGACGCCTGGCTTCAGGTAAATGCGCTCCGCCCATCCCCCCAGTGGTCCCTCTTCGGCGGAGTAGGTGATACCATAGACCTTGCGGTTGGGACAGCGATTCGGCTGCCGCGCGACGAGACAATGCCAACAGGCGTTACAAACCTCGTGGACATCGTAAAACGTCACCATATCGCCGACGGCGAGGGGGTGTCCGAGCGCATCGGCTCCGACCCCCACCAGCTCGACCACCCGGCCCACGCTCACATGCCCCGGAATGATGGGGTAGGGGACACCGGCCAGCCTGCCCTGGTGAAGATGCACGTCGGTGCCGCACACTTCGCTGGCCAGCGTCTCCAGCAGCACACCGCCGGGCTCGAGAACAGGATCGGCCACTTCCCAGAGCGCCATCGGAGCCTTGGGCGCCGTCATTACCGCTGCGCGAATTGTCATGCAGCAACACTACCTGCCTGGTTGAGACTGGGCAAGCAAACAGGAAATCACTGTGCGGGACCTCAGGTAGAAGTTCAAAGTACGGATCTCAAGTTATTGTAGAACAAAAACATGACAGAGTCGGGCTAACCGCGACATGAACCACTCGTTAGATTGAATCGACACAGGTCAACACTCGGGCCTCTGGTCTGGCTAGCATCCCCAGGGTGAGCGGGAGCGCGCAATGGCGAAGATTCAGGCCCGAATCAAGCCGGAATACCAGCATCTCTATCAGGAATTCGAGTCTGGGACCTGGTACGATGTCGAGCCACTCTGGCCGGGAACCCAGATCCGCCGACTCGACATGGCCGATAAACGGGTCGCCCGGATCAAGACGAACTGTGGCTATACGGCCCTCAGAGCGGAGTACCTCGAGTTCCGGAAGAAACCGAGTCAGCCCGAGGCCCCGGAGGACTAGCCGCGCGGAAGGCTCCCGGTGGCGATCCCGCGGAGACGTGGTTAGTCTTGAGCCGCCAGATAACGGCATGGGCGGCGGCCGCGAGCCATTACGCCCAGCACGTCCGCCCCCACAACAACAACCGAAGATTGATAGGCACGTATGGCACCCATGACCGATTCCAAGGCCAAGACAACGAAACCGGCGCCGCCTCCCGGAGCGATCGAACCCGAGCAGGATCCGCTTGCCTGGTTCAAGGCCCACCAGCGGCTGCTCACGGTAGGGGCGGTGGTGCTGGCGGTGATTGCGAGCGGCGTGTGGCTCACCATCAGCACCGCCCAGCGCAAGGAGGCGGCGGCCCAAGTGGCGCTGGAGCAGGCCCGCAATGCCTTCGACTCGCAGAATCTGCCTGCCGCGGCAAGCGAATTCCAGCGGGTGGCCCAGACCTACTCCGGCACCCGGGCGGCGACCGAGGCCATGATCGCGCTCAACCAGGTTCGGATGATCAACGGCCAGAACGAGCTGGCCATCGTGTCGCTCCGGGAGTTGCTGGCCCAGAACCCCGAGCCCCAGTACGCGGTCCCGTCCCAAGGGCTGTTGGGGGCGGCATTGGAAAACGTCAAACGGCCCGAGGAGGCGGCGGAGGCCTACGCCGAGGCCTCGCGCATGGCCGATGTCGATTATCTGAAGGCGGAGTACCTGATCGAGGCCGGGAGGGCCTATGTGGCAGCCGGCCGGATGGAGAGAGCCAAGGAGGCCTATGAGACGATCGTGACCGACTTCAACGACACGCCGAGCTACACCGAGGCCCAAGTGCGACTGGGGGAGGTGCTGAAGGGCGACCTATCGCAGGCGCCGGCACGCCTCCGTGGCGGCCAATGACCGCCTGGGTCACGACCGAACCTCTGGGGCAGCCGGCGTAGGAAGCCCCTAGAGAGGGGCCAACAATTTGTTGTTGTTGTCATTTGACATATGTCGTATAAGATATGTTATGTTAAGTTCATGTGTCGATAACTGTGGGAAACTCGACGCCGCTCCACACCCCTCCCGACTCGCTTCCACACCCTTGTCCACTCCGTCCGCCCCGCTATCGGCTATCGGCCCAAGAACATAGGTCCGCCTTTTCGGCGGGTCGGCGGCTGGGCGGACCGCCTAGCCGCCCAGCCGCCGTCTCCTCACCCCTGGCTCCTTACTCGTCACTCCCCAGCTCCCCCTCGTAGACCAACCGTCCCTCGCCGCCGAGCCACACGTCGGTCACCTGGTTCAAGTGGATTCTCAAGTCGACGGTGAGCAGGAGGCCGCTTCGGGTCCGGATCTCGACCGGTGGGTCCGCCTGCCCGAGGACTGCGAGCGTCGAGGCCACCGCCACCGCCCCCGTGCCGCACGCCAGGGTTTCGCCCTCGACCCCCCGCTCGAAGGTCCGCATCGCCCACTGGGAGCTCGCCTCGCCGGACGGTCCACCGGGTCGGCTCACGAAGTTGGCGTTGGCTCCATCCGGCCCGACTTCCGGGTGAGACCGAAGCTCGGCGCCCCGGCGGCCGAGGTCCACCGCCCGCACATCGTCCACCGGGAGCACCAGATGCGGCACCCCGACCGTGGCAAACCAGGCCCCGCGCTCCCCCAGGCCGAGCGCGATCCCGGGCAGGAGGGCGGGCGCCGCAAAATCAGGTAGGTTGAGCCGGGCTCGGTGACCCTGCCCCTCGCACCGCGTGGCGAAGGCTCCGGCATCGCTCTCGAGCACCATTTCATCGCCCGACACGAGGCCAAGCCGGGCCGCGAGACGCGTGGCGCAGAGCGCTGCGTTGCCGCACATCGCCCCCCGTGAGCCGTCGGCATTGAAGAAGGCCATCCGGACCCGACCGGCGCCCGCGGGGCTCAGGATGACGAGGCCATCGGCCCCTACCCCGGACCGGCGCGCGCACACCCGGACGATCCGCTCGACCGGCCAGTCGCTGGTCGACGTCGTCCGCCCGTCGAGAAAGACGAAGTCGTTCCCCGAGCCGGTCATCTTGTGGAAACGGAGCGGTGAAGGCGTCAGAGCCTCCGGAAGATTGCCTTCAAGCGGAGCCACCAGACCATCCAGATGGCCTCCCGAATGATCTTTCTGCTCATCTTGCTGTTGCCCTGGACCCGGTCGACAAAGACGATGGGAATCTCCATCAGCCGGAACCCTCTCTTCCAGGCCCGGAAGCTCATCTCGATCTGGAAAGCGTACCCGTTCGATTGCACCCGGTCGAGCGGGATGGTCTCGAGGACCACCCGCCGGAAGCACTTGAACCCGCCGGTCGAGTCACGCAGCGGGAGGCCTGTGATCCACCGGGCATACACGTTGGCGCCCCAGGAAAGGAGCAGCCGGCTCATGGGCCAATTGATGACGTTGACCCCGGTCTTGTAGCGCGACCCGATCACCAGGTCCACGTCCTCGATCATCCGAAGGAACTCGGGCAAGAATTTCGGGTCGTGCGAGAAATCCGAGTCCATCTCGAAGACGTAGTCGTATCCCTGTTCGAGCGCCCACGCGAACGCCGCCAGGTAAGCCTTGCCGAGCCCTTGCTTGGCGTCGCGGTGGAGCACATGGACGCGCGGGTCCCGTTCCGCGATGTCATCCGCGAGCTGCCCGGTCCCGTCGGGAGAGTTGTCATCCACCACCAGGACCTCGATCCGCGGGTCCTGCTCGAGCACCCGCGGAATGATGCGTGCGATGTTCTCAGCTTCATTATAGGTGGGAATCGCCACCAAGGCCCGTTCAGCCATGGGCCCGCCTGCGCAACAGGATGCCCTGCGCCACCAACAGCACCAAGAGCGCCATCAAGACCGCCAGGCTCATGATTCTGCCCTTCGCGTAGCCGCCGGACTTGAACTCGAGCCTGACCGCCCGGGCGCCGGCCGGCACCGCCACCGCCATCATGCTGTATTGGGCACGGAGCACCGGTACGCGAGCGCCGTCCACCGTGGCCCGCCAGTCGGGATAGTAATTCTCGGCCACGTAGAGATACGCCGGCTCGGCCGGCGCCGGCTCGAGGGTGAACTCGAAAGCTCCGGCATGCGGCTCGGCAATCGCAACCGTACCGGGCAGCCGGGGCGGAATGCTGTCGATGCCGCTGGCGCCGGCCGGCGAGTCCTCGGGCACCAACAAGAGCCGGGTCGGGTCGAAGCGCGGGTCCAGGAGCGTCGGGATGATCTGCTGGTCTGGCACCTTCACCGCATTCGCGACTAAGTGCGCGAACGGCGCCGGATTGGCATAACGATACAGGAAGGCCTGGTCGCCGCGGCTGGTGTAGAGCGCGGAATCGGTGGCCGGGACCAGCCTCGGATCCTCGATCGGTTGGTCCACCACTACATAATCGAGGGCCAGGACCTTAAACAGGTTTTCATTTAAGGAAAATAGGTGCTCCCAGACGTTCTTTCCGCCGAGCAGCTCGTCGTAGCGGTGAAGCTCCTGCCCGCTATAGCCCAGCACTTCCCTCAAAGCGTGGTTCATGAGGTAGTTCTTCCGGTCGTACGCCTCATGCAGTGCCAGCACTCGCGAAGGCGCCGGGCCCTGCTCGATCGCGCGGATCACGTCATCGGCCGCGAAGAGCTGGTCCGCCGGCGGGCTCCACTTGATGTAATGCCGCTCGACGCTCCAGAGTTCGAGGACGATGACGAGCCCGATGGCCAACCCCCACGCCGGGCGTGGCAGTCGCTTCCAGATGAG
>DATHRW010000129.1:0-9735 GCA_035464955.1 Gemmatimonadales bacterium
AGGGGTGAGCCGGAAACTGGCCGGCGTCGAGATCGCCGGCGACCCACGGGACCTCAATATGACACGCTGGCCGGTCCATGCCCGAGGCACGCAGGTGGGATCAGTCACATCGGCAGTCTACTCGCCCCGCCTGGAGCGGAACATCGGCTACGTCATGGTGCCGACCAAGTACGCAAAGCTCGGCACC
Source organism: Gemmatimonadales bacterium (assembly GCA_035464955.1). Taxonomy (GTDB): domain Bacteria; phylum Gemmatimonadota; class Gemmatimonadetes; order Gemmatimonadales; family GWC2-71-9; genus JABDII01. Next base: position 188 of record DATHRW010000129.1, read on the forward strand.
GCGCTCACCATCCACACGCCGGCGGGCGAACGGGAGGCTACGGTGGTCACGCAGCCATTCGTCGATCCCAAGAAGGACGTGCCCAAGTCCTACGCGGTTCGATCATGGCAGCCCGCGTCGGTGGCGTGGTCACTTCCACGCCACCGTACCCACCTCCACGAGGTCTTCAAGGTAGCGCCCGACGAGTAACGTGGGCACGGGCCCGTACTCGGCGCTCAGCGCATTCCGGATGTCGGTCACGGTTCGTGCCCCGTCGATGAAGTTGACCAACTCGAAGCGCTGGTTTCCGTTCAGGGTGAACTCGGGCGTGGAGTACCAGGCGGCGCGGGCCGGATCCAATCCGCTTTCGGGAAGGCCGAAGTCAAGCGGACCTCGGGTCAGCCGAACCGGTACCCGTGCATCGGTGGCGGTCTTCGCTCGACCGGTGGGCAGACCCGCGGCCCGTGCCTCATCGCCGAGCGCCGTTCGTAGGGCGGCGGCAACCTGATCGAGCCTATTCCCCGCGGCACGGAGCGCACGCCGGGATTCCTCGCCTTCATTGAAGAGCCCGACCGACGCGACCGCCGCCTGCTCCCACGCCGCCGTATGGGTCAGCGCGTTCTGGCCTTCGAACCAGGCCGATGCGCGCTCATCGTCCGACGCAGTCAGCATCGCCAACCGGACCTCGCGCGCCGCAGCACCCAGCCGCGCCATGCCGTTCTGCCCGACCAGGTAGGCCAGATCGGCTGCTTCGTCGCCAGTCAGGTCGGACAGATAGAGAGCCGTTGCCGCGGCGATGATCTCGCTCCGCTCGAGCTCCACCGGATCCACCTTGTCCGGCGTATCCTCCGAGGTGTGGTCGGTGTAATCGGGGCCGTGGCCCAACATGATGCCCGGCACCTTCCGGTCGATGAACATCATGTGATCGCTGCCGCCCGAGTACGGCGTGACCCGGTAGTTCATGGCGGACAGGCTGCCGCGCGGGGTGCGCACATCCATCCGCGACACCATCTCGGCCATGTTGGCCACCACGTCGCTGAGCGCCGAGGGGATCGAGGCCGGTGTCCGGGTCAATCCCATTTGGGAGTGAATGAGCTCGAGGTTCTCACCGACCATGTCGAGGTTCAAGTTGGCCAGCACCCGGCCGCCGAGCGCAGGCCCCCGGAGTTCGGGGTGGCGGTCGATGTAGGCCATCGTGCCGTACCACTCAGGCACCCAGAGGAACCGGAGAGTGCGCTTGGGCCGTGGCAGCCGGCCAGACTCGATCAGCTGATGGAGCGTCGCCGCGATATCGACCAGCGCGGCCGAGCCCGACGCGTTGTCGTTGGCCGACTCCTTGGGGTGATCGAGGTGGGCGCTGAAGACGATCTCTTCGTCGGGACGCCCCGAGCCCCGGATGACGGCCACCGGCACATCCATGAAGTAAGGCTCGAGCCCGATGCCGCTCACCCGGCCTTGGAGCACCACTGTGGTGCCGCGTTCGAGCAGGGCCCGAAGCCCGCTGCCCTGCCGGTTGGTCAGGTTGAACCCGAAGGTGACCCGCTGCAGCTCCTCGGTCAGGGGCCACATGCCGGTGTACGCCAGCATGTCAGGGTATTCCCGGGCCCGGTCGTCGTCGAGGTAGCAGACCACTGCCGCGGCGCCATACTTCAAGACCGCAAGCCGGTGGACCGACCCGCCGTAGCCGGTCGCCAGGACGAACTTGTCCGCGACATTCTTTCCCTCATAGTCCGCGTCGCTGGTGCCGCGCCCGACCCAGACCAACTCGGCCGTCACGTCGCCGGGATTGGAGTAGGTGATGACACTCATGGCGATCTCGGGATAGCCGACGATCCGTTCCTCGCGGGGCTCGACCATGCGGAGCTCGCCGAAGGTGATGTCCCAGCCCGAGGGCGACTGCCAGGTCTGGTAACTCACTCGGCCGTCGGAGGGGAACGACTCGGTGAACGCGTCGGAGTCGGTGAACCCTGCCGCCCGAAGCGCGGCCTCGACATACTCGGCCGCGTGGCGGTAGCCGCGCGATCCCTGGATCCGATGATGCCGGCTGATCTGGATCACATGATCCTTGGTGCGCTCGCCCGAGAGGGCTTCGTGCAGCAGGTCGCGGCGACCGGCGTCGAGCAATGGTGTGAAGTCTTGGGCCGGCAGTGGAGACCCGAAGGCGGTCAGCAGGATGGCGGCCAGGACGGCGAGCGACGTTTTCATGACGGCTAAACTCCTCGGTGAAACTGCCTCTTCGGCTCACTCTCGATCGTCAACCAGCATAGGTCGACGAGAACCCGAAACACGCTGTCACCCCCTGAGCATACCGCTCGACCCCTGAACCCGCCATCTTCTGTATCGTTCGCGGCGAACGGCACCGACCGCCATCCTTGACCAACAACACCGAGCGATCATGAACGATTTCAATGGGAAGCACGCCCTGGTGACCGGCGCCACCAGCGGCATCGGCCGGGCCACGGCCAGGCTGCTCCTTGAGCGCGGAGCGACCGTGGTCGGCACCGCGAGGCGGAAGGAAGCGCTCGATCAGGCCGCGACCGACCTCGGCGCAGGGAAACGGTGGATCCCAATCGCAGGAGACTTAACATCGGCCGATTTCCGGACTTCGCTGGTCGCGGCGGCACGAAAACAGGCCGGCGGCCTCGATCTCCTGGTCAACGCCGCTGGCATCCTGACGACCGGGACCTGGGAGACCACCAGCCTGGACGACTGGGACCGGATGCTCGACATCAATCTCCGGAGCGTGTTCGACCTCACCCGGCTCGCGATTCCGTTATTGAAGGAAAGCCGAGGCGCGATCGTCAACGTGAGCAGCGTTACCGGCACCCGGGCGTTCCCGGGTGTGCTGGCCTACTGCGTGAGCAAGGCGGGGGTCGATCAGCTGACCCGTTGCCTGGCGCTCGAGCTGGCAGCCGACGGGGTCCGGGTGAACGCGGTCAATCCGGGGGTGGTACGCACCGAGCTCCACCGGGCCGGCGGGATGGACCAAGCGGCGTACGCGGCCTTTCTGGAGCGGAGCAAGACGACCCACCCGCTGGGGCGGGCGGGTCAGCCTGAGGAAGTCGCGGAGCTGATCGCGTTTCTTGGATCGTCCCGTGCCGGTTGGATCACCGGGGAGACCATCGCCATCGATGGCGGCCGGGCCCAGACCTGTAACCGCTGAGGGCTACTTGCCCGACTGCTCGACCTGCTCCAGCACGCCAATGTAGGGCAGCGTGCGATACTGCTCGGCGTAGTCCAGGCCGTAGCCCACCACCCACACGTCCGGGATGTCGAAGCCGAGGTAGTCGACCTGGACGTCGCGCTCGACACGGCTCAGCTTCCGCACCAGCACACAGGTGCGGATGGAGGCAGGGTTCCGCGCTTGTAACAGGTCGATCAGGTAATGCAGGGTGTTGCCCGAATCGACGATGTCTTCGACGATCAGCACGTGCTTCCCCTCCACCCGATGGCGCAGATCCATCTCGAGCCGCACCTCCCCGGACACGCTGCCCTGCTCGTAACTCGACAGGCCGATGAACTCGATTCGCCGCGGGATGGTCAGGCGGCGAGACAAGTCGGCGAGCAGAACGAATGCCCCCTTGAGCACGCCGACCAGCACTACCTCGCCCTTGGCGCGGTAGTCCCGCGAGATCTGGGAGGCCAGGTCGATCACCCGCTCCCGAATGGTTTCCTCGGTGATCAGGACGGTCGGTTCCGGTGTCTCTCTGTGGCTTGGCATAGACGGTAAGTTGGCGCCCACCCACGAAAACGCAATCTCGCCCCACCGACCCGCATGACGCGGTACCCCGATCACCGTAGATTGTGGCTTCATGCCGACCACCGATTCCGCACACATCGCACGGCGCCGCATCCTGACCGGGCATCTGTCCCTGAGCGCCGCCCAGGTGGGCTTCGGGCTCTTTCCGGTGTTCGGGACCATCGTGTTCGGACCCGGCGGCGTGTCGCCGCTCGGGGTGGGCACCTGGCGCATCGGGGCGGGCGGCGTCATCCTGGGCGCCCTCGCCTTCCTGCTCCACGGTAGGGCCGCCCTGCCCGAGCGCGGCGACCTGGCTCGGTTCTTCTGGTGCGCGCTCCTGGGCGTGGTGATCAACCAGGGGATGTTCTTGGTCGGCCTGTCCCGCTCGACCCCCATGAACGCCGGCCTCGTGATGTCGATGATTCCGGTCTTTACCTTCGCCATCGCCGCGGCCGTGGGACAGGAACGCTTCAGCGCCATCCGCGCCGGCGGCGTTCTGATCGCCCTGGTGGGCATGGCTCCGCTTCTGTTTGGCAACGGCGGGGGGGCCCGAATTCTGGCCCACTATGGCCCGGGTAACCTGCTGATGGTGGGCAACGCGCTGTCCTATTCCATCTATCTCGTCATCGCGAAGCCGTTGACCGAGCGGTATCCGGCGCTGGTGATTCTGGCCTGGAATTACGTCCTGTCGTTCGTGGCGCTCCCGTTCTTCGCCTCCGGTGCCAAGCTCCTGCCCGACCCCGGCGCGGCAAGTGCCTGGTGGTCCCTGGCCTTCATCATCGCGTTCCCAACCGTCATCAGCTACCTCCTGGCCATGATCGGGCTGGCGCGGGTGCGGGCCTCGACCACCGCGATCTACGTCTACAGTCAGCCGCTCATCGCGGGCATTGCGAGTTGGTTGGTATTCGGCGAGGAGCCGACGGCCGCCATGTTGATTGCGGCCGTGGCGTTGTTCATTGGTATCTGGCTGGTGGCCCGGCGGCCTCCGCCGCCCAAGCTTCCCGTCCCCGAGGAAGCCTGACTCCTATTCCTCGATGGTCCCGTCGGCCACTCGAATGCGATGCTGCTTCCGTCTGCTCACGGCCGTGAAGGAATAGCCCCGGTCGGTCTGTTGGTATCCCTCGATGGCAGAGAGAGCGCGCAGCACCGAGCGGCTGCCGTACGGATCCAGTTCCTTGACATCGGCCAGGGTGAGCCGGGACGGGTACTGCCCTTCCTCCATGTACCTCGTTTCCAGGAGGATCACCAGCTGACGGCACGCGGCCCGCGCCTCGGCGCGCTCCGCCTGGGCGTAGGCGGCATCGAGGATCGCCTCTACCTGGTCCTTCTGCGCGACCGTCAGGTCTCGCTCGAGCAGCGGGCGCGCCACCTCGCGGCTCTCTTCCCAGCGCTGGCGCACCATGAGCCATTGCGCCTTGCCGAGGTAGAAGTCGAACTCCAGATGCTGCGTGGAGCTCTCGCCGTCGGGCGTGTCAGGCAGGTAGGTCGCGAGATCGTGTAGCATGCCTTCCGCGCGATCGAGGTCCCCTTCGCGCGTCAACTCACGCGCCTCGTGGTACCGGCCGTCGGCCAAGGAACGGAGGCGGGCGATTTCCGTTTTCGACCTCGGTGACGATGTCGTATTTTCGATTCGCGTTCATGGATTCGGTGAGGCGTGCCGCGGCTGCGCCCGGGAGCTGCTCGTCCACAGCAGCGAGCAGGGTCCGAAACTCCGCATCGACTTCGGCCGGCGTCGGCTGCGATGTCGAACAGCCGAGCGCGGCGATCGACAGGACGAGGGCTACCAGGGTCATGCTGCGGAGGCGCATCGGGAGTCTCCTTGATCGGGCCGGATGAAATAGTCGAGGCTACAAGTCCTGCGCCTCAATCCCTCACCCATCGATCGTCACGCCCACGATCCGTGCCGGCCCGCCACTACCGCCGGCAATCTTCATGGGCAGTGCCACCACATATGCCCCGGTGAGGGGCATCCGATCCAGCGCGGCCACGTTCTCCAATGCCGGAATGTTTTCGGCATAGAGGACCCGATGGCTCTCGAACAGGGTCGATTGGCCGTAGTCGATGCTCGGCGTGTCGATCCCGAGCGCGTCGATCTTCCGATGCTGTACCAACCACCGGGCCGCATCCGGATGGAGCCCCGGGAAGTGCAGCTCCGGAACCGCCTCCGGGCCGGTGAGGGTGGTGCCTAAGTACCGCGCTCGGTCGGGCCAGCGCGACCCCCAGCCGGTGCGCAGCAAGAGGACCGCGCCATCGGGAATCGCACCATGCTCCGCTTCCCAAGCCTGGAGATCGGCCACGCTCACCTGATAGTCGGGATTCGCAGCCGCGCCAGCGCTCACGTCCACGACGACTGCGGCCCCGATCAATCGATCGATCGGTATCTGATCGTTGGTGTGCCGTCCTTCAGAAAAGTGGACCGGCGCGTCGAGGTGAGTGCCGCCGTGTTCCGCCATGCAGAAGTTGTTGGCGGCGTAGTAATAGCCACCCTCGGTCACTCCCGCCGCGACGACGTCCAGTGTGAATGATTCCGCGGTCGGCCAAAACACCGTGCGGTCGTCATAGGCGTAGCTCAGATCCACCCACGTGACGCCGTCACTCGCGAACAGCTGAGCCATCATCTCGACCCTGCCCTCCGGTGCCGGCCGGCACGCGAGTACCACAAGTATCGTGCCCAATGAGAAGCGGGTCACGCGTTGCATGACGTACCTCCGAACGAAGCGTTACTCGTCAGATCCGGCGAGCACCGTGATCTGGTCGCGGCGTACTTGGAGCTGGACCGGGGTGCCGAAGGCCACGCCGGGAATGAATCCGGTGATGACCTCGACGGTCGAGGGATCATGAAAGTGATCGGGCTTGGTGTCGGGGTGAGGGTAATAGACGTACCCGCGATAGGTCTTGTCTTCGAGAGTCACCCGGCAGGGGGCAAAGGAGAAATCCTCCGCCGGCGCCTGGCCCGTCCACTTGACCTGCCGGAAGGTGTGCTCGGGATAGCGGAGCGCGAACGAGAATGGAGCGATGGAGACGTTGAGGGTCGCGGGGTAAAAACTCGAGAAATCGAGTCCGAGTTCTTGGAAGAAGGGCAGCTGGGTGGTGATGGTGCCTTCCGGGTATGGGCCATCCTCGCTCACGCCCGACGCGACGCCGTAGCCCTCGACCACCACGCCGGGGATCGTGACCCATTCACCATTCTCGGACGCCGCGTCTTCACGGGGCTCTTTCTCTTCCTCAATAGCCATCTACAAACTCCCGGCGGGATCTGCTAGCCGGCTCGGCTCGCGGACATGCGCGAGGGGCGCGCCCCAGTCGCTTCGGTACGTTCCTAGTGTACAAGATGCCAGCGTCTACCGCCGAAAGGGAGGTCTAACGTGGATTTGGCCGCGGGTTGAACGCTCCCGCTTTGCCCAATCCCCCAGTCGCCTCCTATCTTCAGTGAACCGGGAGCCACCCCTCATGCCATAGGCGGTTCCTGAACACCCCAACGCAGGACGCTCATGCCGACGTTGCGTTTCACCCTGAACGGCACCGAAGTCTCCGTCCCGTACGAAGACGGCATGCACTTCCTCGACGTGCTGCGGGAGGAGTGCGGCGTCACTTCGGTCAAGGACGGCTGCGCGCCGCAGGGATATTGCGGCTGCTGCGCCGTCCTGGTGGACGACACACCGGTCCTGGCGTGCCTCAAGAAACCGGCGCAAATCGAAGGGAAGTCCGTCACGACGCTCGAAGGCGTGGCGAACGAACAGCGGGAGGTCCTGTCGCGGGCCTTCGTACAGGAGGGCGGGATCCAGTGCGGTTACTGCATCCCCGGCATCGTCACGCGGGCGAGTGCATTGCTCACCCGCGGTCAGGCGGCCGATCGCGACCTGGTCGTCAAGGCCCTGCCCGGACACTTGTGTCGCTGCACCGGATACGCCCGCATTGTGGACGCGATCCAGACCGCCGGCCAAGCCTGGGAGAAGGGCGGAGCGTTCCCGTCCGACCGCCCGCGTCGCACGGACTTCTTCGGCGAGCAGTTCGGCCTGTCGCGCACCACCCAACCGAGCCCGAACTGCCACGGCATCGGCAGCACAACGGCCCGCTACCGGGGCCTCGAGCACGCCATGGGCGAGAAGCCCTACGTGGCCGACATGCGCCTCCCCGGCATGCTGCACGGTGCCGTGGTGTTGAGCGAGCACGCCCGCGCGCGTGTGACCGGCATCGATCCGGCACCGGCGCTCGCGATGCCCAGAGTGGTGCGCGTGCTCACCGCCCACGACGTGCCGGGCCAGCGGTCGGTGGGGCTCATCATCAAGGATTGGCCGGTGTTCCTGGCCCAGGGCGAAACCACCCGCTGCGTGGGCGACGTCCTGGCGCTGGTGGTCGCCGACACGCAGTACCACGCGCGCCAGGCGGCGGACGCGATCACGGTCTCGTACGAGGTGCTCGAGCCGGTCACCGATCCCGAGGCGGCCCTGGCGCCGGACGCCCCACGGGTCCATGAATCCGGCAACCTGCTCGAGACCAGCGCCTTCTCGCGCGGCGACGTCGATGCCGCTCTCGCCACGTCGGCGCACGTAATCCAGCAACGCTTCACTACCCAGCGGATCGAGCACGCCTTCCTCGAGCCGGAGGCCTGTCTGGCCGTGCCGGACGGCGACCGTCTCAAGGTCTATTCCCAAGGCCAGGGCGTCCACGACGATCAACTCCAAATCGCGGCGATCCTGGGTGTCGACTCCGAGACGATCGACGTTGAGCTGGTGACCAACGGCGGCGCCTTCGGCGGCAAGGAAGATCTCTCGATCCAGGGCCACACGGCGCTTGCCGCACGGCTGCTCGATCGTCCGGTCCGGACGGTGCTCACCCGCGAGCAGTCGATCCGCATCCATCCCAAGCGCCACCCGATCACGCTCGACTACACGGTCGGGGCCGACGCCGACGGGAAGCTCACCGCCGTGCGCGCCCGGATCATCGGCGACACCGGCGCCTACGCATCTGTCGGGATGAAGGTGCTGGAGCGCGCCGCGGGGCACTCGTGCGGCCCCTACCGGGTGCCCAACGTGGACGTCGAAGCCAAGACGGTGTACACCAACAACCCGCCGTCGGGTGCCATGCGCGGGTTCGGCGCCAACCAGGCGGCCTTCGCCATCGAGGGCGTGCTCGACTTGTTGGCCGAACGCGTGGGGATCGACGGCTACGACATCCGCGAACGCAACATCCTGGCGCCGGGCGACGCGTTTGCCACCGGCCAACGCATGACCGCGAGCTGTGGGATCCGGCAGACGCTCGAGGCCGTGAAGGACGTGTACAAGAGTGCCACCTACGCCGGCATCGCCTGCGGCATCAAGAACACCGGCATCGGCAATGGAATGGAAGACGGCTGCCGCGTGATTCTCCGGGTGGTTGAGGGCGGGCGGCTGGAGATCGTGACCGGGTACACCGAGATGGGCCAGGGGTTCTTCACGGTGCTGCAACAGGTGGTGGGCGAGGAGACCGAGCTCGAGCCCGACATTATGACCGTCCGGACAGTGAGCGATCCGGCCGTGTTCTGCGGCATGACCACGGCATCGCGCGCGACCGCCCTCGGCACGGCTGCGGCACAGATTGCAAGCCGGAAGCTCGCCGCCGACCTGGCAGAGCGCCCGCTCGACCAGCTGGCTGGCCGCGAGTACCTCGGCGAGTACGTCTGCGACTTCACCACCAAGCCGGGTGCCAAGACCGACGATCCCAAGACCCACATGACCTTCGGCTACGCGACTCAGGTGGTCATCCTGGACGACGAGGGCAAACTCTCGCGCGTTGTGGCGGCACACGACGTGGGCCGCGCGATCAATCCGCTCCAGTGCGCGGGGCAGAT
>DATHRW010000130.1:0-7228 GCA_035464955.1 Gemmatimonadales bacterium
ACCGCCGCGACCGCCGAGCTCGAGGCCGTTGCGGCGTCGATCGACACGGCCGAGCCCGGCGCCGATCCCGACCTCGGCCTCCGCACGGAGCCGCTCCTCGACCGCGTCGTGGCTCCAGTGCGTGCCGCCCTCTGGATGTCGCTCGTCGCCACGTGCCTGCTGCTCGTCGTGCTGGCCACCAACGTCGCCCAGGTGCAGCTTGCCCGCGCGACGAACCGCGACCGTGAGTTCGCCCTGCCATCTTGGTACATGCGGACGATCTCGTCCTTGAGGGTGGCCTCCAGGGTCGCCTGTGCGTCAATAGGATCGTTCATGACAGTACTCCTTCGTCTTCCGTCTGCCGTTGCGGCACGTATCAGCCGATAATCACTCCTTCGGTCCCGCCGGTGGCGGGAAAAGCCCGAACTGGGCGAGCATGGCCAGGTTGTCCCACTCGACCCAGAGCTCCGCGATCCGGGCGCCCTCGATGCGAAAGATGCTCAAAAACTTGCTTTCCGCCCGCCTTCCAGTGGGCTGAAATTCGCCCATCGGCCCCGTCATGGTGCCGGCATAGGTCGCGTACGCAGCAACCTTGTCGCCTTCCGCCACCAGCATGTCGATCGTCACGTGTTGATCGGGCATGGTTGCGAGGAAGGATTCCTGGAGCTTCTTGAATTCGTCGCGCGAGGTTATCTGCACACCGGGGGTGGCCTGGCTGTGGCGGTGGAAGTCTTCCGTGACCAACGAGTCGAGCGCGTTCGAGTCCGCGGCGTTCATGGCCGCGACAAATGTGCGCACTAGGTCCTTGTTGGCCTCGAGTTGGGCCGTCTCCGATCTAGCACAGGACGCCGCGGTGAGTGCCACCAGCACGGCAGCCGTTACGCGAATGGTCAGACGCATAATTGCCTCCCCTGTGCTTCGTTGAGGACGTTTCCGAGGGGGAGAACTCAATCTATGGCGGAGTGTGGTCTCGAGCGAGGTGCGCTTGCCGAGGTCAAAGCCGGCCAGCAATAGCCCGGCGCCGTGGACGCGGAGGGATCGATTCATGAGCATGGCTGAGGCCCTCAACGCAGCAGTGATCCGCGCTAGCGCGAGACGCCGAATTCGTTGATATCGAGCGAATACCCGGCATTGTCGGTAAGAACGAGACGATTCCCGACCAGCGCATAGGCCAGGGCGACGGTATCGATATCGTCTGGGATGACATTGACAATCAGTCCGGCGGAACCCAGCGAGAAAATGCGGGTGCGCAGCTCCGGGCGGCGCTGCCACTCGTTCCTTCCGGGCTGAAAGATGAAGGCGTATCCTTGCACTTCGTGGTAATTGCCGGAGCCTCCGGTAATGCTTCCCACGAAGTGGCGGCGGAGGTCTTCCTCGAACAACCGTCGAGTGACGATGTGGACCTTTTGTTCCGATCCCGAGTGTCGGCTCCGACATACTTGGCCCCTTTCTCTTGGCTCAGGGGCGTGCTCTCGACCAGTACTCAGGTCCAGCTCCAGAGCCACGAGCCACGCCCTGTACAATCTTACGTGTGCGCTTATCGACCCAATAGGTGACGCGATATCCAGGAAATAATTCACCGCCGTCGATCTTCCAACACTCGAACGATTCGGTACCGCTACGGACCATCTCGGAGCTGAGTACTCGAATGGTGGACCACTGCTCACCGCCTGCCCACTCCGAGTAGTGTGGTATCGTGGCCGCGTATCCCTCTGCGAGCGGGAGTAATGGAAAGAGCCACGGGACCTGTCCCTCGATGGGAAATACTGGGTGATCGAGTTGCTGATCCAGAACGGAAACCGGTTCATCGGGCAGCACCACCCAACCAGTGAGATAGTGGCTGGTTGCAGTGACCGCTGCCGAATCGTGTGCAGCCTTCACTCGGTGGTGCATCAGGGACAAATCCGAGGTCCGAACAACGATGACGGATCGCGTCGTATCGTCGTCACCCGAGGCGTGAACAGTCTCGATCAGGTACACCTTTTCGGTGCCTCGGCTGCCGGACGTGACATGCTGGGTCGTTGTACTGGTGGGCGTCTCAACACCATGGTTGCGGGTAAAGCTCCCCATCACTATCGAGCCGGGTTTGAGTTGCACACCCTGTAGGGCGCGGCTCCCGACCCGCACCGTATCGATCTCCTGCGCGCCGAGCCCGGCCGGGGTCACAACTGCAGAGAAGACGAGAATCATCACTGGAAGTCTTTGCGTCATCGACCTCTCCTCCGGATATCGCGCAACCGCTGGCTTGGCGAGCAGGTGCCGCGCCAGTCCCAAGGAGAAGCTACTTCGCACCCAGGTATGCGCTACTGCGGCCGTTGGAGCTGACCGGTCGCGCCGTGACAGCTCCGGCCCCCAAGCCGCGTAATGCGGGGTGAGACCCCCTCTGGGGCCGCGATACCGAGACTACGTCCCCCCATCCCTGGAGCGAGCCATGGACCAGCGAGGCCTAATCTCATCGATCTTCGATTGTCGTTCACCCACTTCATTACGCCCAAGATCCAGCGGTTTCTCTACGCCCTGTTGCTTGCCACCCTCGGCATGGCCGGCGGCTTCTTCGGCAAGCTTGGCGCGCTGATCGTCGGCGTGCCGCTTGCGGGGGTGGCCTTTCTGCTCCTAGCCATGTACTTCCGGGTGATGATGGAGATTTTGATTGTGGTCTTCAAAGCGGTCGACTACCTACGCGCTATCTCGGTCTCGGTGGAGGCCCGACCGATGAGTGGCAGCAGCGCTTCGCAGCGCGTCGGGTAGCGACCCATCCGCCAACCAGATACTCCCGGGACCTCGGTGCCTTGCACTGGGGTCCGCGACGGTATGTGCCGTTCAGTCAAGTCGATTCTCCTGACTCCGTGCTACCGGATGCGAACAGCTGAAGCTCTTCAGCGTCCTTGGAGAGGCGGACCATGCGCTCGAACCGGAGTCCGATCTTCTCGAGGATTCGGATTGAGCCGGTATTGTTTGGAACGGTGATAGCCACGATCCGGCCGAGCCCGAGCTGCGCCCGGGCGTAGGCCAGCACCGCGGCGGCTGCTTCGTAGGCGTATCCCCGAGACCGGTAGCGGGGCAGAAAGGCGAAACCGATGTCGACATCCGGCAGCGACTCGCGCTTGAGCAGTCCGCACATGCCGATTGGGCTCCCGTCCCCCTTCAGCACGACCAGATAGAGACCAAAGCCGAATTGCTGGTAACTGGCGATGGGTCCGGACAGGATGTAGTCGCTTGCGTCCGCGATCGTCCGGACGCCCTTGTCGCCCACGTATTTGAGAAAAGTGGGGTCAGTGAGAAGCGCCAGAATGAACTCGGCGTCGTCCATCGAGAGCCGCCGGAGAGTGAGACGCTCCGTCTCGAGGACGCTCACCGGCGCCTCATGGCGTCCGCCGCGGCGGTGGGGTCGAATTGGAGCCGCGGGGTTTTACCCTACGCTGGACAGCTTCCCGGATGGTTCGTAGCCGGGGAAGGATCCCCAAAAAACCCAGCGGCCCAGCGTTCACGACTTCCTCGCCGTCCGCGAGAACGGTCAGCTCGCCGTAGCGTCCGCTGACCAGTTCAACGGTGACGTCGAGCTCTCGTTCCAAGTCTGCCGCCGCCCGGGCGGCTTGGATTGCCGTGACTCAGTAGCGGCACCGACGGATCGTGACGCGCATGTCGAGCCCTTTCGTCTCTATCGATTGTCCAGATGTTCAGAAACAGATTTCGGAGACGCTCGGCCCGCCACGGACGAGGCGATACGGTCCAAGGGTCTGTCCTAGGTCGGTGAGAGTCACCGTCAGGGTCAGGTCGTCGTCCTCAAGCTCGCCGACATAGCGAGCCGGATGGGGCGGGCGTCCCTCGATGGAAATTGGTCCGCCGCCAAAGTAATGGAGCCCCGTAGCGGTGAAGCGCCCGTCGGGGTTCAAGGTCCACGTCGAATCGATGGTGCCGGTGCCACAGAGATAGGTCAGGGTCCCACCGAAGCGCGTGAGCTCGAGGCTTACCTGCGTGCCACCCCACGTGCCTTCGGCGTCCGGGGCCGTAGGTGAGGAGCAGGCAAGGGCGACCGGGAGCAGAAGGGCGATGACGCGAGGCATGGCGGGCATGGGCAACTCCGAGAAGTGCACCGCATGAAACTTAGCGCCCCGCCATGGTGGCGACAGGGAGGGTCGCCCGCCACCCTACCGGTCACCTACGCATGGCCAGGGAGAGCCCGCTGAAATAGGGCACCAGCCACACCAGCCACACTAGGAGGGAGTAGCGACGAAACCCCGTCCGTGCTTCCTCGCTGCCACGCCGGACCACCTCGGTGGCCCAGATGGCATGGGCCAGCATCAACCAAAGGGCGATCTGCCCGCTCAGCGTATGGGGGTCCCGTAGATCGAACCGCCCCTCCGCCAAGCGATGCATGGCCCACGTGCCCGAGACATCGAACAGGAATCCCGTCCAGAAAGCGGCGACGTGCCAGGGTTTGAGGTAGCGGGCGATTCGCTCGGCCCAGACCCCCAGGGAGTAGAACACCAGCGCGAGGGTGATGAGCGCGGCGGATACGACGACGGGTGTCGGCATTTGGGGCAACCGTGGTCACAGGGCCCGTGGCGAGGGTTTGTCGGTCCGGCTCGTTCGTTGCCGCATCGCACCGCGCATCATGAGCACGATCACCAAAATCCACCACACCCCCGTCAGCGGACCGAGATCGATGAGGCCCGACTCCCCAGGAACTCCGGGGAAGGTGGCCAGATTGAACACCAACAGGGCTGTCGCGGATACCACGCCGAAGACACCAACGAACTTGCCGAAGTCGCGATGCTGAAACATGGCTACGGACAAGAGCACGACACCCCCACAGTAAAAAATGTCAAAGCACACATCGATCCCGAGTTGCACCTGATTGACGAGACCGAAGGCTTCACGCAGCGTTTCGACGTGAGCGCTGTCGGCTGCCTCGGTGACGAGTTGACGGTACCGAATGAAGACCGTCTGCTGGACCACGAGCATGAGCGTGAACAGCGCGAAGGCAATCACCAGGAAGACCTGCCCGAGCTTCACGGTTGGGAGCTCGTGCTGTGTCGCGAGCCGCCGAGAAATCTCGAGCACGCCAAAGATCGCAACGGGTCCGATAGCAAACACCAAGGACAGTGTGAAGTTGTTCACGTTACGAATCACACCCAGCGCGCTTGCGAGGTACACACAAACCACGACGAGTCCGGCGATTCCGAGCAGAACAACGCCTCCCGACCTGATCACGTGTTCCCCCTCGCCACCGAGTGACGGATTGGGTGAGGATTGCTGGTGCCCAACACGCTTGGGGGCCGGGGTATGCTAGCTGGTCGCCTGCTCGTCGGGGTGTCCGGTCTTTTGTTCGCTGAGATCCTGCTATCCATACTGCGATCGCATGGCAATACTGAGCGCCATGGTGACGTTGACCGACGCATGCAGAATCCACGGCCCTACAATGGACCCTGACCTGATACGAACCCAGCCCGCAAACAGGGCGGCAAGGAACACAAACACGAGAACAGGCCACATCTCGGGCATCACGGAGAGGATCAGCAGGTGTGGTAGCAGGAAGACCAAGGCCTGGAGCACGTTGGCCCAGAGAAGAGGCAGTCTGCGCGACAGGCTCTCCGCAATCAAGCCGCGGAATAACAATTCCTCGCTGAACCCGGTCTGTACAATCCCGTACAGGCATGCCATGACCAGTGCCTGGGGCCCGAGTCCCAACCCAGTGAATACCCGTTGAGCCGATCCTTGCCTGGTGAAGGGGTCGAGCGGTGGTGGCCAGACCAGGAGAATGGTGACCATGGCCAACGACGCGACCACGCAATACCAGAGATACTCCTTCTCGCCCATCTGGAGGCCGGCCCGACGGAGCACCTCGGCGAACGAGCGTCCATGACGCCTGTGGTGATAGACGTAATAGACGGTGAAGGACAACCCGGCCAAGAGAACGAGGTTGGTCAAGGCGGAGAGTACGCTGTTGCCGATCATTGCGGATAGCATTTCCTCGGGACGGTCACGCTACCAGCAGCTCACTGCGCGGCGGTTGCGTGTCGGGCGGTTCCGAATCCCGCCAGGCCAAGCACGGCGAACAGGACAGGGGAAGGCGCACTCCGCCTCTGCTAGAACCCGCCGCCCCCGCCGCCCCCTCCGCCCCCTCCGGACGAGCCTCCGCTGAAGCCCGACCCGCCCGAGCTGCGCGGCGAGGACGACATGGTGCTCGCGGCCCGCGAGGACAGGGCGCTCATGCGCTCGGAAAATCCGCTCGCGTTGAAGGTCGAGATATTGCCGGCATACCATTGCGGCGGCTCCCGGAAAATGCCCTCGAACGCCTTGGCCCACTGCTTCTCCACTCCGAAGGCCATGGCGAACGGCAGGAACCGTTCGAACATTTCCGGCGTGCGGACGATGCGGCGGTACTTGTCCGACTCGACCCGGTGAAGGAAGTCCTCGAAGCCGAGCACCCGCTCGCGGGCGCGGGCACCGGCCGCGGTCCTGGCCGGCATGACGAAGGCGAATCCTACGACGATGATCGCCACCAGCGCTGCCGCCACGAAGAACGGCACCGGAGTCATGCTGAGCTTGGCAGAGAGTGCAGCCCCTGCCACGCCGATGAGCACGCCTGCGGCAATGCCGCCAGCAGTCCAGATTCCCTGGACCGTCTGGGGGCGCTTCCGATAGTAGCCGTGCCCGATCAGCCGGTCGAAGATCGCGCTCTTGATGCCGGGCAGGCTGGTATAGAACTCGTTCTCGAGATCGGACAGCTCCACCGCCTTGGCCCCGCTCGTGAAGACGCCGCTCAGCACCCGTTGTTCGTGCGGTGTCAGCAGGCGCGCATCGGCCGGCGGCTCGAGCCGGTGAAACACGACTTCTTGGTCTTTGATCAGGCCGAATAGCTTCCGCTCCTCGCGCTCTTCGATCTTCATATGGCCGTTGACGGCCAGGTCGACCAAGGTGGCGGTCACGTCCCGCATGTCGGCTGAGTTGTCGATCAGTGTCCCGGCTTCGGCGGGGGTCATGCCCTCGGGCGGCTCGTACTGAACCGGCACCGGCCGCGGCTCGGGGTCCCGACCGTGGCGGCGCCACAGCGAGAGCATCGTGAAGAACGCGACGATCGGGAGTCCGAGCGGCCAGTTGCTCTCGAAGAAGCCGATCGCGCGATCGGTCGTGGTCGGTTCCGTAACGAGTCCCTTGTTCCACCCGACGACCGCCGTCAGCCCCTCGTGGAACTCGAGCCGGTGGGGCATCGCGATCCGGATGACCGTGCCGTCTTGTTCGACCG
>DATHRW010000131.1:0-21862 GCA_035464955.1 Gemmatimonadales bacterium
AGCCTGACGCTCATTCCGATCGCCGCCAGCACCCGATGGGTCCATCTCGGCCTGGAATCGGCCCGCCCGGTCGGCATCGCGCGCACCATCGGCGAGTCGGTGATGATCGTCCTGGTGCTGATGTTGGTGCAACGAACTGCCGACATTTGGTCGGTGCCGCTGGCGCAGTTTGCAGGAGAGTCGGCGGCGGCCCTCCTGCTCCTGGGCTTACTCGCGCGCCGAGGCTTTCGACTGCGAGCCGTCTGGGCCCCCGAACGGGTGCGGCCTGTGTTCCGCCGTGCCTGGCCGCTCGTAGCCCATGGGTTGCTCGGCCTTCTCATCTTCAATTCGGATCTCGTGTTCCTGCGGCTGTTCCGTGACCTCGCGAGCGTCGGTTACTACGCCGCGGGCTACACCCTCATCAGCTTTCTGTTGAACTTGGGTGTGGCCTACGGCATGGCCTTGCTACCGACCTTGACTCGGCTCGGGGCCAGGACGACCGAGGAGCGAAATCTCTACCACACGGCCCAGGCCCAGGTATTCACGGCCGGCCTTCCCGTCGCCTTGGGGGGGGCGCTTCTTGCGGTCGAACTCATGCAGCAGGTGTTCGGCCTGAGCTACTTGCCGGCAGGTGCCGCACTGAAGGTGTTGATTTGGTCGGTGCCGGTCTCGCTCTTCCGCAATGTCGCCATTTCCGCGCTGGTCGCGCGCGGCCGCCAGGACCAAGTGCTCCGGACCACCACCGGCTCCACGGTGCTGAACTTGGCGCTGAATGTGGTTCTCATACCGCGGTACGGGATCATGGGCGCTGCGTGGGCGACTGTGGTCACGGAGCTCCTCCGCGCGATCCTGGCACTCCGATTCGCGGCTGAGGAGGGCCTGGTGGTCCTGCCACTCCGCCGGCTGGGGCGGGCCACGGTGTCGGGGCTTGTGATGGCTGCGCTCCTGATTGTGGTCCGCCCAGCGAACCTCTGGGCGGCGATTGCCTTTGGTGGCTGCACGTACCTCGGCGTCCTAGCATTGGTGGGCGGGGTGCAGTTCCGTCGCGGCCGGCTGCCAGCTCTCCGGGTCTAGGGTACCCCTGGCGCGCTCTTGTGGCGTCAACGCTACATAACGCTTGGCGGCCGGTTGCCCTGAGGTCGATTCAGCATTGGCGGTGTGCGCTGAATCAGGCCTACACGTGGTACGGCATTTGCAAATCGATAGCCGACCTGTGACATTTGACGGCCTGATCGAGGGCGGGAAAGCGCTGTCGTCACGCTTTCCCGCTTGGAGTGCCTCATTCGTGAGCCATCACCCTCATCCTTCCGCTGACGCCTCGAGGTGACCGTGGGATTGAATCTGCTGAACCTTGGACTCTTCTATGTTGGGCCTGAGACCCTCCTCCCCCTCACGTCGGTCCTGGGGGCTATCGGCGGTCTCCTCATGATCTTCTGGCGTCAGGTCACGGGAGCCGTCCGGCGGGTAGTGGGTCTCTTCAGCCGGAAGACCTGACTGCTCGTAGTGCGAATCTGGCTCCACGGTGACCTTCTTCCTGTCTGGCTGATTTCACCTCACCAACCCAAGCTGGGTGGTGAGTGTGGGTTGGTCGGCTCGGGTCTGTTCGGGATACCGGGAGAGCGACCGATCCAACGCGGGACTGAGCTGTGACAGGTGCTGTCGGGGCACGCGAGCCGCGTCCAGGCGGGGTGCATCCGTCACACCTCTTAGCTCTTGGCGCATGGCTGGGTTTGGCCTACGGCTTTCTGGAGGCACTCGAGTTCTTCGTTCTGGGCCTGGTGCCCGGTGCCCTTGCTTGGAGGAACGGGAACTCGGCGCCCGTCTTTCTCGTCGCGCCAGCATTCTACATGGCGTTGTATGCGTTCCTTGGCCTCCTGACAGCACTGCTGTCACGAGCGACGCCCCAGTGGCGGTGGGACACCATCCTTGCCGCCGCGCTCGTCACGCTCTCGGGGTACCTGGGCGCGAGCCTGCAGGGCCAGCTGTTCTCGCCTATGGTGTCCGTCCTCTTGGGTGTGGGCATGGGCGCGGTGACCATTCGGACACTGCGCCGCCACGCGACTTTGATTCCCCGGGTGGTTCGGTCCCTTCCATGGCTCACAGCAGGGGTCTTGGTCATCGGCGTCCTGGCGGTGGGCAGTGGTGTGGCACGGGAACGAGTGGCCCTCGCCGCACTCCCAGACCGCGCACCCGAAGGGCCCAATGTGCTGGTCCTGGTCCTGGATACCCAGCGGGCCGATCATTTGGGTTTCCAGGGCTACCACCGGCCCACGTCGCCCGTCATGGATTCCTTAGCGGCGCAGGGGACCGTTTTCACGAATGCAATCAGCAACTCATCGTGGACGCTGCCATCGCACGCGTCGCTGTTCACCGGTCGTCCGGTCAGCGAGCATCAGGCGGGTCAATTGCGCCGACCGTTTCTCGGGCGCGCCTTTCCGACCATGGCGGAAGCATTCACCAGGGCAGGTTATGTCACGGCGGGATTCACGGCGAATACGTTTTGGGCGGGACGCCAGACCCGGCTCAATCGCGGATTTGTCCACTGGGAGGATTTCTATCGCAAGCCGGGTGACGCATTGGTTCGCACCGTCCTCGGCCGGAAGATCGCCTATGAGTTCCTTCCCAAGTTCGGCCAGATCGACATTCCCGGCCGCATGCGCGTGGAGGACATCAATGCTCGGCTCTTCCGATGGCTTGATCGAACCGAGCGCCGTCCGTTCTTCGCATTCGTGAACTACATGGACGTACACGGCCCGTACCTGCCGCCGGCCTCCTACGCGGGACGATTTGGCGGGCCGCGCACCCACGTCGGAAAGAGTATTGAACTTGGGGCTGTCACTGACGAAACAGCCCTGCCACCTCCCGAACTCCTCCGGGAGTGGGTCAACCAGTACGACGAGTCGATCCTGGCGCTCGATGCCGGTGTCGGCGCCTTGCTGCATGGCCTCGAGAGCCGCGGCATCCTGGAGAACACGGTGATCGTGCTGACCTCGGATCACGGCGAGAGTTTTGGCGAGCATGGCATGATCTATCACGGGAACGGGCTTCACCGGGATCAGGTGCATGTGCCGCTCGTTATCCGGTATCGGCCGGCCGTGGCGGCCGGTGTCCGTGAATCGCGCGCCGTGGGAATTCACCAGATTCCGGCGACGGTCATGGAACTCGCCGGACTGCCGACGACAGCTTTTCCCGGGCCCTCGCTCTTCACCGAGAACGACGCTGCTGTCTTGGCGGAAGTCGGCTTCCGGCCACAAGTACCAACGTCGTGGCCGACGGCGCATGGGTGGGTCAAGTCACTGACGACCCGGCGCTGGCACTTTATCCTTCTCGAGAGTGGCCAGGTGGAGCTCTATGATCTTACCGTGGACCCGGAGGAGACCACCGACTTGGCTGCTCTCCCCGAGCTTGCGGAGACGGTCGAGGAACTACTGGCCCTGGTGGAACGCCGTGCGCCGGCGGATTTTCGGCCATGAAGAAGGACGGAGCGACGGAAAGAATGAAGGCTGAGCCTCGGGAAGCGACGCCATCGGTTGCCGCACGCGGGGCGAGCGACGCGACTCCGCTGGAGCGAATGCCCATCGTCATTGCCGGGCATGTCGATCACGGGAAGAGCACCATCATCGGTCGCCTGCTCGCGGATACGGGCTCGCTGCCCGAGGGCAAGCTCGACCAGGTGCGAGCCTCGTGCGAGCGGAATGCGAGGCCCTTCGAGTACGCATTTCTCCTGGATGCGCTCAAAGACGAACAGGCTCAGGGCATCACTATCGACTCGGCCCGCGTCTTCTTTAAGTCGGACCGGCGCTACTACATCATCATTGACGCCCCAGGCCATATCGAATTCCTCAAGAACATGGTGACTGGTGCGGCACGGGCCGAGGCCGGATTGCTCGTGATCGATGCCCAGGAGGGCGTGCAGGAAAACTCGAGACGCCACGGCTACATGATGTCCATGCTCGGGATCCGGCAGATTGCCGTGTTGGTAAACAAGATGGACTTGGTGGAGTACGACCGCCGGGTCTTCGACCGGATCGTTGACGAATATGGTGCATTCCTGCAGCAGATCGAGCTTCGGCCGACGTACTTCATCCCGGTAAGCGGTCGCGAGGGCGAGAACGTCGCTCGTGCGGGAGCTCACATGCCGTGGTACGAGGGTTCGACGGTTCTCCAGGCGCTCGACGAATTCGCGGCGCCCCAGTTACCGGTCGACGGTCCATTCCGCATGGCAGTCCAGGGCGTGTACAAGTTTACCCAGCACGGGGACGACCGGCGGATCGTTGCCGGGACCGTCCAAAGCGGCACGTTGCGCGTGGGCGACGAGGTGGTGTTCTATCCGTCCGGCAAGAAGAGCCACGTTCGCTCCATCGAAGCATTCCATCGCCCATCGCAGCACGAGGCCAGCGCCGGCCAGGCAACCGGTTTCACACTTTCGGAGCAGGTCTTCGTGTCGCGGGGCGAAATCGTGGCGCGGGCCTCCGAGCCGCACCCGAAGGTGACCAGCCTCATTCGGACGAATCTGTTTTGGCTGGGAAAGACTCCCCTGGTCAAGCAGCGGGACTACACTTTCAAGCTGGGCACGACCCGCGTTCCGATGCGCTTGGAGCAGATCCATCGGGTCATCGATGCCTCAAACTTGAGCGCGCTGACTGACCCCGACCGGATCAACCGGCATGACGTCGCGGATTGCACGCTCAAGCTCAAGCGGGACATCGCCTTTGACGGGGCGGAGGAGATCACGGCCACGAGCCGGTTCGTCGTGGTGGACGGCTATGAAATCCGCGGCGGCGGGATCATCCGCGAAGCGCTTGAGGATCAGCAGGCCTGGGTGCGCGAGAAGGTCCTGCTCCGGAATTACAAGTGGGAACCCAGCATCATCGCGCCGGAGCATCGCGCGGAGAAATACAATCAACGCTCGACGCTCATGCTCATCACCGGGGCGCAGGAGGCCGACCGGAAGTCGGTCGCCAAGGGCCTCGAGTCTCGACTCTTCGATGACGGCCGGGTGGTGTATTTCATGGGCATCGGGAATGTGCTCTACGGCGTGGACGCCGATATCGAGCGGACGGTCGAGAACCGGCAGGAGCATCTCCGGCGGCTGGGCGAGATTGCCAACCTGATGCTCGATGCGGGCGTCATCCTGGTCGTCACCGCCGCCGAGCTCACGCACCAGGAGCTGCAGTTGATCCGGACGTCCGTCGGCTCGGACCGGATCGAGACGGTGTGGGTTGGGGAGAACGTGACGACCGACCTCGCCTACGACATTCTTCTGTCCGAGCATGAAACCGTGGAAGAGCAGGTGTTTCGTCTCAAGAGCCACCTGCAGGAAGCGGGCATCATTTACCGGCCATGGTGAGACCATTGGATGCGGGAGCGATGATCGAGATCTCTCACGAGAGCCTCCAGCGGCTCGACGCAATTGCCCGGGAGGCAGGCGCCGCGACGTTGCGGCACTACCAGTCCGGCACCGTGGCGGAGGAGAAGGCGGACCGTTCCCCGGTGACGGCGGCGGATCGGGAGGCCCATCGGCTCATACAGGCCGCGCTCATTGTGTGGGACCCGGCGGTCCCGGTGGTGTCCGAAGAGGGGATAATTCCGGACTACACCGTGCGCCAAGGCTGGGACCGGTTCTGGCTGGTGGATCCGCTCGACGGTACCAAGGAATTCTTGAAGGGGAACGGTGAGTTCACCGTGAATATCGCCCTGATCGAGCAAGGTGTTCCCGTTCTGGGCGTCGTGTTCGCACCGGCACGGGGGCTCATGTACACGGCGGGTCGGGGGCTCGGGGCGTGGAAGCGTGACGGCCCGGCAGCTGCCACCCGAATCCAATCCCAACCGCCCGAACCTGGCACACTACTCACGGTGGTGGAAAGCCGCTCGCATCCGTCCGACGCCCTCGAGGCCTATCTCAAGACTATCGCGGTTGGCCGCCGCGTCCAGGCGGGCAGTTCGCTCAAGTTTTGTTGGGTGGCCGAGGGCAAGGCCCATGTGTACCCGAGGCTAGGGCCGACGATGGAGTGGGATGTCGCCGCTGGGGATTGTGTCTTCCGGAATTCGGCGCCTTCAGGCGAGCGGGTATCGCCGCTCCGATACAACAGGCCCGATCTCCGTAACCCCTCGTTCGTGATCGGGATCGACTGAAGCCATGCGCACACCAAGCGGGCGCCGCCGATGACGGGACCGTACCGCGAATCGCGTGCGCGTGCGATCGTCAAGACCATCTCGTGGCGGATTCTCGCCACGTTTACCACGACCCTTCTGGTCTGGCTGTTCACCCACGAGATCGGCCTGGCCGCAACGGTGGGAGGACTGGAAGCCATATCGAAGATGGTGCTGTACTACGCCCACGAACGTGGCTGGGATCACATCCGCTTTGGGCGGCGCGAGGTCGAGCCGGCCGTCCTCTGGTTTACCGGCCTCTCGGGCTCGGGCAAGAGCACCATCGCGGAGGAGGTGTTTGCGCAGCTCAAGCGCCGCGGATACAAGACGGAGCGCCTGGACGGCGACACGATCCGAAGCATCTTTCCGCAGACGGGGTTCACCCGCGACGAGCGTGATGCGCACATCCGCCGGGTGGGCTATCTCGCGAGCAAACTGGAAGAGAATGGGGTGTTCGTGGTGGCGTCCTTGGTGTCACCGTATCAGGATTCACGGGAATTTGTTCGGGGTCTCTGCCGGAATTTCATCGAGGTGTATATCTCTACTCCAATCGAGGAGTGCGAGCGGCGTGACGTAAAGGGATTGTATGCTCGTGCTCGCCGGGGCGAGATCAAGAATTTCACCGGCATCGACGATCCGTACGAGTCGCCGACGGACGCGGAGATTGTCATTGACACGACCCACGTGAGTGTAGACGCCGCCGCTGCGACGGTGTTGTCCCATATGCAATTACGTTCCTGAGGACACTGTATGGACCACCTGGATCAGCTGGAAAACACCAGCGTTCACATCCTTCGCGAGGCCTACGCGAACTTCAAGCAGTTGGGCATGCTGTGGTCCATCGGCAAGGACAGCACGGTGCTCCTGTGGCTGGCGCGAAAGGCGTTCTTCGGACATGTGCCGTTTCCCCTCATCCACATCGATACCTCCTTCAAGATCCCGGAAATGATCGAGTATCGGGACCGGCTCGTCGCGGAGTGGCATCTCAACTTGATCTACGGCCAAAACCAGGTCGCGCTCGCCGAGAAACGGACCTTTCCCGATGGCGCCGTCGACCGGCTCACATGTTGTGGGTTGCTCAAGACCGAGGCGCTCAAGCACACCCTGAGCGGGGCGTGGCCCCGCTATCGCTTCAACCACGTGAAGAAGACGTACGAAGTGGACAGCAATACTGAGCCGTTCACCGGAGTCATTGTTGGAGCCCGGGCGGACGAAGAGGGTAGCCGGTCGAAGGAACGCTATTTCTCTGCGCGGACGGACCAGAACGAGTGGGACGTTGCCGACCAGCCTCCGGAGTTCTGGAACCATTACAAGACGGAGTTTGCCCCGGGGACCCACGTGCGGGTCCACCCCTTGTTGGATTGGACGGAGCTCAACATCTGGGAGTACATCGAGCGGGAGCAAATCCCAACGGTGTCGTTGTACTACGATCAGGGCGAAGGCAAGCGCTACCGCTCGCTCGGATGCTGGCCGTGCACCAATCCGGTCGATTCCTCGGCGTCGGATGTTGAGCAGATCATCGTGGAGCTTCGGACGGGCAAATTCGCCAACATCGCCGAGCGATCGGGCCGGGCGCAGGACAAGGATGACGGCGGGGGGCTGGAAACGCTCCGGCGTGATGGGTATATGTGAGGTTGACCCAAGGTCGTGAGGGTCCTCTCGGCGGTCCCTTACGGCTGGGCGGTTATGTATCCGGTACCTTCCCCAAGACTCCAGGCGAAGAGCAGCGCCGCGACTATGGGCCACGCCACGGCGAGCTTGCCGAGTGCGCGGAGCCGGACGAGCTGGCCGCGGACAATCCGGAAAAACAAGAGTCCTGGCAGGAACGGTGCCACTATTCCAAATATCAAGCGCCTGGCGAGTGTCATCTCGCGTGCCCGCGTGTAGGCAAAGAGACGCCCCCAGCCAAGTCGCTCGCGAAGAAGGGCCGGCAGCCGAAGCCTGCCGCGCACTTGATCAACCACCAGGTCCGGGTGGAGATAGAGGACTTCGCCCGCCCGTTGAAGCGCCCAATGCACCGTCGTCTCATGGTATCGAGTGGCCCAGAGTTCCCGCGTCGCGTCGAGCACTCGGCGCTTGTAGCAGATATTGACGTCGGAAACGTAATCTCGCGGTCCCGCTTCAAACGGGAGCTGGTACCGGCCAAAATCACAGAAATACACTGCCCAATTCAACAGCCGGTCGTATCCATTCTCGATGGCGCCGCCGATCACCGCGTGGGGGAGCCTGGCATGCAGTTCCACGGCCACGCGGGCCCAATTGGGGCGTGGGACTCCACGATCTTCGAGGATGGCGATCAACTCTCCCGTGGCGGCCGCCAGGCCGGTCGCACGCCTCCGGTCAAACAGCTCGTGCTGCCCCGCCGCGCTCGAGCTGTCCCGCTCGGTGGGGACGGCGCCCATCGGGAGGAACAGCACCGACGGGTAGCGCGGAGCCAATCCAGACACTTCGGCCGTCGCATCGTCATAGGGCACGATGACTTCGAGCGTGGGCGGATGGTCCTGCTGCTGGAGAGCGTCGAGGCATCGTTCGAGCGCCTGCCCCCCGTCCACCACGGTGACGACCACCGAGAGGAGAGGCGTGCTCACAGCATGACGTCCGCCACCCGAGCCGCATTGGCCATGAGGGTGAACGTCAGGTTCTTTGCGGGCAGAAACGGCAACACGGAGCCATCGACGACATAGAGGTTCTCGAAGTCATAGCTCTGGCACGATGGTGAGCATGCCAATGGCGTTGGCCGCGCTGCCATGGGCATTGTGCCGGCGTAGTGCACACTCGACCCTCGCGGGAGCACCTGCGTCATGCCCGGGGGGACGAAACAACCGAGTTGTCGAAGTGACTTCCGAAGGGTCCGTTTGACCCTCATGAGGCGCTGAGTCTCTCCTGGAGGCTCCGAAGCATAGCGAATGACCAGTTCGGTGCGATCGGTACCTTCAATCGGACGGATCGTCACGAAATTGTCATGACGGCGCTCATCGTGCAACCAGACGTTCGCCACGCCAAGCGCCGCGTGCGCTGTGCGGAACAGTCGGCGCGATGCTCGGAGATCGAGCGGGATGTTCTGAATGATAGGATGCACGGCACTAGCCTTCAGGGTGGTGATTTGGCCGTGCACGTACGCGCGCGCCTGTTCCGCCCGGATACCAAGTGCGAGTTGATGAAACTGATAGGTGGCGGAGTTGACCGGATGGCCCAAGAGGCTGGTATTGACGAAGGGCATCATGATCTGCCGGTTGTCCATGAGGCCATGGAGTCGTTCGACCCGTCCTGTCGCACGGTAGACAGAGTCGAGGATAAGCTTTGCGGTGCAGAGTGTGCCCGCCGCCAAGACATACCGGTCCGCGGTGAACGTGTGGCGCCGACCCTCGTCGAGTGCGGTTGCGACCAAGGCGGTCATCCGGCCTGACGAATCGTAGCTCAAGTGCTCGGCCAGCATCCCGGGGAGATACCGAAACCCGCTGCGACCCTGCAGTTCATCCAAGGTTGTGGATGGTGCGTAGATCGAGTTCCGAGGACACCCCCAGAGACATCGGCCAAGGTAATCGCAGGCCTCCCGCCCTTGGTGGTCCCGGCTCAGGGTCGCGACCCGCGACCGCCCGAGATAGAACTCGAGTCGCCCGTTCAAGTGCTCCCGGCGCATGGCGTAGCGATTCAGAAGCCGTTCTGCGTGGGTATCGAGCTCGAGAGGCTCCTGGTAGTGCGGGTCCCAGGGGGAGAACTGGGCGATATCGTCCTGGGCGGCAGAAATCCCGATCCGGCGGGCCACGGTGTGGTAGTAGCGTTCCAGTGCCGCGTACTCGAAGGGAAAATCGCCGAGGTCGTCATTGTTGAACGCATACACACCGCCGGTCCATGCCTCGGCCAGGCCACCTCGGGCGAAGGAAATGAGCGGCTCGAAACCCGTCCCCGTTGCCGCGAATGTCGTCGGAGCGGCGAAGACATACCGCTTACTCGGTGGAAACCCATAATACTTCGCATCGGCGGAGGGATACACGACCGTCTCGGCGCTGGGGCCAAGGAAGTATGCCACGGGATCGTCCAGCTGTTCCTTGAGCTGGTCGAATGTGGCCGCCGCAAGCGGCTGAGCCGGTTGGGTGTATCCCACGTCCAGCATCATGACCTCATGGCCCTTGTCGAGGGCCGTGAGGGCAAAGTGAACGCCGCTCGCGCCCGAGCCGACAACCAGGACCTTAGCCATTGGAGGGTGCCGATTCGGTACGACGGCCGGAGCTGCGGAGGGCCCCGAGAAGATGCGCCGGGCCAAACACGAGCATGGCCACTGGCAGCCGTACTGCGAACCCAAGCCCCAGCACGATGAGCCCGAAGAATACAGACAGGCGTTTCGTGTGCTTCGATCCGCCCATCTCCGAATGAAAGGAAGGACTGCTCTCGAGTAT
This sequence comes from Gemmatimonadales bacterium, assembly GCA_035464955.1. Lineage (GTDB taxonomy): Bacteria > Gemmatimonadota > Gemmatimonadetes > Gemmatimonadales > GWC2-71-9 > JABDII01. The sequence continues at coordinate 10,530 of DATHRW010000131.1, forward strand.
GGCGGCAAGCAGCACGAGCTTCTGCCTGAGAGGCCCGCTCTGCCGAAAGATGCGGGCATAGGTGTCCGCGATCCACGCCGGCAGCACGCCGCGGCGCGCCACCTTCAACAAGAGTGCATCAATGGGGAGGGGGTCCGCTCCGTTCAGATAGGGAATGACACCATGACCCTCCTGATACTTATCCACGACATAGTCGCTCGGTGCCCGGGACAGGAGATACCGGGTGAAGATGTTGGCCTCCCACCGGAGCGGCTCCACCGAGGATGTGCGGGTTGACAGCGTCACGTTGATCGCTTGGCGACGTCGAGCATTCCGTCGATTCCCATCATGTGCGGTCGGACTCTGTCGACCAGCGGGTGCCGGTCTGCGGTACTATCGTTGGCGAATGCGGCGAGCTGGCCGGCGCTGAACGGCAAGAGTGGCAGCAACACCGGCTCGACCGCCCCAACCAGGGTGCGGAGCGAGCCGAGCGGAAGGTGTAGTAGACCGCCGGACCGGCCTCGCACACGCTCCCGGATCCGGCCGAGCAAGTCGCCAAAGCTCAACCTGCTTGGTCCTCCTGCCTCGATAATATCTCCGTCCCATGACGCCTGGTTCGACGTCTCCACGAGAATCTCGGCTACATCATCAACGTCGATTGGCTGCACCAAGACCTTGCCGGGTCCAAACACGATGCCGACTGGGCCTTTGACCAGCTTGATGAGCCCGCGAAATACCGGGCTTTCTGCGCCGAATACCAGTGTCGGCCGGACGATGACCCAGGCGGGCCCGGCGGCCTTGACGATTTCCTCGGCCTCCAATTTGGATTCCGCGTACGCATAATGACGTCGATCTGGAAATTTGGCGGCGATGCTGCTGACGTACACGATGCGGGCTGTTCCGGCGTGCGCGGCATGCTCCACCAGCGAGCGTGTTCCCTCGACATTGACCCTGGTGAACACCTCGGGGCGCTCCTTGCCCGTTGCCGCGGCGAGATGGACGATGGTCTCAGCGTCAGGCAAGGCGGCTTGGTACGAGGCCGGGTCGGTGAGATCGCCGCTGAGGTACCTCCAGCCGGGTTGGAGGGGAACGCCGGCAGCGATCCGCTCCGGGCGTCGGGAGAGACACGTGACAGTGCGGGCGGGGCCGCGCGCAAGTCGCCGGAGCAGGCTCTGGCCCAAAAACCCGCTCGCTCCCGTGATGAAGAGCGAGGTGGTGGGTGCCGACTCCGTCATGTCATCGTAAGGCGACTACGCGACCGTACGTTTGGACGGCACGCCTCGAGCCGCGGTCCGGGGGAAGATGCCGGTTCGAATGAGCATCCAGCGCAGGCGAAGCACGCCTTTGATGTCCTCCCAGGCTGTGCGAGCGATCTTCACTCGGCTATCGTCGTCCTCGATCCATTCAACCGGTATGTCCTTGATGCGGTACCCCTGCTTCTCGGCTAGGACGAGGAGTTCGGTATCGAAGAACCACGACTCGTCCTTGATCTGGGGGATGATCTCGTTCACCACCCGCCGGCTGACCGCCTTGAAGCCGCACTGGGCGTCACTGAACGCGGTCCAAAGCACCGCCTTGATCAGGAGGTTGTAGGTCCGCGAAATGAACTCCCGGGAGGAACTGCGCGTGGTGCGCGAGGCTTTCATGAGCCGGGATCCAGTCGCGACGTCGTATCCCTCCTCGAGAATCGCACCGATGAGCTTGGGGAATGCCGGCAGTTCGGTCGAGAGGTCGACATCGGTGTAACACACAACGTCCGCGTCGCTCTGAGTCCATGCGTAACGGAGTGCCCGGCCCCGCCCGCGTTGGGTGAGGTGGAGGAATCGGACATCGTCGAACTGATCGGCGAGCCGGCGGCCCACCGCATCAGTGCCGTCAGTCGATCCGTTGTCGACGATCAAGACCCGCCAGTCGTACGGAAGATGATCTCGGAGGAAGGTGCGTACCGTCTGGACGCTCTTCTCGAGAACGTGCGCCTCGTTCAAGACGGGGATCACGATGTCGGCGCGCGAGCGCGCTGTGCGCTTGGGTGAGTCTGGAGTCATGCGGTGACGCACTCCCTCGGTCGGACGTTGTGGCGGCGTGGCCCACTGTTGTGGATTCGCGACACGGAAGTGGCCCCGTTCGGTTCCTGCCGGTGGTTGTCCGTCAGTCGAACTAGACATAACATATTATGAATCAATAGGTTACACAACTCTGCCGCACGGTTGGACCTCTCCGCTCCCCCGGGAAAGAGCAATATCAGTACCAGTCTTCGGTAGGTTAGGGGCTCGGATGGGGCCTTGCCGGTGTCCGGCCGACCCTCCAAATGGCGAGAACTAGGAGGCCACCGAGCCCGAGCAACAGGAACGGGGCAATGCCCGCGGCCGGGCTCTCAGCGTAGCTCGCCGAGGCTCGGGAAAGGGTGGTCAAGGCTGGCAGCTGGATCCCCTGGGACATGATGGTCTCGAGCACTCCTATGATACTGCGATCTGGATAGGGCACGCGCACCATCGCCATGGCCCAGGCCAGCGCGAAGGAGCCGATCCCCACGGGCCAACTGATCCAGCGCGGCAGCCGGATCAAGACGGCAATCGTGAGTAGCGCAAGGCACGGAACCACCGGGATCACATAGCGAATACCCGTGATATACTGCAGTTGGGTGTACTGTACGGCACTGAAGAACACGAGATAAGCCAGCGCTATTCCAAAGAGCGTCACGGTCTCTCGCCATGGGATGATGCTGATGCCCTTGATGTTGAGCCATGGGGCGAAGAGGGCGAGCGATAGCGCCGGGGCGGTGATGAAGAGGCCGAAACGCGGATCGAGCAGGAGCGCCCAAAACAGCTCTTCCTGTGGGCCGGTGACACCTTGGTACCCGAGATTGCTCCATTCAACCGGGGGCATGTGGTGTTGCGGGGGATAGAACGGAGTACCGAAGGCCGACCACTGATAGAACCAGAGGAGCAGGATGGGCCCCACCGCCCCTAGGCTGTACCAGGCAGCGGCTTGGAGGCCGGTCGTCCAATCGTCGCGGCGCTGGTGTCGCCACACGGCATAGAGCCCACACAGTCCGACTGCGAGCGCCCCGCTGTAGTCGCAGAGGAGGGCCATCCCTGCGCAGAGCCCGCCCCACACCAGCCGCATGCGTGTCCCGAGGCGGAACTGTTCTCCCGGATTCCACAACAGGGCGAACGCCACGAAGCCGAAGATCGCAACGGCCAGATTCTGATTTAGGTATCCGGTGCGAAAGAAGATTGGGGTGCCCAGCGCATAGAACAGCGCACCGGCGAGCGAGTGAGGGGACCGCAAGCCAGTACCAAGGAGTACACGGTACATGATCACTGCGCCGAAGGCGCTGAGCGGCGCCATGAAGAGCACCACCGTGATGAGGCCTACGAGGCCGAACTTGATGTCCAGCCCTCGCTTCCTCACCTCCTGATAGAACCGCACGCGGGCCGGGCGAAGATCCTGAAAGCGAGCGCGTGCCGTGTCCGTCTCGGCCGACCGGGCAGCCACGACCCTCCCGACGATGGGATCGGTAATGGGGCGCAGGAGGAAATAGGGAATGGCGGCCATCATGGAAATGCCGGGATTCGCTCCATGATAGGCATGTCCGCTCGGGAGTTGAAAGATGTCCGGATGTAGCCCGTAGTACTCGTCGAGGCGGAAGCTTCCCCGCTCGGCGATGCTGACGACCAGGTAATGCTCCCTGGCGAAATCCGTCGCAACATGCAGGCTGAAAATCACCCAACACGTCAAGAACAGACGGATCGCAACCCCCCGTGCAGGCATCATGGGCTCTGATGCGCCTCGAGGCTAACAGCCTTGCCCGAGGCAGTGCTCCGGTACACTGCGTCGGCGATTTCCACGGCGCGAAGCCCGGCGACTCCATCCGCCAGCGGGACACGGTTATCTCCGCCGAGGAGCTTCACGAAATCCCGAAGCTCTTCCTGGAACGAGATGAGCGCGGTAGAAGTCCAGCTCTTGAGCTTCTCGCGTAGGATGATCTCCGGGTACAGCTTGACCTGGCGCTTTCGAGGCCCTCCGGGCTTCTCCTGGGTGATCAGGAGATTGAACATCGGAGCGTAGTACCCACGCACCATGCCACGGTCACCATAGGCTTCCACATGGAAGCGGTACCCCTTCCATTCGGTCCATGTCGCCTGATACACGGCAGGAATGCCCGCGGGGCTCTTCAGGACGACGATGGCATTGTCCTCCGAGCCCACGATCTTCCAGATATTATTGCTTGCGATACCGTAGACCTCGGTGATGTCGCCGAGCAGGTATCGAGCTAGGTCCGTCATATGGATACCGACGTCCATCATGGCCCCACCGCCGGAATCCGGAGCCCGATATTGCCAGTCGGCGCGGAAATTGGCGAGCCCGTCATGCCCACCGAAGATGCGGAGGTGGTCGAGTATCCCGATGCGGCCCTCATCAATGACCCGCTTCAGGAACTTGATGCAGGGGTAGTACCGGTGGTTGAACCCCACGGCGAGGTGTGCGCCGGTTCCGGCCGCTGCCGTCAGCATGCGGCGGCACGACGCGGTAGAGTTCCCCAACGGTTTTTCGCACAGCACGTGCTTTCCGGCGCTCAGTGCGGCCGTGACCTGTTCCGCATGGTCTGGCAGCGGACTGGACACGATCACCGCATCGACCGGGGTATCGAGCAACTGCCGATAGTCCTGGCAGACCTTGGCCTGGGTCCCGCGCGCTGCGCGCTCCGCGTGCTCAGGCTTCGGATCTGCCACGGCGATCAATGCGGTCTCCGGATTGTCCCGGATGCTCTGTGCGCGAAGCGTGCCGATGATTCCTGCGCCAATGACACCGAATCGTATAGTCACCGATGCTCCTCCGGTCCAGTCAATCCTCTACCACGTGAGTGGCAAAGGCTTCGCGGTACCCCTTCCACGACGAGTGATCGAATCCTGCGGGTCCCAGGCAGTCAGCGGCCGCGTAGGCCATGGCCAGGGCATGGTGGGTGTTGTCATGAGCAAAGAGACCCTGACGACCATAGCTCAGCATATTGGGTAACGACGACGCCCACTGATCGAGGGTCTCGAATGCGCGCTCGTAGCCGGTCACGTAGATCGGGTATGCCTGTTGCAGCCGCCTCACGTGAACCCGCGTCGGCGGCGCAGGAAGCGGAATCCCTGCCCGTTTCAGATCGACGGCGATGAGATTCCCAAGGCTCGCTTCGTCCATGGCCCAGCACTCGTCGGTGACGGCGCAGGGGAGTTCCGCGCACAAAGTAGTCTTCCCGTGCGGCTCCGCGAGCGCGGCGTAGTTCTTGGGCTCCGACATCCGTGTCATGCGGGTCTCGACCCCGGGGAAATAATGGGCGTCGAATTCGCTGAATCGGTCGACCGGGAGCTCGAGATAGACCAGAATCATCGCGCGGAACCGAAGCGCGGCTGCCGCCTCCGCGACAGGGCGCGGCGCCGGTGGACTCATTACCCGAGCCAAAACGGGAATCGGGATGGTCGACCAGACGTAGTCGGCGTTGACCGTTTGGATCTCGCCATCCCGGCCCGCTTCTACCACCCACCCTTCGCCCGAGCCGCTTCGTCGGGTGAGCTTGGTGACCGGGTGTCCGAAGCGAAACGTGGCGCCCAGGTCGCGCGCAGCCGTGGCGTACGTCTCCGAGATCTGACCATACCCGCGGCGCGGGTAGTAGAACCGGCCGCTCCCTGGCGGTTTGAAGCCCGGCACGGCGTTCATCACCTTCCGGACGAGTTTGCCGAAGGAGCCGGCCGACACGCGGCGGCGGGATTGGATGGCGTAAAAGTCCTCGGGATCGCGCCCCCATATCTTGCGGGAGTAGGGGAAGTAGAAGTCATGACAAATGGTGGGGCCGAGGTTTGCCAGCAACACGCCGGCAAAGGTGTCCTCGGTATCGACCGACTGTCGGAGCAGCTTTCGGACGGCGTCGCGCGCCGTGCCGAGGGCGAAGCCGGGGTCCAGTCGCAGCACGAGGTCGATAGGGGTAAGTGGAAAGTGGATCCACTTTCCCCGCAGGCGAATCCGGCCGTGACGCGGCCGATCCAAGAGATCTTCACCCAGTAGCCGGCGAATGTCGGCCAAGATGGTTGGATCGCATGCCGGGTGGAGCCGATGGCTGCCGTAATCCAGCCGCTGGCCGCCAGCGTCGAAGCTGCCGGCATTGCCGCCGACCACGGCATGCTGCTCGAGGACTGTGACGCGTGCCTTGGCAAGACGGCGGAGTTGATAGGCTGCTCCGACGCCGGCCGGCCCGGCGCCGAGGATGACCACATGGGGTTCAGCCATGTGAGGAGACCTTGGCCGAACGCCACACCGACTCGCTCACGCCCCCCTCAGAGCCTGACCTTCGGAGCACCAACCACAGCAGCCCCCCGAGGAGCCCGCCCGCAATCAGCACGGACTGCCACACCAACGAAGCGGCAACACCCACCGACGGTCGAACGCCAAAGGGGACCAGCAAGGCGGCGAGCGTGGCCTCCCGGACCGCAAGCCCGCCGAGGCTGATCGGGAGCAGGCTCACGACTTTGGCTAGCGGCCAGACGAGGAACCACACCGCAAGCGGGACTCGGATGCCGACGCCCGCGCCGAGCGCGGCGTTGAGCAACACGAACCCGCCTTGGATCGTTAGGGAGAGGGCGAGGATGGTGACGGCGGTTCCGGGCCGGCGCGAGATTCGGCGGATCGCGACCATGCTCCGGGCGACATGGCGTCGAATCTTCTTGGGCCATTTGGCGAGCGGCCGGCGCAGCGCCAAGGGCAAGGCGATGACGGCCGCCAGTACCCCGATCACACCAGCGAGGCCAAGGAGTTGCGCCCAGAGCCCGGGAAGGGCGGTGCGGGCGGTGAGGGCACCGGCGGCGACCAACAGGCTCAGGGCGACAACATCGCTCAGTCTATCGGCCACGCCCCCCCAGACGGCGGCCTCGGGACGCCGTGTCGCCTTGGCGGCGAGCGCCACTCGAAGCACGTCGCCGCCGACGATGCTCGGCAGACACAGGTTGGCGAAGAGTCCGGCCGCATAACACTTGGCTCCATCGAGCGTGCCAAGCCCGCCTCGCCCGGCGTTCACCGCGAACCGCCACTTGAAGACGCCAATGGCATGTCCGAGGACGAACCCACCGAGGACGCCGAGCCAGAGAGGGGCGGAGAGGCTCGCGAATGCCGTCCGCAGCTCGTGCCACGGCAGCACGACGAGCAGGACCGCGAGTAACCCCGCGCTCAACGCAACGCGGTGCCACAGTTTCATCGGTGCATCGCGATCCGCGCGTTTTGATCTGCCAGAAGCCCGACCGACCAGACGAGCAGCGCGCCGAGCAGCGCGAGCACCGCGCTCTCGGACAGGTTGTCCCTGGTGACATCGTAGGCAAACTTGGCCAGGCCGGCCAGCGCGAGGATGCTACCCAAGGGCAGGAACACCCGCAGCGGATTGAAGAAGACAATGGTCCGGAGGATGAGCAGCGTGAAGTCGTACGCGTGCCGGGGCCGGATTTTGGATTGACCGAGCCGGGGGCGGTAGTTGATCTGATGATAGGCCACCGGGTGCCCGTTACAGGCCGCAGCCAAGGTGATCGTGGTCGTGAACGAGAACCCGTCGGGCAAGAGATGTGTGTACCGCTGGACCAGGGACTTTCGCATGAGCCGAAGCCCCGAGTTGATGTCCGGCAGTCGTTCTCCGGCCAGGTAGCTGGCCAGCCAGCGCAAGAACCACTTCGCCGGGCGGCGCACCAGCGGGATCTTGACGTGCTGTCCGGTCCGGGCACCAACCACCATCTCGTGTGACGGGGCAAGCTCGAGCAGGGCGGGGATCGAGGTGGCCGGATAGGTGCCGTCCGCATCGGTAATGAGAATCCATTCGTGACGGGCCGCCTCAACGCCCAACTTGAGCGTCGCCCCGTAGCCGCGATTCCGAGCCCGGCGGAGCACCCGGACTCCCGTGGTGGCCGCGGCCTCGGCGGTGCCGTCGGTCGACCCGTCGTCGACCACGAGAATCTCGGAGGACCAGCCGGTGTCCTTCAGTGCGCGCTGGACCTCCCGAACCTCCTCGGCTATATGGCCGGCCTCGTTAAAGGCTGGAATGATGACCGAGACCGCTCGCTTCAAGTTCTCGAGGCTGGTGTCGCTGACTTCTTCGATCATGCTCGGAGCGGGAGAGCCTACGTGTGTCATCGCGTCACCATTACAACGACGGACCCGCCCCCAATTGTACCGGGGAACACGGCCGCCGTGTCGTATGAGGTTTGGAGATGATGCCAAATGTCCGGTTGCGCGGTCGACAAGCGGACAGGGAAAGTATACAGCACCCACGTCCGCGTGTGACTCTGCTCGATGGTGCGAAGGGCCTCAATGCTCGCGACGGAGTCCCAGCTTCGGTTCAGGAAGTCCCGGTACGGATAATTCGTCAAATCGACCGTTACCACCGCATCGTTGCTTCCCATGGAGGTCTCGACCAGCTCTGCGGCTCCGGCGAAATCCTGCTTTGGTCCCCACGCCCGCGGCATGGTGAGTGCGCTCAACAGAACGACGGCACTCGCGAGACCCGTCGCGATGGCGCTGGCGCGGGCAGGCACCAAGGCGTCGCTGATGGCAAACATACCGCGGATCGCGATGAGCACGCCGAATCCTGCCGAGAAGAAGAACAGCCGCGGCCACAGATTATGAGAAAGCACAACTGCCGCGGCTGCGGTGAGAACCGCCGGCAGCACCATGAGGACGGCAACCGTAGGGCTCCGGCGCCAGAAGCTCACCCAACCGCTCGCCGCCACCACCAACCCCATCACGAGGATGATCGGCCCCCCGGGGAACCCCCGGCTCAGTCCACGAAGCGACTCGGTCAGGAGCCAGATGGGGCGCTGCCATTGGGTGGCATGGCTCGGGCCTCCGGATCCGAACAGCGTCCCGGGCAACTGGGGCAACACCAGCGCGTACAAGGCCAGAGCGAGGCTTCCGGCAAGAGCGAGCGCCCACAGCATTGGCAGCACGGCAGCGCGGGGTGCCTCGCGGCGATTGTGCCAGATGAGAACCATCCAGATGACGGCGTGGGCTGCAACCACGAGGACTGCCGTCAAGTGAATGTAGATGGCCAGCGCCATGCTCAGTCCATACCAGAGGATGGCGCTCCACGTTGGCTGCGCGGTGGACACGAGCCTGAGAAACGCGGCGGTTCCCACCAGCGTGCCCAACAGGAGTCCGGTGTACCCTCGGGCATTTTGGGAGAACCAGACATGGTGGTAAGAGACCGTGAGGAGTGCAGTGGCCAGGAAGGCCTCCCGCTGCGAGGTGACCCGGCGACCGAATTCGAACAGGGCCCAGATGCTCAACACGCCGAAGACAGCGGCCGGCAGACGAAGCGCGAAGGCGCCTTCCCCGAACGTCATCACGGACAATTTCGCGAGCAATGAGTAAAACAGGTGGTTGTTCTGGCTATCGTATGTCGAGATGATGTGGCTCAATGGATAGCGGACGTAGTCAACCAGGGTCTGAATCTCATCGAACCACAGCCCGTCTCCGAGGTGGGTGAGACGGAGCAGAGCGGCGACGAGTAGGGTGATTCCGAGGGCAAGCTGCCAGACCGGTTCCCGGGGGGAGCGGGCAATTGGAAGGGGCGTGGCCAAGGGGCGTTCGACCGAGTGCCAGGGCCCGGTCCGCCAGGCGGCGAGCGCCAGGAAGGCTAGGGTCAGGAGGATTCCCTTGAGCAACCAGACGCCGGTAATCAGCGGGCCCTCGACGACGCCTGACCCGCCGGCCAACAGCGCGGCCAAGCCGCGGACCGGGAGGGTCAGCGCGACCAAAGCCAAGACGAGGGCGAGACTGATCGCAAATGGTTTCATATCTGGGAGTTAGGGAGCCATGACGGGCCAAGTCTCAGCAATGTCCGTTCCACCGCTCTGACGACGCGCTGTGCCGGTCCATAACTGGAGAAATTGTGGCGCAATCGCAACGGTATCAGGCTACGGCATTGGCGAAGACGGCTCGAGCTCCTCGGCGCGGACCGGGCCTTGGATCACCTCATAGCCTCCGCCGGTCCTGCTCGGACCTTCAACTAGCCAAATCGGCCGGTTGGCGTAGTGCGCGAGAACCGAGTCGCGCACTTCCGGCGTCCTATCCCAGGCATAGACCGGGCCGTCCGCTTCCCAGTCGAGGGAGTTATACACCGCGGCGGAATGGTAGTCGGGATGGCGTTTTCCTTGGATGAGCACCAGGCTCCGACCGAACCCTGCCTCCCGGGCCAGATGGGTAATGCCCGGCCTCATGCCCCGGTAGTGGTGGTACTTGTCGATCGCGCGCCAGGGGAGAAATGTCACCAGCGCCATAGCGGAGAGGGTGAGGACGCCAAGGACAACTCGCCGCTCTGCGAACCGGGCTTGAATGAGGTCCGCGAGAATGGTGGCCCCTCGCGCCGTGAGTCCAACGCACGGGACGATGATCAGGTACCAGTAGCGGGCGCCAAAATCCGGACCGCCGCTGAACCAATAGAAACTGTGAATTCCGACCACTGCCACGGCACTGGTCAGGAGGAGGCGGTCGGTTCGGTTCATGCGTTTGGAAAACACCGCCAGCAGGATGAGTAGCAACGACCCTGTGGCCCATCCAAACAACTCGACGTTGGTTGCGAAGAGGTTGAAGTTGGCGTTCACCACCACGTCGACGGCCCCGTGTCCGGGTAGCGGGTCTAGCCCGCTCCAGCCGACCCCGCGTTCGGGCCCGAAACCGAGGGCATTGGTCTTCGGGCCATAGAAGGCGTCGAAGTACTCCATGACAGGGAATACTCGCGCCATTCCGGTGAGGGCCCGGTTGTACCAGAGGTTCACCAGCCCTCCGCCGGCTGCCGCTCCGATCATGCCGGTAATGGCACCGATCGAGAGTCGCGTGCCGCCGAGGCCGATGCTCCAAAGGCCCAGTAGTGCCGCAACGACTAGCGCATCGAGTGGCCGAACCAGGCTGATGACGCCCATTGCCCCACCGGCAAGCCAGGCCCACCTGGCGTGGCCGGATGCTCGGCAAGCCTGGACTCCGAGGGCCGCAGTGAGGGCGCATGTCAGGGTGAATTGGTGAGCCATGAAGCTCATGGCGAGGAACAGGCTCCAGGGGGAGCAGGCCAGGAGTACCGCTCCCATGCGGGCGGTTCTCCGGTCGTATAAGCGGCCAAGGAGGACGTAGGAGAGCACCACGTTGAGCGCGGCCAAGAGGGGATTGACGATCCAGGGCGCTCCCGTGCGGACGCCCAACGCCAAGATCGCCGGCCATCCGGGCGGGAATACCGAGTAGACCTTGTCGGCCCAGAAGTAGAGCAGATCGACGCTGAATCCCCCCAGCACCGGGGGCGGCGGCAGCCAGAGCATTCCCGCGGCGAAGGTGCGGGCCTGGAT
>DATHRW010000132.1:0-5142 GCA_035464955.1 Gemmatimonadales bacterium
CGGCCAGTCGGCCGCCACCAGGCGCTGCATTGCCTCTGGCGTAATGCCGCGGAAGTGCCGGTCGTGGGTCTGGCTCAGCTCCTTGATGAACCGGCGGACCAGGAGCGGAATGTCGCCGCGCCGCTCGCGCAGGGGCGGCAGGTCGATGGTGAGGACGCTCAACCGGTAGTACAGGTCGTCGCGGAACTCGCCGAGCGCCACGGCGTCCTTCAGGCTCTTGTTGGTCGCGGCCACGACCCGCACATCGACCTTGATGGACTCGGTGCCGCCCAACCGGTAGAAGGTCCGGTTCTCGAGCACCCGCAGGAGCTTCACCTGGACACTCGCCGGAATCTCACCGATCTCGTCGAGGAAGATGGTGCCGTGGTGTGCCAGCTCGAAGCGGCCCAGCCGTCGCTCCGCGGCGCCGGTGAAGGCCCCCTTCTCGTGGCCAAACAGCTCGGACTCGAGCAACGTCTCCGGCAAGGCGGAGCAGTTCACCGCGATGAACGGCTTGCCGCGCCGCGGCGAGAGGTCGTGCATGGCCTTGGCCACCAGTTCCTTGCCGGATCCCGACTCGCCCAGGATCAGCACGGTGCTCGACACCGGCGCCATCTGCTCGATCTTGACCAGCACCTCCTGGATGGGCGGGCTTTCCCCGATGATGCCGGTGTGCTCCTGCAGCTCGCGCCGATCGATGACCCGCCGCGCCGCGGCCACGACATCGTCTACCCGGACCGGTTTGGTCATCACCTCCGTCATGCGCGGCCGCCCGGTCCGGTCCCGGCGCTTGGAGTCGGTCGGTTCCAGCAGCGCCAGGGTCGAGATCTCCGCGTCGTGCGCTAAGGCGGCCAAGTGGGCGGTGCGCGGTTCGTACACCGCACCCGTCACGATGATGAGCGCGGGTGCCTCGCGCCGCACCACCTGGGCGGCGTTGTCGAGTGTCGAGAGCGTGGCCGTGCGGAAGCCCGCCGCTTCGAGTGCCGCGTTCAGCGGGACGGCCGTTTCGAGATCGTCCAGCGTCAAGAGAATCTTGGTTGCCATGGTCAGTGTTCCGTGCGGCGGTTCCGGACCAGGTCCACCGAGTGATCGATCAGCGGCTCGAGGACCTGAAGCCCGTCCTTCACGCCGTTGGGACTCCCGGGCAGGTTGACGATCAAGGTCTGATTTCGGATTCCGGCGACGCCGCGCGAGAGGGCCGCACGTGGGAACCGAGGGTAGGCGCTCAGGCGGAGTGCCTCGGCAATGCCGGGCGCCTCCTTCTCCACCACGCTCAGCGTGGCCTCGGGCGTCACGTCACGCGGTGTGAGCCCGGTGCCGCCCGTGGTCAGGATGACGTCGGCTTGGTCGGTGTCGGCCCATTCCGACAGGGTCGTCACGATCGGGAGCGTCTCGTCGGGCACGATCGAGCGCACCGTGGCCTGGTAGCCTCGTGCACTCGCCCATGCCGCAATCGCGTCACCGGAGGTGTCCTCGCGGTCGCCACGGCTGCCGGCATCGGACACGGTGAGAATCGCGATGCGGATTGTCAGCTCACTTCCCCTTCTTGACCGACCCCTCGGTGTAGAACGGCCGCTTGACCACGGTCGCGGGAATGCGCGTGCCGCGGCACTCCACCTCGAACTCGGTACCGGCCTTCGCCGCGGCTGCCGGCAGGTACGTGGTCCCGATCGGGATCCCCAGCGTCGGGCTCATGGCCCCGCTCCGAACGACGTCGACCTTGCGGTCCTGGTGATAGACCGGATAGCCGTGCCGCGGGATGGCTTTGCCGGCAAGAGTGAAGCAGACCAGCTTCCGCGTGACGCCGCGTTCCTTCTGTGAGGTGAGCGCCTCGCGCCCGATGAACGGCGCACCCTTGTCCAGCTTCACGATCCAGCCGAGCGCGGCCTCGAGCGGAGTCACCGTGTCGTCGATGTCGCTGCCGTAGAGCGCGTACGCCACTTCGAGGCGCAGGGTGTCGCGCGCGCCGAGGCCGATGGGGGCGGCTTTCCCCTGACCCACGAGCGCTCGCCAGATGGTCTCCGTGTCGCGGGCGCGGCAATAGATTTCGAATCCGTCCTCGCCGGTATACCCGGTGCGCGAGACGAAGCACTGGCAGCCGGCGACGCTGATAGTGTCGAAGTGGTAGTAGGCGATGCCGGACAGCGTCGTCTCAGTCTCCGCTTGAAGCACCGCTTCGGCCCGCGGCCCCTGCAGCGCCAGCAACCCCACGTCATCCGAGATGTTCTTGAGCCGCACGTTGGCGCCGCCCTTGTGGCCCACCACGTAGTCCCAGTCCTTGGCGATGTTGGCGGCGTTCACCACCAGCATCAGCTTGTCGTCGAACCGGTAGACGGTGCAGTCGTCGACGAAGGTCCCTTCGGGCGTGAGCATGGCCGAGTATTGCACTTCACCCGGTGCGAGTGCTGCGATATCGTTGCAGGTGATCCGGTTGACGAAGGCGTTCCGGTCGGGGCCGGTGACCTCGAACTCGCCCATGTGGGACACGTCGAAGATGCCGACGTCGGTGCGTACGCTGTGATGTTCCGCCATGATGCCGGTGTACTGCACCGGCATGGCGTACCCCGCAAACGGTACCATCTTGGCGCCGAGCGCGACGTGCGCCTGGTATAGCGGGGTGTGCAGCAACGTTCCTGTATCCGCCATGCGTATCTCCGCTAGCCCATCAGGGTGCTCATGATGGCCTTCTGAACGTGGAGCCGGTTCTCGGCCTCGTCCCACACTTTCGATTGCGGCCCTTCGAACACCGCTTCGGTTACTTCTTCGCCGCGGTGGGCCGGCAGGCAGTGCAGGAAAATGGCGGACGGGTCGGCCAAGGCCATCAGGTCTTCGTCCACCACATAGCCTCGGAACGAGATCTTCCTGGCTTCCGCTTCGCTTTCTTGCCCCATCGAGGCCCACACATCGGTGGTGAGCACATGGGCCCCCTCCGCCGCTTCATCGGGGTCTTCGGTGATGCTGACCGTGGTACGCCGCTGGGCGTCCTCGAAGAAGTGGTGGTTCGGCTCGTAGCCTTCGGGGCAGGCGAGCCGGAGCTCGAAACCGAGGGCCGCGGCCGCGTTGAGCCAGCTGTTGGCCATGTTGTTCCCGTCGCCGATCCAGGCCACCACCTTGCCTTCCCAGCCGCCGAGTGCTTCCTGTACGGTCATGAGGTCGGCCATGACCTGGCACGGGTGGAGCAGGTCGGTGAGTCCATTGATGACCGGCACCGAGGCGAAGCGGGCCAGCTCTTCGACGTCTTCCTGGGCGAAGGTGCGGATCATGAGGCCATCGACGTAGCGCGACAGCACCCGCGCCGTGTCGCGGATGGGCTCGCCTCGGCCGAGCTGGATGTCGCGCGACGACAGGAACAGCGCGTGGCCACCGAGTTGGGAGGTGCCCACCTCGAACGAGACCCGGGTCCGGGTGGAACTCTTGGCGAAGATCATTCCCAAGGTCTTGCCCGCCAACGGTTTCCCTCGCTCTTCGCCGCGTTTCATCCGGCCGGCCAGCTCGAGGACCTGGTGGAGTTCTGCCTTGGTGAAATCGGTGACGGCGAGGAAGTCGCGCTTCGACATGTGAAAACCGCGTAGAGGGCGAGGAGACGGTCAAATTGGCAGGAGGATTTTAGCCGCCTGCCGGGGGCGGGGGCAAGGCGGTGGCGAAGCGCGACTTCCCTTGCCGCGAACCCTGAAGACTAGAGGATATACCGCCGGAGGTCGTCGTCTTCGACCACTTTCGCTAGCCGGTCGCGGACTCCAGCGCCATCGAATACGATCTTCTTCTCGCTCCGCTCGGGCAACTCGAACAGGACGTCGTCCATCAGGGTGGCCATGACGGTCTGGAGCCGGCGGGCCCCGATGTTTTCCATCATGTCGTTGGCCCGGAACGCCACCCGGGCGATCTCCGCGATCCCATCCGTGGTGAACTCGAGCGCGGCATCCTCGGCCGCGACCAGGGCCTGATATTGTTTGGTCAGGGAGTTCTCGGGCTCGGTCATGATCCGGACGAAGTCCTGCTCGGTCAGCGGGTTGAGCTCCACCCGAATCGGGAACCGGCCCTGCAGCTCAGGAATCAGGTCGGATGGTTTGGCGGCGTGGAACGCGCCGGCCGCGACGAAGAGGATGTGATCGGTGCGGACGTAGCCATACCGGGTCTGGACGGTCGATCCCTCGACGATCGGCAGCAGGTCTTGCTGTACGCCTTCGCGTGACACGTCGGGGCCGACTTGGCTCCGCTCCCCGGCGATCTTGTCGATTTCGTCGATGAAGATGATGCCATGGTTTTCCACCCGGTCGAGCGACTCGTTCACGACGTCGTCCATGTCCACCAACTTCTTGAGCTCCTCGTCAACCAGAATGCGCCGCGCTTCGGGCACTTTTACGACCCGGCGCTTGGTGCGCTTGGGGAGCATGTCCTGAAGCATCTCGGACAGGTTCATCTCCTGCCCTTCCATGCCCTGGGGCGGCTGGAACAGGTCGAACATGAGCGGCCCTTGGGCCGCGACTTCGATTTCGACTTCCCGCTCGTCGAGGTGCCCCTCGGTGAGCAGCTTGCGCAGCTTCTCGCGGGAGCGGGTGCGCCGGTCCTCCTCGGGCGGCGGGCTGGACTGACGTACGGTACCGGTCGGTCCGACGACGAACACCGCCTGCGCCCCGTCCGGCGCTGGCTGCTCTTTCGGGGGCGCGGGCGGCACCGGCGGGAGGAGGATGTCGAGCAGACGCTCATCCGCGCGCTGCTCCGCCACCTCGTACACGTCGTCTTCCCGTTCGGTGCGGACCATGTTGATGGCGACGTCGACCAGGTCACGCACCATCGACTCCGCATCGCGGCCGACGTAGCCCACCTCAGTAAACTTCGACGCCTCGACCTTGATGAAGGGTGAGCCCGCCAACCGGGCAAGGCGCCGGGCAATCTCGGTCTTCCCCACCCCGGTGGGTCCAATCATGATGATGTTGTACGGGAGGATCTCGTCGCGGATCTCTTCCGGGGTCCGGGCCCGGCGCCATCGATTCCGCACCGCAATGGCGATTGCGCGCTTGGCCGCTTCCTGGCCGATGATGTAGCGATCCAATTCCGCCACGATCTGCCGCGGCGGCAGATCCTCGAGCCAGGGTGTCCCGGTGGGGGCATCGGGCACGGGCGCCGGCGCCTCCGGCCGGAGGGCGACCTCGTCCGTGCCTG
>DATHRW010000133.1:0-5327 GCA_035464955.1 Gemmatimonadales bacterium
CAGTGGCGCTATCACAGGCGCACACTGGGGCACCGAAGATCACCCGGTCGGGCCCATGGGTCCGAATGGAGGCGATGGCCGCCGAAGCAGTCGCCCCGGTTGCCAACCCGTCGTCGATCACCAGCACCGTTCGCCCCGCGACCTGAATCGAATCACGCCCACTCCGGTACAGCCGCTCCTGACGCGCGAGTTCGGCACGTTCCTGCCGGATCACGTCCTCGATGTACCGCTCGGGGATGCCGTACCTGTCGACCACCGAACGATTGACCTCCGTAATGCCCGGCGCGATCGCGCCGATGGCAAATTCCGGATTCCCCGGTGCCCCGAGCTTCCGGACCACGATGACGTCGAGATCCGCGTCAAACGCGCGCGCCACCTCATACCCGACCGGCACCCCGCCCCGCGGCAAGGCGACGACAATCGGATGGAACTCGCGATATCCGCCGAGCGCTCGCGCTAGCTGTTGCCCCCCATCCACCCGGTCCTGAAACATGTGCCGTCTCCTGGCGGGGCCAATATTTAGAATGGGCCAGCTGAGATGAAGGGACCCTGAAGGCACCGTGAGACCAACGCCGCGCGCTGAGTGCGCGAAGGAAAAGGACGCAGATCGGCTCAATGGCCCTCAGCCGTGCGCCGCGTCTCGAGGGCCAGGGCTGATTGATCTCGGGCGAAGAAGGAACCTTGCCAGAGATCGTGGAGGCAGGCCACCGCACAGGCCTGGAGCGCAATTCGGAAGATGGATCATATGAGCATGACAATGAGTTGCCTTTGAACGACTTACACAGCTTATCTCAGGCACTGACCAACCCAGGGCACGGGTGGCCCGGCTTATGCAAGAGAGACGATGGGAGCAAGCACACCGATGTCCGGATGCACTCCAGGAGTGACTCATGGACGCACGCAACATCGTCGAAACGGTCCAGGAAAAGCTCAGGCAGGTGATCGCCGGCGCCGCGAGCGAGGGGGAGACGTACAAGTACGGGTTCCTGCTCCATCGGCGGGAGGACTTCGGGCAACTCCAGTTCGGGCTCATCACGCTGGGTGGAGAGAGCATGCCGCTCACCCATCGGATGCTGAACGCCCTGCAGGGCGTGGTGTGCTGGGTCTACGGTGAGGTGCCGGCCGGCATCGAGACGGCCGATCGTGACCGTCATGCCATGCACGTGGATGATGAAGGACGACCGGCCGACGCGATGGCGCGAACGCTGATGGTCACGCTGCTCACCCCGGAAGGCGGCAGCCCGGATGCCTCGGCGCTCTGTCCTTCTCAGGGGACAATGACGCCCGTCACGCTTACGGAGCCGTTGCTACTCTTGACCGCGACCCGGCCGGCCGGCTGGCCGCTCTAGAACCCATGAGGTCTGGGCGACCCTTGCCGCCCACTTTGAAGCAATTTTCATTGTTGGATCAAGCCTGCTTCCATCGCCGATCCCCATCTTGCAGACACGGCCGGAGTGTCTGCAGCTCATTGCCGTGATTGGACCGGTGTATCTTGAGGTGGAGGTGCGTGGGTCCCTGCACCACCCGTGGTCCCGCTCGACGACGAGGTCATGTCAGAAGCGTCACCAGAACCCGTCCCCGCTCCACAGCGTGCCGCGCCAGGGCACCGATTCGTCGATCACCCTTCCGAAGCCCACCTGATGGTCTGCGGTGGTTCCTTGGCCGACGTGGCCGGAGAAGCAGGGCGCGCGCTGGCCAGCCTCACCCTGGGTGAGCCGCTTCCGGAAGCGACTGGGCCCTGGCGCGAGATCGAAGTATGCTCGCCGGATGCCGTGGCCCTCCTGGTCGACTGGCTCAATGAGTTGATCTACCTGGCCGAATCTGAGCAGTGGATGCCGCTCGAGTTCGATGTGATCGAAGCCACCCACACCTATCTCCTTGCTCGCTTGCGGGGTAGGGCACTCGGCACTTCACCGAGCCTAGTGAAAGCAGCCACGCATCACGAAGCAAGGCTCGAGGAGATGGACGGCACGCTCGAGGCCCATCTTGTCCTGGACGTGTGAAATGATTCGCTATGCCTGACTACCAGGCAGTACGACAAAGCGGATGGATGTTCGAAATCCCGCGGACAGCTCGAGCGGACATGCGGGTCCCAGCCCGGATTTACGCCGACTCCGCGCTGTGGGATCAGATCTCCCAGGACCAATCGATCGAGCAGTTGGTGAACGTCGCCACGTTGCCGGGCGTCACGGGCTATGTGTACGCCATGCCGGATGTCCACCAGGGCTATGGTTTCCCCGTCGGTGGGGTCGCGGCCACCCGAGTCCGCGATGGCGTCATCTCTCCCGGCGGGGTGGGCTATGACATCAATTGCGGCGTCCGGCTCCTCGCCACGGAACTCACCGTCGAGGATGCCGGCGGGCGCTTGGAGACCGCCGTTCACCAACTGAGCCGGAGCATCCCGTCGGGTCCGGGCCGAAATCCCCGCTTCTCACTTGACCCGGCTGAGCTGGACCGGGTGCTGACGGAGGGCTGCCGCTATCTGGTCGAGCGAGAGCTGGCCACGCCAGACGACCTGGCCGTCACCGAAGCCACAGGCTGCCTCGCGGCCGCTGATTCGGACGCGGTCTCCGCCAAGGCGAAGACGCGAGGGCACGATCAACTCGGGACGATCGGGTCGGGCAACCACTTCGTGGAAGTGCAGCAGGTGGACCAGGTATTCGACGACGCGGCCGCCGAGGCATACGGCCTGACTGATGGACGGCTCACCGTACTGATTCATACCGGCTCGCGAGGGTTGGGCCACCAGGTCTGCACGGACCATGTCCGGTTAATGGACCAGGTGATGGAGCGGTACGGCATCCACCTTCCCGACCGCCAGCTGGCCTCAGCCCCGCTCGACTCGCCGGAGGGCGCGCGCTATTTCGGGGCGATGTGCGCTGCCGCCAACTTTGCCTGGGCCAACCGGCAAGTGATTACCCACTATGTCCGCGAGGTCTTTGCCCAGGTGTTTGGCGAGGCGCACCGCCCCCGCCTCGTCTACGATGTGGCCCACAATATCGCCAAGCTCGAGGTCTACGACGGCGAGGAGCTGTGTGTGCACCGGAAGGGAGCGACGCGCGCGTTCGGGCCGGCCTCCCCCGAGACACCCGACCGGTATCGCGCCCACGGGCAGCCGGTCTTTATTCCAGGCAGCATGGGAACGGCCTCCTACGTCCTTGCCGGTGCCGATACCTCCGGCAAACGCAGTTTCGGCAGCTGCTGCCACGGCGCCGGCCGTGCGATGAGCAGGGGGGCGGCCAAGCGCAGGGTTACAGGGGCCCAAGTCCGTCGTGAGCTTGAATCCCGCGGCATCGTCGTCCGTTGTGCCTCAAAGAGCGGGCTCGCCGAGGAGGCGCCGCTGGCATACAAGGATGTGGATCGGGTGGTCGATGTGGTCCACCGGGCTGGCCTGGCTCGGAAGGTGGCTAGGCTAACACCACTGGGCGTGATCAAGGGGTGAGACGGGCTGTAACGAACCTTTCTGACGACCTCGGGCGAAGGAGTGACAGATGGAGCTTCCACTGCAAGTCGCGACTCGCAACATCAGCCTCTCCAGTTCCGAAGAAGAGGCAATCCGAAGCGAAGCAATGAAGCTCGACAGCATGGCGGATCGGATCATGAGTTGTCGTGTCATGGTTGAGACACCGCACCGGCGCGGCAATGAGGGCATCCAATATCTCGTACGTATCGACCTGACCTTGCCGGGACGCGAGCTGGTGGTGAAGCGACAGCCGCAGGCCGACCTCAGAACTGCCCTCCAGGACGCGTTCGATGTGGCCAAGCGGCAGGTGCAGGACTACACACGGCGCCGTCGGGGCTTGGTGAAGGCCCATCCCCCACCCAACCGGGCGCGGGTCCTGACGCTACTCCCCTATGAAGGTTACGGATTCCTCCAGGATGCTTTGGGACGTGAGATCTACTTCCACCGCAACAGCGTGCTCAACGGAAACTTCGAGAAGCTCGCCGAGGGCGCGGAGGTGCGTTTCGTTGAAGAGGAAGGCGATGAAGGACCCCAGGCCAGCACCGTAACGTTGGTCCGGGTGCCGGCAGGCCGGGAGAACGCCGCCGGCTACGAGTAAGGAGATCCGGGTTCAGTGATTCTCGATCGCAATCATACTGTTTCACGGGTTTCCAACACCGACCTGGCGCGGCGGCTTGATGAAGTAGGACACCTTCTGGCCGAGCAGGGTGCCAATCCGCATCGTATCCGCGCGTACCACGCGGCGGCCGCGACCCTCCGGCACATGGCGGAGCCGGCTGACGAGTTGTTGCGTAACGAGGGCGTTGACGGGCTGATTCGCCTTCCCAATATCGGCTCGAGCATTGCCCGGGCAATTCGGGACATCATCACGACGGGCCGGTTGCCGATGCTCGAGCGGCTGCGCGGCCAGAGCGACCCGATGTCGCTGTTGGCCTCGGTGCCCGGCATTGGGGAAGTGCTCGCCGAGCGGCTGCATCACGATCTTGGCATCGGCACGCTCGAGGAACTCGAGGTCGCGGCTCACAACGGGCGTCTCGAGCACATTGCGGGTTTCGGTCCGAAGCGGCTTTCGGGAATTGTGGAGTACTTAGCCGGACGCCTGGGCCGAATTCGAGCCCGTGCACTACCGGTGGAGACCGATCCGCCGGTGGCTGAAATTCTCGATGTGGATCACGAATACCGCAGCAAGGCGGCGCAGGGAACGCTACGCCGGATAGCGCCGCGCCGGTTGAACCCGGCGGGTGAGGCCTGGCTACCCGTGCTTCATACCCACCGCGGAGAACGCCATTACACGGCACTCTTCTCCAACACACCCCGGGCCCATCGCCTCCGGCGAACCCATGACTGGGTCGTGCTCTACTACGACGGCGACCACGGCGAACGGCAATGCACCGTGGTGACCGAGTATCGCGGAGAACTCAAGGGGCGCCGCACGGTGCGTGGGCGCGAAGCGGATTGTCTCGAGCATTACCGCCGGGTGCGAGACGCGCCATCTGGATGCTCTAGTGAGCCTGCGTCCGCGCACTCAGGTTCGGTCTGACGTCACTCCTCGTCCGCATCCCGCGCAGCCGGTCGTTCGTCCTCCACCTTCATGGGCTCTTCAAATAGGCCGTAGCGGTAAACGAGCCCACGGAGGGTGGGTTCATCCAAGTCCCGAAAGAGGCGCATGGCCCACTCCAGCGCGGGATCGTGCTTTGCGGGAGAGAAGCTGTTCTCGAGCGATGCGACCAGCGCCTGCACCAACTCCTCGTGGCTGGCTCCCGCAACCTCGGCCGACTTCGTGAGATGGCTCCGCTTGGTCCTGGACGCCGATTTCGCCACCATGAGTCCCTCCTCGCTGAGGTGGAACCGAGTTGCTCGAACC
>DATHRW010000134.1:0-8283 GCA_035464955.1 Gemmatimonadales bacterium
AATGGAAACTCGACCGTGAGGTTGGCGAGGTTGTTCTCTTTCGCCCCCATCACACGCAGGAGCCGACTCGGCGAGGGTCGGCGCCGCTCGAGGGGCACCGGAATCCGGAGCTCGTCGCGGAGATACCGGGCCGTCAGGGACGAAGGATGCGACAGCACCTGGCCGACATCACCCTCCGCAATCACTTCACCCCCGTGACGACCGGCGCGCGGGCCCAAATCGATGAGATGGTCCGCGGCTTGAATCGTCTCTGCATCGTGTTCCACCACGAGCACGGTGTTCCCTAAGTCGCGGAGCTCGCGCAGCGTCTCGAGCAACCGGGCGTTGTCGCGGTGGTGCAGTCCGATGCTTGGCTCATCCAGGATGTAGAGCACGCCCACGAGCCGGGATCCGATCTGGGTCGCCAACCGGATGCGCTGCGCCTCACCGCCGGACAGGGAGCTGGCAGACCGCCCGAGGGTCAGGTAATCGAGCCCCACATTCCGGAGAAATCGCAGCCGATCGCGCACTTCCTTGAGGATCGGGCCGGCCACATCAGGGTCGAGCCCGGGGCGTCCGTTCTCCCGCAACGGAATGGATTGGAAGAACGCCAACGCCCGGTCGATCGACAGATCGACGACATCCCCGATGCTCACCCCATGCACCAACACAGCGAGGCTCTCGGGCTTGAGACGCTTGCCGGCGCACTCGGCACACGGTTGCTCGACCATGTACTCCTCGAGCGAGGCGCGAATCGAATCGCTGGTCGTCTCCCGGTACCGTCGCTCGATGTTGCTGAGCACGCCCTCCCACTCGCTTTCGTAGTTCTCGCGTGCCTTGCCCTTCGCGACTGCAAACTTGAGCTTGCGTCCGGGCACGCCATGGAGGATGGCCTCGGCGGCGGCTTCCGAATGCTCGGCCCATGGGGCGGCCAGATCGAACCGAAACGCGCGGGCCAGGGTGGGCAACACCACCTTGTGGAGATAGCCGCTGGGCTCCCCCCACGGCAGAATCACGCCCTCGAGAATGGAAAGGCTGCTATCGCCGAGCACCAGACCGGCCGCCACCGTCTTGCGAGTGCCCAGGCCGTGACAGGACGGACACACCCCGTAGGGCGAATTGAAGGAAAACAGCCGCGGCTCGAGCTCAGCCAAGGAATGGCCACACACGGGACACGCAAACTGTTCGGAGAACAGCATGGATTCCGCGTCTGCTTTGCCTGACCCGCCGCTCAGGCCGGTCCGCACGATCTCGACGATCCCTCCGGCCACGCTCAGCGCGGTCTCGATCGAATCATGAATCCGCGAGCGGTCCTGGGGTCGGGCCACGACCCGGTCGACCACAACGGAAATGGTGTGGTTCCGCCGACGATTGAGTTTAGGAATCGCATCGAGGTCATGCGTCGCCCCATCGATCTGGACGCGCACGAAGCCACGCTTTCTGACATCATCGAACAGTTCGCGGAACTCACCCTTGCGGCCCCGCACCAGTGGCGCCAGAACCTCGAGCCGGGTCCCCTCGGGCCAACGGAGGACCGTCTCCGTAATCTGAGCGGCATTCTGCCGCTCGACCGGGCTCCCGTCATTGGGACAGTGCGGAATGCCGACGCGCGCCCACAGGAGGCGCAAATAGTCGTAGAGCTCGGTAACAGTGCCGACAGTAGAGCGCGGGTTGTGCCCGGTCGTCTTCTGCTCGATGGAGATGGCCGGCGAGAGTCCTTCGATGGCATCCACATCTGGCTTTTCCATGAGGCCGAGAAACTGCCGGGCATAGGCTGACAGCGATTCCACATACCGGCGTTGACCCTCGGCATAGATAGTATCGAAGGCGAGGGACGACTTTCCCGACCCAGAAAGGCCCGTGATGACCGTCAAGCTGTTCCGGGGAATGGCTACGGAGATATTCTTGAGATTGTGTTCGCGCGCGCCGCGAACCCGGAGATATTCTTGGAGCATAACCTGGTAACGTAGGAGGGGTCAGACCCGGAAACAACTCTGGCTGGGAATTTGCACGCCGGGGGTTGGCAACGAAGGCTATCCCGTTGGGGGAACAGAAGATCAGGGTCTTTTTCGCGGCACCCAGCCGGCGGGACGGATCCCGGTCTACCGGCTTGCAGGTGGGGGAGGCAAAATGCGACGATCCCGTCGCGCCAGACGCGCTCGACACGCCAAGCTCATGTACGATTCAACTGGCCAGCGTTGGTCCGGACCGCCTGAATCCCGTGACGGCCCGCCCGACGACGGCAGCGAGATTCCACCCAGCCAAGGCGCGCCTGGGGCCCCCGCTCCTGACGGTCTGGCCGAGGCGGCCATTTATGAGGACCCGGCCCCACAGGAGTTTTTGTCGGCAGACGATCGGGTGGTCGAGCAATCGCCGGCCCTCGCCGAGCTGGCCCGAGCGCTGGACGAGCGGCCCGACGATGTGGGGTTGCTGGTGGCCCGCGGCGCGCTCTTCGCGAGCCGCCAGGAATGGGAGCCGGCCCTCGCCGACCTCCGACGGGCCGTCCGGCTCGCGCCCGATGCCTGGAACGCTTGGGACGAGTTGGGCCTGCTCTATTGGCGGCGGGGCCGGCCGGCCGAAGCCGCCGACTGCTTCCGGCGACTCACGGCTGCCCGTCCGACGGGGCGCGGGTATCTGTTCCTCGGCAAGTCATTGATCCAGGCCGGCGATTTGGGCGGCGCCCAATCAGCCCTGGAGCGGTCGGCGGAAATGGATCCAGCCTGCAGCGAGACGTACCGACTGTTGGGAGGATTGGCGGACCGGTTCGGGCACTCGGAGGAAGCGTCCGCGTATTATCAGCGCTCGCTGGAGCCTCCGTCACAATGATCGAGGTCGTGGTGGGCGATCTCGCGCAAATCCGAGTCGATGCCGTACTCAGACTCTCCACCGATGGACTCGCGCCCGTGGGTCCGGTGACCAACCGTCTCGATGCGGCCGCCGGGCCAGACTTTGCCAAACATCGAACCACGCGGGAGCCACTCGACATCGGAGCGGCGATTGTAACGGGGGCCGGAGATCTCGCAGCGCAGTTCGTCATCCATGCGGTGGTCCATACCGACCTCCATCCTACGAGCCGAGCCACGATCGAACGCGCGTTGGTGTCGGCCTGGCAGCGGGCCACCGACTGGGGGCTCTGCACCCTTGCCGCCGCTCCACCGGGCGTCGGGGCGGGGCTCGACCCCGCGGATGCGAGCACGCTCCTGATTGAATCGTTCACCGCACGGACCACGGCCCTGTCCGATCCACCCACGCTCACCATCGTCGTCGAGGATGAAGCGGAGCGCGCCCGCATCGAAGCAGGACTGAGGACCGTCCCCTGAAGCGCCGCATTGTCGCCGCCGCCATCGTCCTCGCCTGGCTGGGGGCCCTCGGCTGGCTCGTCCAGCGGGAGTATTTCCCCAACACCGGGACAGCCACGCAGACCTTTGCCGCGACCCTACCACCCGGCGCCACTTTCTACGCCATGTGGAGCCGCGACCGGCAGATCGGCATCGCCTCGGTAACGGCCGACACGGTGGAGGACGGAATCCGGATCGTCGCTCGCCAAGATCTCGATCTCCCGCTCGGCGAGGGACCTCGCCGAGCCATCTTTTCGAGCAATGGCCACTACTCCGAGGATCTCCGCCTCCAGTCATTCTCGAGCCGGCTGTCAGGCGAGGCGGGCGGGTACCTCCTCGAGGGCACGGTGGAGGGTGATTCCCTACTGCTCCTCTCGTTCACGAGCTCTGCGGATTCGGAACC
Organism: Gemmatimonadales bacterium; assembly: GCA_035464955.1. Taxonomy (GTDB): domain Bacteria; phylum Gemmatimonadota; class Gemmatimonadetes; order Gemmatimonadales; family GWC2-71-9; genus JABDII01. Next base: position 3,721 of record DATHRW010000134.1, read on the forward strand.
CGAGCGGCATCAACTGAACCTGCCCGGTCCCATCCTCCTACCCGAGGCCGTCTCGCTCTCCATCGCGCGCCAAGGACGGCTCGAGGCGGGCCGCGAGGCGGACGTGGCAGTGTTCGATCCCGTGCGTTTGACGCTCTACCGCCAGCACCTGACCGTCGCGGCCGAGTCGATCCTGGTCGTGCCGGATAGCGCCGAAATCGACCCGGTCAGCGGCTTATGGGTGCCGGCTCACTTGGACACCCTCAACGCCTGGCGCTTGGACACGTGGGACCGAGGCATTCCGGTGCACGTCTGGGTGGACCAGCGTGGATACGTCATCGCATCCCGGAGTCCGTTGGGCGTGCGTGTCGAACGGTCGGCGTTCGAAATCGTGCGGGGCAACTACCGCGGCCGCGGGCGAGCGGCCATCGCGACCGACGCGATGGCTCCGCGCGGTACGCCACTGCCCCAACGCGCACTGGACTCGAGCCCGTCGACCCATCGTGCCGTGCGTCTAGCCGGCGCCGACACGGCGGGGCCGGACTGGAAGCGCCTGGGTCTCGATGGCGCGGCGCAGACCCGCCGCGGCGACACCATTCTGCTGCATCCGGTGGACGTCACCGTGCCGGAGGTCTCGGCCGACGAGACCCAGTGGATGGGGCTGGCCGCGCCTATGCTCGCGCTCGCCGATCAGCGGGTCGAAGCCCGGGCGCGCCAAATCGTCCGCCGCACCAGGCAGCCCCGCGCGATCGTGGAGGAGCTGGTCTCATGGGTATCCGGAAATCTGCGCGTGGCACCGGACGGAGCTCCTCAGAGCGCGGGGCGGACACTGGATCGACGTCGTGGCAGCACGAGTGACATCGTCCTCGCGTTTGTGGCGCTGGCGCGTGCGTCGGGTCTTTCCGCACGTCCCGTGGCGGGATTTCTCCAGGCGGGGCAGAGCTTCCATTATCATGCATGGGCCGAAGTCTATCTCGACCGCTGGCTACCGGTCGATCCGGTCTACGGGCAGGTTCCCGTGGATGGGCGTCACGTGCGTATCGTGGTGGACGGTTTGAGTCGGCCGCTCGAACTCGTCCCTCTCGTGGCCCGCATACGGCCTCAACCGGCGACCGGGGGCGATGATTCATGATTGAGCTGCACGACCTGACCAAGCGGTATGGCGACTTCACCGCGGTCGATCACATCGACCTGCACGTGCCGGCCGGGAGCCTCTTCGGATTCGTGGGTCCGAACGGCGCCGGCAAGACGACCACGCTGCGGATGATCGCGGGCATCCTCCGGCCGACCAACGGCACGGTCGCGATCGGGGGCCACGACATTCACCAAGAGCCGCTGGTGGCCAAGGCCAAGCTGGGGTTCATCCCGGACCGTCCGTTCGTCTACGACAAGCTGACGGGCGGCGAGTTCTTGCGGTTTGTCGCGGCACTCTACGGCCAAGACGGGGACGCGGTCGAACGCCGCATCGACGAGTTGCTCGACCTGTTCGAGCTGGCTCCGTGGAAGGATGAGCTGACCGAGTCGTACAGCCACGGCATGCGCCAGAAGCTGATCATCTCGAGCGCCTTGGTTCACCGCCCGGAGGTCATCGTGGTGGACGAGCCGATGGTGGGACTCGACCCTCGCAGCGCACGGCTGCTCAAAGACCTGTTCCGTCAGTTCGTGAACCGCGGCGGAACAGTACTGGTCAGCACTCACACACTCGAGGTCGCCGAGGCCGTCTGCGACCGGATCGCCATCATCCAGACCGGACGCATCATCGCCTCCGGCACCATGGACGAGCTGCGGACTCAGACCGCCTCGGGTAACCTCAGCCTCGAGGACCTGTTCCTCCGGCTGACGGGCGGGGCGGCAGCGCGGGAACTCGACATGATCCTCGGAGATTAGTGTGGGCGCCATCATCGCGGCGACACACGCGCAGCCCCGGCAACCGAGCCTCGCGACCATCCTGACCCCCAAGTGGCGGAGCGTGCTCGCGCGCATCCGTCGGCGGGACTCGGGCACCAGCACCAGGATCCTCCTCCTGGCACTGGTGGGGCTCGGCTTCTGGTCCGCCATCTTCGGCATTGCATTCCGGGTGCTGCGCTACTTTCGCGGCGTCGCCGATATCGGCAATCTGGTCGCCGCGAAGATCCTGGGCATCATCCTGCTCGCATTCCTGGCCATTCTCCTGCTCTCGAACCTGATTACGGCGCTCTCGACGTTCTTCCTGGCCAAAGACCTCGATCTCATGGTCGGCGCGCCGGTGGAAGGGTGCCGGTTCTACTTGAGCAAGCTGAGCGAAACGCTGGTGCATTCGTCGTGGATGGTACTCCTGATCGCGATTCCCATCTTCACGGCCTACGGCTTCGTGTTCGACGGCGGCCTCTTGTTTCCGTTCGTGGCTTTGGCGGCCGTCGTGCCCTTCCTCGTGGTCCCCGCGGTCTTGGGGTCGGCGCTGACGCTGTTCCTGGTCAACATCTTCCCCGCTCGCCGCACTCGTGACCTGTTGAGTCTCATTGCGATCGGGGCGGCCGGCGGCGTGGTCCTCCTGCTCCGGGTCATCCGGCCCGAGCAGATCGCCCGGCCGGAAGGGTTCCGAAACCTGCTCGACTTCATCACCCTGCTTCGTGCCCCGACCAACCCCTTCTTCCCCAGCGAGTGGGCAGCCCAGATGGTGATGAACTGGCTGCTCCGGCTGGCTGACCCGCTGCCGATCCTCTTACTCTGGACCACGGCGGGCGCGGCCGTGGTCTTCGGCGCGCTGATACACCAGGAGTACTACCTGCCCGGGTTCTCGAAAGCGCAGGAGGGCGCCGACCGGTTCGTCCGGGGCCGTGCCTGGCAAGGCCTGGCTGACCGCATCCTCGGCGCGCTGCCGACATCGAAGCGCGAGTTCATCCTCAAGGACCTGCGGCTCTTCTTCCGCGACTCGACGCAGTGGAGTCAGCTCATCCTGCTCGCCGTGCTGCTGGTGGTGTACCTCTTCAATATCCAGGCGCTCCAACTCTTTTCCGGGGAGAAGGTCCCGTTTTTCCTGGTGACTCTGGTCGTGTTCTTGAATCAGGGATTGGCGGGCTTCGTGCTTGCGGCCATCGCCGCGCGCTTCATCTTTCCGTCGATCTCGCTCGAAGGCCGTCAGATGTGGCTGCTGCGGTCGAGCCCGCTCGATCTCCGCGCCCTCATGTGGAGCAAGTATTGGATCGGCACCATCCCGCTCCTGGTATTGGCCTTGATCCTGACGATCACGACCAACGCACTGCTTCAGGCCTCGGGGTTCATGATGTTCATGAGCATCGGCACCATCATCCTGTTCACCCTGGCCGTGAGCGCGCTCGCGCTGGGGTTCGGTGCCCTCTATCCCCAATTCGAGACCGAGAACGCGGCGCAGATCCCGACCAGCTTCGGCGGGTTGGTGTTCATGATGACCACCATCTCGCTCCTCGGGCTCGTCATCGTGGTCGAGGCCATCCCGGTCACCGGCTACCTCCGGGCCCGCCAAGCCGGCATGGCCCCCGGCCTGACGCCGGAGCTCGTGCTCACGATGGTCGTGGTAGTGGCGGTGTGCGCCATCGCGACCCTCGTGCCGCTCAGAATCGGGCTCAAGCGAATGAGTGAAATGGAGTTCTAGAGGGGAGTAGGGAGTAGGGAGTTGGGAGTAGGTGATCTTCCTCGTTTCCCGCTCCCTACTCCCTCCTCCCTGTTGCTTGCCCCCGCTTTCACGCCTCCCCCCGCAACCTTCCGGTACCAACGCTTCGCGCTCCAACCCCTACCTTGGGCGCCCGTCATCGCACCACGCGCGTGACGGGCTTCTCGAAATCCAAGGAGGAACCATGTCACGGAGGCTTTGGCCGGCAGCGGGGTTGGTGCTGTTGGCCGCAATCGCCTGCTCCGACAACCAGGCCCCAGGGCCCACCATGCCGGCCGACGAACCGACGGCGGCGCTCGCCAAGGGGCCCGACCAGGCCAAGCTCGAAATCCTGGCGCGGCGCTTCGCCGTCGCGCTCGCGGACGACGCCTTTCGGCTGGACCTCAAGGCCGAGCTCGATGCCTCGCCCATCGTCGAGCACAAGCTCCATTTCCGCACCTTTCTTCAGGGACGCGGTCGGGCCGCGCTACGCCGGGTCGCGGCCGCCAACCGCATGAACGAGGTGCAGCTCCAAACCGACGTGGACGCGGCCGTGCCCGTCGAGATCTATCTGCCGGTGGCCGAGCACCGCGCCCGGTGGACAGGGGATGCGAACATCCTGGTGGCAACAGCGCTCGACGATGGAGACGCACCCGTTGCCTTCGACACTCGGGGCAAGCGCACCGTGCTGGATCCGGACCGGCCTCCTACGACGCCGGTCGTGGCGCTGGTGCCGGTGGAGACCTCCTTCACCCGCGCCGCCGGGGCCCAGTGCCTGGACTGCGATCCCCCACCTCCCGGCGGGGGCGGAGGGGGTAGCGGCAGTCTGCTCATCCGCGACCTGACCCTCACGTATGCCCAATTCAATAAGGATTTTGAGGGTTGGTTGAAGGGGAAGCCCGAGTTTGAAATCCATATCATGGGCCCGGCGGCCCGAGGCGACACGACCAAGCTCAAGAGCTACCAGTGCATCGGCG
>DATHRW010000135.1:0-7427 GCA_035464955.1 Gemmatimonadales bacterium
CCTGCGTGCCGCGCAAGCAATCATCGATGTACATAAACGACCGGGTTTGTTCTCCGGTGCCCCAGATCTCGATGGCGTGGTCGCCTGTGGCCTTGGCGTGAATCACCTTCCGGCAAATGGCGGCCGGCGCCTTCTCTCGGCCGCCTTCCCAGGTACCGTGCGGGCCGTACACGTTGTGATAGCGCGCTACCCGCGTCGCGAGGCCGAAATCTTCCCGAAAATGGCGACACATGCGTTCGGAAAAGAGCTTCTCCCAGCCATAGCCGTCCTCGGGCATGGCGGGGTAAGCGTCGCGTTCACGCAGAGGTGTCACATTAGGGTCGTCTTGCTTTTCCGCATTGTACACGCAGGCCGACGAAGAAAAGAAGAAGCGCTCGACTCCGGCCTCTCGCGCCGCCATGAGCATGTGCGTGTTGATCAGCACCGAGAGCATGCACAGGGCCTTGTTGTTCTCGATGAATCCCATGCCGCCCATGTCGGCCGCGAGCTGGTACACCGTGTGGGCCCCGGTGCAGGCCTGGGCGCAATTCTCCCGGATCTGAAGATCGAGCACGACGTTGTCGACATCCTCGAAGCGCTGATACCAGGCGCTGGTCGGCTTGATGTCGACAGCTCGGACCTGCCGGCCCTGGGCCCTCAGATCCGCCACGAGATGGCCTCCGATGAACCCGCCGGCTCCTGCTACGACGATGAGATCTCCAGCCACGACCCAAGCCTCGAGTGTTGAGTTCAGTGACTCCGTGGTGGCCGGCACGCACAAGCCGGTCCGAAAGCGACTACAAGACTAATGTGCCTCCACCTCGCTCCACAATGCTGGCGGATCGTGACGATCGTCCTGCTGCAGGAGGAGGAAGATTGTCCTCCCCCACGGGCCGACGTATACTGATCGGCATTTCGCTCGCGGGATAGACACTGCCCGAGCCAGGAACTGCGAATCCGGATGAATGCCTCGAAACCCACATACGCCTACATCGCCGGATCCGGGCGGAGCGGCTCCACGCTGCTCGACGCGGCATTGGGATCACACCCGAACATTCTGAGCGTCGGCGAGATCGGTCGGCTACCGGATTCACTGCTCGATGAGGCCAAGTTCAGCATGCCCGACCGCTGTGCCTGTGAGGCATCGTTCGACGCATGTCCCCTATGGGGACCGATTCTCAACGATGCGCGCCAACTGAACCTCAGCTCCATCACACCGGATGGGTGGTATGAGTTCCTGCTGCCACGGCTTCGGGCCTTCAAGCCGGAGGCCCGGGTGATCGTGGACTCGACCAACTGGATTCGCCCACTCACGCGTCTCCTCGAAAGCCAGGTGCGCGAGGAGTACGAGGTGAAAGTGATCTACCTGACGCGAGACGCGCGGGGTGTCGTCAATTCGGCATCGAACCGAGGATTCCACCGCGGCCTGCCAACGGAGTGGTATCTGCCGGTGTGGCGTGCCGCCGCCGGCTGGTGGGCCCGGAACCGTCTGGTGTTGCGGATGTATCGTCGTTTGGATCCCGCCGCGCGACTCCATGTGACGTACGAACGATTCACGGCCGACCCGGATGGGGTGCTCCGTGGAATCCAAAGGTTTCTCGGCGTTCCGGAGAGCGCCCTGATGCCGGACTGGAAGCAGATACCGCGGCATACCTTCGCGGGCAACTGGACGTTTCGCGAGGACGGATCCTCAGAGATCCGAGAGGATACCAAGTGGCGGTATGAGCTGGGGCCGGGCTCGACTGCCTTGGTGGAACTCCTGGCCGGCCGACTCAATCGGAAGTTGATGCGAGGGCTCTAGCAGCAGAGTGAGCGCCCATCCCTGACGCGGCGACCTAGCGGGTCACCAGCACCACCAGCGTCACCAGGCTTGCCAGGACCTGGGCGATAGGAGTGAAGACCCGCCCGAGGTCGGTTCCCGTGGCGTTCGGGTCTTTGGCGGGGACCACCACGCGCGCGCCCGCCAGCGGCTTCGGTTTGTCGTCGGCAAAGAAGAACCGGCCCTTGACGCTCTCGTGCTGGCCGCTCGGTTGCACCACGTAGGTGCGGTTCTTGTCCGCGTCCCGGCGGAATCCACCGGCCGCGCTGACGTAGTAGTCGGTGTTCTTGCCCGGATTGTAGGCAACCGCCACCGGCGCGTTGACCGCCCCGGCGACTTCAATTACGGGACTGTACTCGGGGATGAACACCGAGTCGCCCGTTGCCAGAATCAAGTTGTCGCGGAATTTCCGGTTACGCAGCGCCTTGGGCAGATCGATGCCGATCCGGCCCTGCTTATTGAGCGAACGGTGGAACGCCACGCCAGCCGGATAGGCTCCGCCGGTCAAACCACCCGCTCGCTCGATCAGGTCGACGAGTCGCTCCTCCCGATTCCGCAACGCGTAGCGCCCTGGAAACCGCACCTGGCCATAGATCGCGACCGTTCGCGGGAGGTCCCACTCCGGTTGGTGCAGGATCGAGATGTTGTCATACGGCCTGAGCACCACTTCCGGCGCACCGCCCGCGGGAGCCGGAATGCCCGGAGGGCCGAGATAGGCGCCGTCTGGCCCGCGCTCGACCAGATAGGTGGAGTCGAGCGGCACGCGCACCGTGGTCGCGAGCGCCCCACCGGAGCGGTCAGTCGGAATGTGGCCGATCTCGGCCTCGCCCAAGTACGCATCTTCGGTCAGGCCTTGCGCCAACAACACGGCGTCGCGCAGCGTCATTCCATCCCGATAGGGCACCTCGCCGGGTTCGCGTACCGCGCCGCCTATCGTCACGAAACGCTCCGGCCGAAACGCCGTGCGGCCGAACACGGTGATCTCATCCTCGTCCTGGAGCACGAGGTCGTCGATCACGGCTCCGGTCGAGTCGCGAAACGCCGAGCGCAGTTGCACGCGGGATGAGTCGCTCGTGAGCCGAGTGACCAGGATTTGGCCAAGGTAGACGTCGGGTTTGGGGCCACCGGCCAGCCGGATGGCATCGCTCAGCCGCATGCCGGCCGTGAAGCCGACAGGGCCCTCGGTCCACACCCCTCCGGTGACGGTGACATAGCCGCGCCGCCGGTCCGGGACCGAAAAGACGACTACCGAATCCCCAGGTGCCAGCGCGAACGACTGGCTGGTGTCCCGAGCGACTTGATCAGACGGGACGTCGATGACCGTGCGCTCCGCGCCGGCCGGCCCCCGTGCCGCGGGCGGGAGAGTGCGGTGGATTTGCACACTGCGCACCGAGGCATCGAAGGTGAAGCCTCCCGCCGCGGCGATCGCATCACGGAGCGTCTCCCCCTGCCGAAACTCATAGATGGCCGGGCGGACGACCTTTCCCGTTACTGTGACCGGCATGGCGCGCGGCGGGACGAACACGACGTCCCCGCTCTCCAGCCGTATGTCGTGAGTCGTGATGCCCCTGAGCAAATACGCGTACCCGTCGAGGGTGCTGGCGAGGTTTCCGCCGCGCCGCACTTCGATGTTGCGGAACGACCCGTTCTCGGTCGGCCCGCCGGCCGCGTACAGCGCCGTGAGAACCGTGCCCGTGCCTGCCATCTGGTAGGACCCGGGGCGGGCGACCTCTCCAACCACAAAGACCTGGATGGTTCGTATCTTGGCGACCGTTACCTGGAACTGTGTTGTGGCGCCTCGACCACGTCGGACCCCGGAATAGACTCGGCCCAACCGCGCGTAGAGCTGATCCTCGAGCTCACCCATGGTCAGGTTGGCCACGTAGACCTGCCCGACCTGCGGGATGACGACGAAACCCTCGCGGGTCACTTCGAGGCTATGGGCCAGCTCCACATCGCCGGTGAGGATCAACACCAGCACGTCGCCCGCACCCAAACGGTAGTTCTCGTCGACCGGCCCTGCCAGGATGGGATCGAACTCGGTACCGCTCCGCCGGAACACGTCCAACCCGAAGATCTGAAGTTCTTCCGGCGCATGGGCCAGGGAATCGGCTCGCAGGGAATCGGCGACCAATTGGGCCGAGTCGGTCAAGACCCGGAGTGAGTCGATGTCCGCTGGCTCGGCAATGCCGAGGAGACCAACGACGTCGAGAATGGTGTTGGACGGCGCGGGGACACCGACGGTATCGGCCCCGACCATGTAGGCATCCAGGAGCGTCGGTGGGTACCCTTCCGCTTCCAACCGTGAACGGATCTGTGCCGGGGTGAGACCGGACGCGGCCATGCGCCGCCGCAGTTCCAGCACCAGCTCCGGCCGCTGCTGGAGCAGTTGCTCGGCTTGCGCGGGCGTGGGCTGTTGGGCGACGACCGGCCCGGGCATGCTGGCGAGCGCCAGGAGCACGAGCGTGAGTCCGTGTTGCTTGGCACCGAGCCACTTACGTGGCATAGGGAGTGTCATGAGGAGCGAAGATCGCCCGTAAGTAGCATTCCGTCAAGGGGTTGCGCCATCCGACCGTAATGCGGGACGCGAGTTAGCGACCGCCGTCGATGAACTGGGTCCATTGGTCGGCCAGTCGCTTGGCGATGGCTGTCGGCGCGAAGTTGTGGATGACCCGTTGACGCGCGGCCGCGCCCAACGCGGCGCAAACATCGCGAGCCGCCAGATGTTCGAGCGCAGCCGCGAGCAGACTCACGTCTCCCTCGGGCACCACAAGGCCTGCGTCTCCGACGATCTCCGGCAACGAACCCGTGTCTGAAACCACTGCTGCGACCCCGTGACTCATTGCCTCGAGCAGGATGGGAGTCTTGGTCTCCACCCACTCCGAGGTGCGCCGCGAAGGGACGACGACGCAATCGATCCGAGGCCAGACATCCTGTCGCGCGGAGCGGGGAAGCCCGCCGCACCAGGTGACGCGGGAAGCGATGCCGAGGCGTTCCGCGAGGCGCTCCAGCGGCTCTTGGCGCGGCCCAGTCCCCATGACGGTAATGGTCCACTGGTAGGGAAGCTTGACGCACGAGAGAAAGAGCAGATCCAGCCCCCGTTCGGGAACGAGGCGTCCGGCAAAGGCTATTGCGGGCGGTCCCACCGATCGTGGGGCCACGTGCGGCGGAATTGCGAAAGCGGCCTCGGGAATCACGGCGCACGGGAGGGCGGGGTATTGGGCATGGAGCAGATCGGCGGCCAGGGACGTGCCCGCGATGATACCGGTGAGGCGCGACAGGCACTTGGCGCGGTTTCGCCGCGGCCTGAAGGAGTATGCTCGCGGCAGGCTTTCCCATGTGGCGAGGATGACCGGGATGCCGAGACTCTTGCCCGTGGCGGTGACCGAGGCGGCCAGGTCGGTTGTCGGCTCGGTGTCGATGTGCACCAGGTCGGGCCGCACGTCGGTGAGCAAGCGGCGGAGGGCGCGAACGTCCCATCGTGCGGCTTGCCCGGGCCGTCGGGCGGACGCGACCGCCACCGGCACGATCCTGATTCCGCCGTCTTCGCCGGCAGCGGTGACAAGCGGCTCGGGCTGTCCCGGGGCCTGCCAGCGGTGGGGAACGGCTGCGGTGACACGCCAATGGAGCCCGGCCAGTGCCTTCAAGGTGGCGCGAGACGCCGGGTCTGCAGCGCCGGGAGAGATGACGAGCGCGTGCACGGGTTAGCCAGGAATGTTCAAGTCTGAGAATCCGGTCTGGAGACGATGCGGGCTGGTGCCCCTCGATGGAAAGATGCCGGGGCCGGGATTTTCTTCCAAGTCTGTGTATGTTTGTTGCGGCGGGACCGACCGCCACATCTGGACTTTCACCCGGGCTTGGAACCGTGCGGATTCTCCACTTGGCGAAATACTACTGGCCTCGCTCCGGTGGTCGGGAACGGGTGGTCCAGAACTTGGCTGAGGGTGCGTCCCAACTCGGGCACGAGGCCGAGGTCATTGCGGTCGAGACCCACTGGACCTGGTCCAAGCGAGGACGTCACCGCCACAAAGTGAGGCGGGTCTTCTCCTTCGGAGCGCTGGGGTCCCAGGAATTCGCGCCCGGCTATATCGCCGCCGCGTGGAAGTCGGCGGATGTCATTCACGTCCATCACCCCCATCCGCTTGCGGACCTGGTGAGTCTGCTCCGGTTACGCCGGACACCGTTGGTGGTGACCCAGCATCAGGACGTCCGGCCCGGTCCAGTGTCGCCGCACCTCTCGCGTTGGATTCTGCGGCGTGCGGGGGCCATCGTGGTGCCGAGTTCGTCTCACGTGGCCCTGTGTCGTGAGCTGGCCGGGCTCGAGTCCAAGGTCGAGGTCATTCCGTTCGGCATCGATGAGCGGCGATGGATGGAAGTGCCGCCGCCGCCGGGGAGGAAACCGGCGCGGGCCATCTTCATCGGCCGCTTGGTCCGGTGGAAAGGCGTGGACCTCTTGCTCAGGGCACTGGCTCAGACTGAAGATATCGAGCTCGATATCGTGGGAGACGGTCCCGAGTCGCCACGCCTCAAGACGCTGGCGAAGGCGCTGGCCATCACCGACCGGGTGCGTTTCTTTGGCGAGTTTCCCGATGAGGATCTGCCGTTCCGAATGGTGGCGGCCGACTTCTTGGTGCTCCCGTCCGTGACGTCGAGCGAGATGTTCGGCCTGGTGGCAATCGAGGCCATGGCGGCGGGCCGGCCGGTGATCACGACCGACCTGCCGAGTGGCGTACGCGATGTGAACGTTGCCGGTGAGACCGGTTTCGTGGTACCGCTCCGCGACGTGGACGCGTTGGCAGGCGCCATGCAGACTCTGGCGGCGGATCCTGAACTGGTCCGGAAGATGGGCGCTGCGGGCCGCAGCCGGGTGCTGGAGCACTTCACCCGCGAGGAGATGGCCCGGCGGCACATCGCGCTCTACGAGCGGCTGCTGAACGGGAGCGGGGAGTAGGAGCGGCGGCTCGGCGGGGTCGAGGGGTCAGAGGGTTGAAGAAGATGCAGTCGGGGTGTCTCAAGGCTATTAGCTATCGGTCTCTGCAAGGCGGGGACCGACAGCCGATGACTGATAGCGGGGTGTGGGAAAGTGTGTGGTAGCCGATAGCGGGAGGGGTGAGGAGTTGGGAGTCGTTTCGGGCCCTTAGCTCAGTTGGTTAGAGCAGCGGACTCATAATCCGTCGGTCGCAGGTTCAAGTCCTGCAGGGCCCACTCAAGGCGGGGTGCTACCCCGCCTTTCGTTTTGCCCTCCAGGCCTTGGTCATCGCGGCTGAACGCCGCATCGGATCAAGTCCTCTCGACCTTTTCAGCCGGGCGCGTGCCCTCGTGCCTCGTGGGCCTTCCAGGCCTTGGTGTTCTCGGCTCGCGCTGTTCGCACTCCGAATCGTCAACGGGATAATTCTGGTAGGGAATTACCTCGATAACCCCTCGCGATTCTTGAAGATCTTTTCCCTGAAATCTCAGGATTTTTTCATTTCCCGGGTGGTAAGGGAACCTCTCATTCGCAGTTCTTCGCCGCTGGCTCGGGCGATCCCGCTGCTGGTCCGACGCCGCTCTTCGACGCCCCTCCGACTCCGAGACCGCTCGAGCCTCCCATGGCGGCGCACTGGTTCACCCAAGGAGGTGGCGTATGACC
>DATHRW010000136.1:0-2096 GCA_035464955.1 Gemmatimonadales bacterium
TCCCAGCCTAGCGTGCCGGGCGTAGCGGCAGGCGCGAGGCTAGGATGGCTCAAGGATCTCGAAGTCGATGATCGTGAAGCTGTACTCGTCCCCATCGACCGCGGGCGCGGGATCGGCGTCGAGCCGCAGTGGAATCCCATAGTCCGGGTGGAATTCGACCTGGTGAGTTGTTGCCGGGGCATATCGAATGACTGCGTCGAACGCCTCGTTCACGCGCAGCGGCGTCCAGGCAAGTCGCGGATCGTCCAGCGGGATGACCTCCGCACCCTGCGACACCTGGTCGACGATGTCTGACCCGATGACCGTGACGGTGAACGGGCCACGTGCCGCGGCCGGGCAGTCGCAACGGACGCTGATGGTGAAGCGGTAGGTTTGAGCCTCGGCCATGAACCAAAGTTCTTCGTGCTCGATCATGGCCTCTTCCGTAGCAGCCATCTCCGCGTTGCGCTGTTCGCCGCAGACGCCGGCGTCCACTGGGTGGCGACCCACAAAGTCACAAAGGGCCTCCGGGATGGACACGTCCTCGGCGATGAAGGCATAGTGCTGCAGCGAGAGCCCAGATCCAACCGCCACCACGACGAGGTCTGAAGCCGGGATGCCGCGCACGGAATAGGCCTGGGGATCAAGCGGCGGCCCGGCACTGACGCGCGGGTCTACGTCGGCCAGGGTCCCGGCTGCCTCCAGGTCGGATGGGAAGAACGCGAATCCGGCCGCTAGGCTCTTACCGCCAAACCAGCCGAGCGCTCGGTAGGTATGTCCCTCCACCGAGATCGTGATCGGCGCTCGACACTCCTCAGGGGTCAGGTCCGCCAGCGGGTCGAAATATGCGCATAGAGCCTCAAGGTGGCTCGGTTCGGCCTGGGCGGCGACGAAGACCTGGTGCGTTGGCGGCAACGACGGCAGGATCACTCCCTCGGGCGCAAGGACCTCCGCCACATACGCCTCATATTCGTCTGGGTCAATGGCCAGCGCCAGGTACTGGTCCGGCTCGATACCCGTTATGGCGTACGCAGTCATGTCGCCAACAAGGTGACCAGGGTCTCCGGAAGCCTCACCAATGACCGACAGATGACTCTGCGGGATCGTGCCGAGCGCGAACTGCTGATAGGCGATTCCCGTCAGCTCATCGGCATCGACCATGATCTCGGGCGGCGCATGGTCGCCAGAGTTGCAGGCAGCCAGGCCAATGGCCGCGATCAGGCTGATGGTGAGTCCGGCTGGACGAGAATCCATCCGCCGCATTCGTCACCTCCCTCGCCCCCGAAGACCGCGCTGAGCATGCTCCATTCGCCTCGGGTGGGGAATCGGGGGAACCCCCTAGTCCCGAGCGCTCCCGATTGGTCACCTAGGGGGTTCCCCGGATTGCTGCCGTGGCTCACCAACGGCGATGGTCTGGGCCGATGCGGGCCGCCCAGCTCGCGCAGGCACGACAGGGAGGTGCAGCACATGACACGCAGGAGAAGGCGAGCTCGGGCACTGCTCGCCATCCTCAGCGGCGGGATCCTTTGGGTCTCGGCGGCAGGCGGATCACTGGCCAACCAGTCCGTCTACAACGAATCGGGCTCGGCTCTGATCATGGAGGGAGAGCTGGGCGACGCGGGCGGACATCACGACGAGATCGCGCCCGCCCACGCCGGTCCTGCTACCGGCGGCTTTGTCCAGGCCTGGCAGGTACAGGGAGACCCCGGGTTCCTGTCGGTGGGCATTTCGAGCTTTGTCGAGACCTTGTGCGAGGGCGATCCACTTGATCCCGAGGACGACTACATCGGCCTGGTCGGGACGGTTCTGTTCGCTGTTGGCGAAGCCACGCTCGATGTCGGCCGTCGCTACGACTCCGGCACTGCCTCAACCACGACCGATGTCTATCGCGCCACGTTCAACGATTGCACCGGTGAGTACGAGGAGTCGGTCGAATCCGGAGTGACGCTGACGCTGACCATGCTCGGCGAAGGAGACCTGATCCGCGAGAGCGGCACCACCTCTTTCCACGACCCTGGTGATTCCAACTGGCACGATGTCCAGCGATCCGTCTACCGATGGGCCACCGGGACGCTGTCAATTGGCTCGGAAATCATGGAGGTGGCCTTCGGGCGCAT
>DATHRW010000137.1:0-3130 GCA_035464955.1 Gemmatimonadales bacterium
ATGCGCTCCACATCGCCCGCCCACCAGCCGTCCACATAGTCAAGGACGGCTGCACGAATCGCCGCCGTATCAGCGGCAGTCTGCGCTCTCGCCGGTGACGGCCAAAACAGGCCGAGAAGTACCAGAGCTCCGCAAATTCGCATCTTCAACCCCTCCACATGCTCGGTCGCGACACAGCGACTGAAGCCCCGCACATCGTAACCGACGGCGGGGCTATTGGTTAGAAACATCGGGGCGCCGGGATTTGAACCCGGGACCTCCTGCTCCCAAAGCAGGCGCGCTACCGGGCTGCGCCACGCCCCGCCGATGTTTGGCCCGTGCAAAGTAGCACCGCGCCCGCCCTCCCACCAACCACCGCTACGCGCCCGCCAGGAACCGCTCGATCGAGTCCCAATCCGCCATGGCGTCCTCGTAGCCCAATTCCATGAGCGGCACCGTGTAGGCCGGGTCGAACAGGAGATAGCTCAGGAAGTCGGCCGATCCCTCACGTTTGCCGCCGATCGAGCGCACCAGCCGTTGCATCACCGGTGGCAGGCGGTGCCAATGGGGCCGCGCCATGACTCCCAAATCCCGTGACGGGCGGAGCACCAGCAGCTCGACCGGCCGGAGACCGTCGGGAACCGCGGTGCCGGCCGGGAGCCGCGCCAGGGTCCGGTTCACCCGCTCCATCCGCTCGGCATCGCCATCCAGCGCGTCGAGGAAGATGGCGTGGAACAGGATGCCCAGGATCTGGGCGGTGGAGGGATACTCGCCCGCGTCCGCGGACACGTGGCGCCGGGCCCAGACCGGACGCATGCCGATCGCGAGAATCCGTGCCGCACCCAAGTGAATGGCGGGCGCGAGCGGTGCGGCCTGGCGCACGCTCCCATCACCATAAAAGGCCGTGCCGATCTCGATGGCGGGAAACAAGAGCGGAATCGCGGCCGAGGCCAGCACATGGTCCCAGCCGAGTGGCTGGCGTACCGCCCGGCGCTGCGAGCGGCTCCACATGGAAAGACCAGCGGTCCCCTGGACGAAGGTGATGGTCTCGCCCGTGCCGTAACTCGTCGCGCTGAGCGCGACAGCCCTCAGGTCTCCACGCCCGATCTTGGCATCGATGTTGGCCAAGTCGCGCCGGACGCTGAGGAAGTCACGGAGGGGAGACATGTCGAACAGGCCGCGGACCACCGTCTCGCGGGCCCGCCCGCGGAGCCGGCGGCCGAGCCAACGCAAGGCGGACCCCCAAATCTTCTCGACCCGCACCCGGTAGACCTGTTCGATGGTGAGCCGCGACCACTCGGCCCGGAGCGCCGCGGCCGATTCCCCAAACCCGCCGGGGTGAGTGGCGAGCGCCATGGTGTTGATGGCGCCGGCGGACACGCCCGTCAGGATTGGGACTGTGAGTTCGGGAACCCGCTCGGCAATGGCCGACACCACGCCGGCCTGATACGCCGCCCGCGCGCCACCGCCCGAGAGCACGAGTGCCAGGTCGTTGGTGTTGGCATGTCCTGGTATCACTGCCCGTCCGCCCGGATCAACTGGAGGGCTGAAGCGCCGCCAGGAATGCCCGGAAGGCCCGGCCACGGTGGCTCACGGTGTCCTTTGCCGCGGGGTCCGCCTCGCCGAAGGTCTGATCCAGGTCGTCGTTCAAGAACAAGGGGTCGTACCCGAATCCACCCTCTCCCCGTGGTTCGGCCAGTATCCGGCCGTTGCAGGTCCCCTCGAACATCTGGGGCACGGCACCCGGCGCCGGGAGATACGCCAACACGCAGCGGTAGCGCGCCCGACGCTTGGCCTCCGCCAAGCCGGACAAGCGGCGCAGCAGTTCCTTGTTGTTGGCCTGGTCCACTTCCAGCGGCGATCCGGTTGCGCCCGCGAAGCGCTTGGAGCGCGTGCCCGGCTTGCCGCCAAGCGCGATCACCTCGAGCCCCGAGTCGTCCGCCACGGTGGGAAGCCCGGTCTTTCGGGCGAAGTACTCCGCCTTGACCCGGGCATTGGTCTGGAAGCTGTCGGCCACTTCGAGGAGTTCCTCCGCCCCGGACCACGGGGCACCGGCCTCGCTGGGAAAGACGGCCTCGTGCCCGGCCTCCGCGAAGAGCCGCCGCAACTCGCGCTGCTTCCCTTCGCTTCTCGTCGCAACCAGGATCTTCACTGGGTCAGCGCGTCGCGCTGAATGTCGAACAGCTGATGAATGCCCCGCTCCGCCAAGTCGACCAGCTCGTTCAGCTGGCGTCGGGAGAAGGTGCCGCTCTCCCCGGTGCCCTGCACCTCTACACATTGGTCGGGGTCGAGCATGACGACGTTGGCGTCCACTTCGGCGTCTTTGTCCTCGGCGTATGCCAGGTCGAGCCGCGGTTCGCCGCCCGCAATTCCGACCGACACGCCGGCCACCAGCCTGCCGAAGGGGGTCTCGATCCCGGTCTCCTTGGCCAACCACTCGCACGCATCGGCCAGGGCCACGGCGCCGCCGGTAATGCCGGCGGTGCGGGTGCCTCCATCGGCCTGGAGCACGTCGCAGTCGATCCGGATGGTGTACTCGCCGAATGCCATGGTGCGCATGGCCGCGCGAAGCGACCGGCCGATCAGGCGCTGGATCTCCTGGGTGCGCCCGCCCGGCCCGCTCCGCTCGCGCCGGGTCCGTTCGGTAGTGGCACGCGGCAGCATGGCATACTCGGCGGTCACCCACCCGAGGCCCGAACCCTTGCGCCATCCGGGCACGCCGGCCTCGACGCTCGCCGTGCAGTACACCAGAGTACCCCCGGCGCGTATGAGGCACGACCCTTCCGCATATGGATTGGCGCGGCGTTCGAGGACCACCGGCCGGAGTTCGTTGTTGGCCCTTCCGTCAGGACGAGGCACGGAGACGCTCCACGATCGATGTTGTTGAATACCCTGGGACCAGCGGGACGATCACGACCCGCCCGCCACTGGAACGTACCACATCGCCGCCGACCACGTCCTCGGGCGCGTAATCGCTGCCCTTGACCAGGACGTCGGGCCTGAGCTCCCGCACCAGTTCGAGCGGCGTCGGTTCATCGAACACGACGACACAATCGACGGCCTCGAGTGCGGCAAGTACCCGCGCCCGGTCGGTTTGGCCCATGACGGGCCTCGACGGGCCCTTGGCGAGGCGGCGGGCGGATGCATCGGA
>DATHRW010000138.1:0-4626 GCA_035464955.1 Gemmatimonadales bacterium
TCGAAATGGACGCCGGCCGCACCCGCGGCAATCATCGCCTTCATCACCTCGAAAGCGTTCAGCACCCCACCGAACCCGGCCTCGGCGTCGGCCACGATGGGCGCGAACCAGCAGGGCTGGCTGTCGTCGTTGCCAGTCTCGTGGGTGATCTGATCGGAGCGCTGGAGCGCGTTGTTGATCCGGCGCACTAGGGTGGGCACACTGTCAACCGGGTAGATGCTCTGATCGGGATACGTCTGACCGGCACTGTTCATGTCCCCTGCCACCTGCCAGCCGCTGCAGTAGATCGAGGGAAGACCCGCCTGGACCATCTGGACGGCCTGCGACCCGGTCAAGGCGCCAAGCGCGTTCACGTAGGGTGTTGTGTGCAACAGGTCCCAGAGCCGGCGGGCGCCCAGGGTGGCCAAGGTGTGCTGGATCTGCACGGAGCCCCGGAGCCTGAACACATCCGCGGCGGAGTAGGGCCGGCTGATTCCCTGCCATCGTTGGTCGGTCTTCCAGCTCTGCTCGAGCTCGAGAATACCATTCTGCTTGTCGCCCATCGGGTGCTCCTTTGCTGGAAGTCCGATCAATCCAGGTGCTCGTATCCCACCGTCGTCATGAATGCAGTGAACGAGTCTTTCCTCACGATGTTTTCGATGAGTTTCCGCGCCAGGCCATACCGTTCCGCTTCGAAGCGGACGTCTCCCACAGTTTCACGCAGCCGCTGGCTCTCCTCGTCGAACAGGGCATGCATCAACGTTGACGTCATGGGTCGCCCGTCCTCCAGCGTGACGCCGGGGTGGTGGAGCCATTGCCACAGCTGGGACCGGGAGATTTCGGCCGTGGCGGCATCTTCCATCAGGTTGTAGATGGGGACGCAGCCGTTGCCGCTGAGCCAGGCCGCCATGTACTGGAGACCAACATCGATGTTGTGCCTCACTCCACGCTCGGTGATCGGTCCCTGGGGCACGGTCAAGAGATCCTTGGCGGTGATCCGCACATCCTCGCGCTTGCGATGGATCTGGTCCGGTCCGGGCATTCCCTCGTCGAAGATGGTCTTCGCGAGCTCGACCAGCCCCGGATGCGCCACCCAGGTTCCGTCGTGCCCGTCTCCGACCTCACGGAGTTTGTCCTCCCGCACCTTGGTCAGGGCCCGCTCGTTGGCCTCGGCATCGTGCTTGATGGGGATCTGGGCCGCCATGCCTCCGATGGCGTGGATGCCGCGGCGGTGACAGGTCTGAATCGCGAGACGAGAGTAGGAGTGCATGCAGTGGGTCGTCATGGTGACGAGCGCCCGATCCGGCAGTATGAATCCGGGGTTCTTCCAGAACGTCTTGATGAGGCTGAAGATGTAGTCCCAGCGACCGCAGTTGAGGCCGGCGGAGTGGTCCCGCAGTTCGTACAAGATCTCGTCCATCTCGAAGGCCGCGGGCAGCGTCTCGATGAGGACGGTCGCGCGGATCGACCCCAGGGGGATCCCAAGTTCGTTCTGCGCCATCACGAAGACCTCGTTCCACAGCCGAGCCTCTAAGTGACTTTGGAGTTTGGGCAGGTAGAAATACGGGCCACTCCCGCGTTCGAGCAGTGCCTGCGCGTTGTGGAAGAAGTAGAGCCCGAAGTCGAACAAGCTGGCGGGGACCGGAACGCCGTCGAGGCGCACATGCTTTTCGATCAGGTGCCAGCCTCGCGGCCGGACCATCAGGGTCGCGGTCTTTGGTGCGAGCGCGTACTGCTTGCCCTCGGGGCTGGTAAACGTGATGGTCCGACGGACCGCATCGCGCAGGTTGATCTGGCCCTGGATGACGTTGTCCCAGGTTGGCGCGTTGGAATCTTCGAAATCCGCCATGAACACATTCGCGCCGGAATTCAGCGCGTTGATGATCATCTTGCGGTCGACCGGGCCCGTGATCTCCACTCGACGGTCGGCCAGATCCGCCGGCACGTCCGCGACCGTCCACTCGGCGCTCCGGACATGGGCCGTCTCGGTGAGGAAGTCCGGCACGCCGCCGGCGTCGATCTCATGCTGGCGTCGGATCCGGGCCAGCACGAGCTCATCCCGCGCGGGACCAAACCTGCGCACCAACCGCTCCACGAATCGAAGAGCCTCGGGAGTCAGGATCCCTTCGTACTCGGGGGCGAGCGCGGGCAGAACTTCGAGCGTGCGGGTCCTCGAGTCCGTCTTGTTCGCAGGCATGGGCTCCGTTCCTGTTGCCGGGGCAAACGCCGACCGCGCGCCAGGCTCAACCACGAAACGTCTCCTACCTGGCGGTCACGTCGGTCTTGGTGACTATCGATTAGGCTGGCCTGACGGAGCCAAAAGGATGCCACCGGCTGGATCCATCGGAATTCAGAGGTTCGACGTAGGGTTTAGGGCTGGAGCGGGGCATGATGGTGCACGCATGCCGGCTCGGTGAAGCGGAAGGACGCCTCAGGTGTGCAAGCGTGCAACACGCACCGGGAAGCGGCGCGACAGGCCGGAGGGCTGTGGCGAGGCCG
The DNA here is from genome assembly GCA_035464955.1 of Gemmatimonadales bacterium. Lineage (GTDB taxonomy): Bacteria > Gemmatimonadota > Gemmatimonadetes > Gemmatimonadales > GWC2-71-9 > JABDII01. The sequence continues at coordinate 2,479 of DATHRW010000138.1, forward strand.
GCTACTCCGACGGCTTGCCGCCGGGAGAGATGTCCCGAGCGGATTGGCGAGAATCTTCTATTTCGTCGGCCGACTCAGGCGGGGGCATCATGCCGCGGGCTGATGCCGCACCGGTGAGCCCCAAGATGCCGGGCGTGTTTAGCGAGTCCGCGAGTCCCGATGGGACCACCATCAACGAGCCGCGCTTGACGATGCTCTCATAGAGCATGTTCATGGCCCGCAAGTTCATGGCGACCGGGTTTTCACTGTACGTCTCCGCGGCGGCTACGAACTTCGACGCGATCTCGGTTTCGGCAGTGCCGAGGATGATGCGGGCCTGCCGCTCCCGCTCCGCCTGCGCCTGGCGCGACATTGCTTCCTCGAGCGCCTTGGGAATGATCACGTCGCGAATCTCGACCGACTGCACCTGGATCCCCCAGTCATGCATCTTCTTGTCGAGCGTCTCCTGAAGCACGCGTCCCAGCTCCTTCCGCGACTGAATCAACTCGGCCAGGTCGTGCTTGCCGATGGCGTCTCGGAGTGCAGTTTGCGCGGCAAGCACTACGGCCTGCTCGTATTGCTGCACTTCGAGGGCGGCCCGCTCGGCGTCATACACGACCCAGAACGCGATCGCGTCGACGTTGACCGGAACCGTATCCTTGGTCAGGCAGGACTCCGCGCCGAAATCGGTGGTCCGAATCCGTTGGTCGATGTGATAGGTCACCCGATCGATGATCGGGATGACCGTGAACAGGCCTGGGCCTCGCAGGCCGCGATACTTCCCGAGCCTGAGGACGACCGCCTTTTCCCATTGATCGGCGTACTTGATGGACGATCCAACCAGTGCGGCGAAAATCACCCCCACCGTCGGTGCCAGCCACGCGGCGACCGCCGCGAGGGGGGTCAGGAGCACCAGGCCCGCGGCACCGAGGCCGGCAAGGGTACCGGCAACCACGGCCGGAATGGGGTAGCGGGTGTCGTTGGGCGAGCTCGCAGGCGGGGCTACCGGCCCCTTCTTGCTCAGGATGATGTTGGTCCCCATGGCCGTCCCTTTCAGCTGCCGCGCTGGTCGCGCAGCTCCTTGATGATCTCGATCATGTCGTCGGGGGAGAAACCCCAGTGCTTGGCATCGGCCACCGCGGTGACACAGATGTGCTCGAGCCGGCGCCGCCGATCCAGCTCGGAACGTTCGGTCGGCTGGAGGCCCACAAAGGTACCCTCGCCGCGGCGCTGGCGGAGCACACCCAACAGCGCGAGCTCGTGATACGCCCGGGCGACCGTGTCGGGATGCACGCCCAGCGCGATGGCCAGCTGCCGGAGCGTCGGCATCCGCTCCCCGGCTGCGAGGCTCCCGTCCACCACCTCGACCCAGATTTGATCCACGATTTGGCGATACAGCGGCAAGGCGCTGCCAGGATCGAGCTGAATGCTCAGCTTCGCGGAATCGTTTCCCGATCCGGGCTTCGTCACCGTCCCCCCTTCATTAGAAGAGTACCCGCAACACGCCCCAGGCCGAGACGATGAGGAACACCAGGACGATCGCAATGAGCACGGAGACGAAACGGAGCCTGCTTCTCGCCGCCTCGCTCAACTCACGCTGCATGCGGATCGACTCCGTCTGGTTCCGGAGCGCTTCCTTGTAGTGGGCGAGGTGCTCGCGCTGGAGATCACGCACTTCTTCGAGCAATCGGATCACGCGGTCGTCGGTCATGGGACTGCCTTTCCTCTGTAGAATGCATGTTCTGCCGGACAGCTCGCAAGGGCTGACGAGGTGATTCGCTGGAGCATCTGGACGTTCAGCCTGCCGCGACCTATTCTCCGCTTGAACCGGGGCGTTGGCACGTGGTCCGGTAGCCGATCATGCTCTCTTCACGGTGCGCTTTGGAGGATACGATGCATCCCAAGCTCGTCCGCCTGACATGTGGTTCGGCAATCTTCTTCGTCTCAGGAATCTTCGCCGGCTCGCCTGCCATGGCGCAGGATTTCCCGACCGAGGATCCGATCATCAAGGCCATCTGGAGCCAGGGCATGGAGCACTCCGAGCTCTACGACCTGGCACAAACGCTGTTCGATTCGATCGGGCCGCGGCTCACGGGCGCGCCGGAGCAGCAGGCGGCGGTCGATTGGGCGGTGGCGATGCTTCGTCGCTGGGGCATCGAGGCCAGGAAA
>DATHRW010000139.1:0-9167 GCA_035464955.1 Gemmatimonadales bacterium
CACGTTCGACGACCTGGAGCACATCTTCCGGCTGCGCGGCGTGAACGTCCTGGCCCAACCCGAGTACTTCGACCGGATCCCCGAGGAGCGGCGCCGGCACTTGAGTGCCGCGGGCGGTCTCCCGCTGGCCATCCTCGACGAGGCCAAACAGGGCGGGCGGTTTCTGAAGATGCGCGGTCTCTGGGGCATCAAGGCATTGGCTCGGGCCGTGGCGGTGGACCGGCTGGACCTGGGATTCGTGGACCTGTTGTCGCAAGAAGGTGCGCTGGACCATCCGTTGGCCGGTCCGCGCGAGGAGTTGTTCTGGCGGCGGTCGGTGGTGGCCAGCACGGAGCCGCCAAGGAGTCCGTCGCCGGTGGTGGACAACGCGGTGGTGGCCAGCGTGGGCGCCGTGTTCGACATCAAGAGCCGGGTGCCGGCCTCGAACGCCGGCGACGTCGCCGGGATTCTGGATGCGATCGGCACGGGGCCCAACGGGAAGGCCTGGGACTGCGGCGCCTGCGGGTTCGATACGTGCGCTCAGTTCGCGGTTGCGGCGGCGCTCGGGCGGGCCACCCTCAGGCAGTGTGTGCCGTACCAGGAGCGCCGCGCCGAAGAGGCGACGCGCGAGGCGGCCACCGATCCGTTGACGGGGCTGTCGACGGTCAAGGTGCTGCGGGAGCGGCTGGGGTACGAGATCGAGCGCAGCAAACGAAGCAATGAAGGCTTCGCGGTGTTATTTATAGATCTCGATCGGTTCAAGGAATTGAACGACCGGTACGGCCACGAGGCCGGCAACGAGGTCTTGCGTGCGGTGGCGGGCGAGGTGAGGGGAGCGGTGCGTGCGTCGGACTTGGCGGCCCGCTACGGCGGTGACGAGTTCGTGGTCATCCTGACCCGGACCGATCTCCACGGCGGGAGCCGGGTGGCGGAGGCGCTCCGGGCCGGCATCGAAGGTGAAGGACGCCGGCTGGGTTATCCTTCGGGGCTGGTGACGGCGAGCATCGGGATTGCGGAATTCGATCCGCGCCGTCCGGTCGATGGCGACTTGCTGGTGACGGCGGACCGGGCACTGTATCAGGCGAAGGCGGCGGGACGGAATCTCGTGGCCAATCACAACCCGAAGGCTGCGAGCGGCGCTCACTCATGATGATGCAAGGCGGGGTACCTGTGACAGGTTCGGGTTCTTCCAGACGGCCGGGGTTCAGTGAGGCGGGCGGCGGGTTCGCGAGCGGCGACGCACCCGACCCCTGGGGCGTGCGCCGTGCCGAGAATCTGTTGACCAGCCTCGAGGGTGTTCTCTCGGCGCGGGTGGTCACCACCCCGCTCGGCGAGGTGAGCGAGATCCACATTCTGGCACAGGCGGGCCTGGCGCCGAAGCAGGTGGTCCGGAATATCGAGTCGGCGCTCCTGGCGCAGCTCGGCCTCCGGGTCGACCATCGGAAAATATCCATCGCGCAGACGGCCGACGTCCGGCCCATCGAAACGCTGGACCAGGACGCCGTGTCGATACGGGCGCGCCATCGCACGGTGCTGTTCGAGAACCTGACGGTGGCGCCCAGCACCAAGCCTCACCATATCAATCTGACCGTGAGCCTGTCGAGCAACGGCAAGAGCGAGTCGGCCGGCGCGGAAAGCTCCGACACTCCGCGGAGCCGGGTCGAGGCTGCGGCCCGGGCCACGATCGAGGTGTTGGACCGGCTGCTCGAGGGGGCCTCGGTGGCGCTCGACGGCGCCAAGATCGTCGAGGGGTTCGATTGCCAATTTGTCTTTGCGGCGGTGCAGGGGTTGGGCGGGCGTGAGAGCCTGCTCTTGACCGGTACCGCGCAGATCAGGGAAAGCGCCGAGCGGGCCGCGGTGTTTGCGGTGCTCGACGCCACCAACCGGTGGACCGCGATCCGCCGGGCGAGTTGAGTTTCGCCCGCTTGAACGGGTGCGGTGGCCGCTGCGCCCCGGGAGAGCTCATTCAGGGAATTCGCACTTAAGGAGAAAACGGAAGGGGACCCCGGTCGCAGTAGGACCGAGCGGAGTTGTGAGCGGACAACTGAGGAGCGGAGCGTCGGGTAGGCCATAGCGAGGCTTGCCACCTTCTTACGGTGACTCAACGCCAAAGGAGAGTGACGCTCATGCTGAACATCAGCTGGCTCGCCGCGGCAGTGAACTTCATTGCCGATTTGTTGTCCAAGGCCGAAGGCATTCATTGGGCCTAGGTCTTGGCTGGTCGGGGTCCTCCTTCCCCTCGCTTGCCCAATGTCCAACACTTTGCGCTTACGCCTGCTCGTCACGCTGGTTGCCCTTGCCGCTTTTCTTGCGATGGGCGCTGCTTGGCATGTGCGACAGCCGTTCCCAGGGTGGTGGGCTTTCGGCGCATTCAACGTAGTCAGCATTCTGCTCATGGGGCACTCGACTGGCTTGCGTTCCAGGGCCGCGGGCTCAATGTCATTCATCATTTTTATGGCATCTGCCCTATTGTTTGGGGCTTTTTGGGGTGGATGTGTTGCTGCGGTTTCTAGCCTCGGAACCGTCTCACGGAAGCGCTCAGAGCCAATCAAGATCGTCTTTAACATTTCCCAGTATACTCTTGCCATAACACTCGCTGTCTTGGTCTACCAAGCTCTTGGTGGTGGGCTGCCTCCGGCCTATTTGGGTTCTGGGGCAGTCATGTCATCCGTTCTTGTGCAGAGGGACCTTGGGTTCTTTTTCCTAATCGCCGCAACGTTTTTTGCTACGAACTATGGAGCCGTGAGTGCTGCTATTGCCTTTAGCAGTGGCCGGACGTTTCGGGAGGTCTGGGCACTCAACACCAATGGCGTTCTGGGATACGACATGGGTGCGAGTGCGCTTGCCGTATTGATTGCGTGGCTGTATGTCCGGTTCGATCTGGCGCTAGGTTTTGGCGCTGCTGGCCTACTGGTGGTAATCCTGCCGATAATGGCTATCCGTCATGTATATGGAATGTACCGCCAGCTTCAGAAGAGCGGGCAAGAGCTGCTCCAGTTGATGGTCAAGGCCATCGAAGCGCGTGACCCCTACACCTCCGGCCACTCGCTCCGGGTCAGTAAGTTGAGCCGGACCATCGCGGCCGAGCTGGGCGTGCCGGGGAAGGAAATGGAGCAGATCGAGTCGGCCGCGCTGCTCCACGATGTTGGGAAGATCCACGAGGAGTTCGCTCCGCTCCTCCGGAAGGCGGAGAAGCTGACCGAGGCGGAGTTTGCCCTGCTCCAGACCCACTCGGCCAAGGGCGCCGAGCTGGTCCACATCATCTCGAGCTTCCGCGGCAAGATCGAGGCGATGGTCCGGAACCACCACGAGCGCTGGGACGGCGAGGGCTACCCCGACGGACTGGCCGGCGAGGACATTCCGCTGGGCGCCCGGATCATCATGGTGTGCGACACCATCGACGCCATGACCACCGACCGGCCCTACCGGAAGGCCCTCGGCGTGGATGTGGTCATGGCCGAGCTCCAGCGCTGCAAGGGCACCCAATTCGACGCCCGGCTGGTGGACGTCGTGGCCAACTCGGTCGCTATCCGGCGGATCATCGCCGAGGCCACAGATCTACCTGAACAAGCGGTTGCTGCGACACCAACACCGGGCCGTTCACGACGCATCAGGTTGTCCGGGGGGGAGACCTTCCTTTCAGGATGAAATATATCGATGTTGCAGTGCATCTTAATCTGAGAAATCCATCATCCCGAGTCTCCTGAGCAGGATGGACACGCCTGGCGGCATAGCTTCAAGTTCTCGTTCAAATTGCATGAAATTATCCTTGTAGTTGCGGCCGAGCTTAGAATCGAACCATGATTTGGCGTTGATGACTTCGACCTGGTCAAGCCGGTCGTAACACATCCGTTTCGTCATCAGGTGATCAAGAGTTCTTGCCGCTAGGTCGTGATCCCCAGACGCTCCCTCGAGTGCTGTCCAGCGTGCGTATTTTCCGACGATAGTTGCAATTGAAAATTCGGCTGGAGTGCCAACACCTGCTCCTCTAGCTTTCTCCGTAGCCTCCTCGGTCCTGCCCATCACAAGCAACGAATCAGCGCTGTAAAGGCACCACGATTGGTACACGGCTCGATCCTGGGTTCGTGCCAACAGACTATCAGTCGTCTCTAGGATCTGAGCGGCCTTCGAACTATCCTCGGTCAATGCGTAGCCAAGTGCAAGAATGGAGGTATGTAGCATGACATGCTGAGGCACGTGTGTAATACGAGCATAGCCAACGGCTCTCTTTCCCCATTCTATTTGATCCCCGAAGTTCCCCATTCTGCAGTGACAGACAGCTAAATTGCCCGCAACGGAGCTGGAGATAAAGTCATTGCCGAGCCTAACTGAAATTCTCCAGGCGCTGTTTAACTGGCATAGTGCCGACGTGTACTCGCCATCAGCTATAGCTAGGATAGCTGAGGCAACATAGAGTGATGCTACGATCGAGCTTTCCATTCCCTGGGTTGAAAGAGAATTGACGGCGCATTCGATCTCACTTCTCGCCTCCTTAAGCTTGTACTTTCTGTACAAGATCCTACCCCTTGCGAGCGCAAGAGCCCCTCGAGTCTCCAAATCGAGGTTGTCTGGATTGATTTGGGACATAATGCCCAGCAATTGGTCGTTAAGTGTTGGCGTCTCATTGTCAGGAAGCACCCTGCAAGCCGTCGTCACACCAAGAGCCCTGGTACTATCAACCTTTGAGCCACGAGCAATTGTTATAAGAGTGCTTCGATCCATCGCTTCATCCTCTCTTGTCCTTGCGACAGTTCTGAGTCGGTGATGGATTGACAAGATTTGTGCAAAATCGTTTTGGTTTGTGGAAGCCAGCGGCTGAGACCTCTCCAACAAACTAAGAGATCCCTTAAGCTTCCCTTGCTCCATGAGCGCCTTGGCCAACAGAATGACTGCCTCACTCCGCTCCGGTTCTTCCAGCCGGTCTAAGGCCGAGGCCAAGGCGCGCTCCGCCTCGTAGGGAGCCCCGCGTCGCATGGCCGACTTGGCCCCCTGAAGCAGATAAGGCGTCGCCTCCGTTACCCTGCCGGCTCTGACACAATGCCATGCGATCTCCAGGCCTGCGGCCTCAGCGGCGCAATCGCCCAGCTCCAATAGGCGATCCACGATGCGACCGTGGATGGTACGCCTGAGTGGTGATGGGATCGTGAGGTAGGTCTGGGCCCGGATCAACTCGTTTACGAACTCGAGCCCGTGGGTGCCGTCGCGGAGGATTCGAATTCGGGCCAACTCCGACATGGCGCTCATGGTCTGGCCGAGGCTCAAGTCCATCAGCGCGTACATCTCGAGATCGTTCAGCCGCGGCCCCAGGACGGCTGCGAGGTTGAGCACGTTCCTCGTCGTCGGGTCGAGCCCCATGGTCAGACGGTCCAGCAGCCGCCGATACGCGTCGCTTGGGGCGTACTGGGCGAGCGGCTCCTCGGTCATGGCCTCGAGCGATAGGGCCAGGCTTCGCTCCCCGTTGATTCTCCAATCCTTGACCAGAAGCTCTAGCGCCATGGGGAACCCGGCGCCAGCTCGGATGAGCGCCTGAAGCACGGGTCCCTTGGGCGGCGATTCACCAGGCTCCATGAGGCTCTCGACCAGCGCCGCGCTCTCCTCCCCCGAAAGCGGCGGCAGCTCGATGGTGGTCATGTTCAATCGTGACTGGGCCTCCCGGAGCCTACTGGCGTTGGGTGAGCGACCCAACTCGCCAGTGCGGGCCGTGAGCAGCACCATCACCCGGTCCGTCTCGATCCGCCGCATGAGGAGATGAATCACCGAAATGCTGGCATCATCGGCCAGATGGAAATCGTCCACCACCAGCATCACCGGCTGCTCCTCGGCTACCGAGCACACCAGCTGTTGCACGGCGTCAGTCAGGCGGATTCTCGAGTTCTCTCCCTGGCTGTTTTGCGGGGTTGGAATCGAGTGGAAATGCTCCCGCACCCGGGGTGCGCTCCGGCTGAGTTCCGCCAGCGCTTCGGGGCTCGTGGCTGATGCGCCCGGCAGCACGATGAGCCCGTGCAGCAGATTGCTGAGCGCCGCATAGGGAATTTCGTGCTCGAGCTCATAGCATTGCACCCGGCTCGACACCCCACCGGACAGACCGGCTGCCGTCGCGAGGCGTTCGACTAGCGTGCTCTTCCCAACACCCGAGTCTCCCACCACGAACGCATGCCGTGGTGAGCCACCGACCGTCGACTCCCATGCAGTGTAGAGGGCGCCATACTCCTGCGTGCGTCCGATGAACCGTCGGCCTTTCCACTGGTCGGTTGGAACCGGAGCGATCTCCTTAGTGTTGGCACGTTCCCAACCGCGGCGGCGGAGCCGGAGGGCCATGCCTTCGATGAGCGGCGACGGTGCGGCGTCGAGCTCGGCGTGGAGTTTCCCCTTCCATTCTTCAAACAAGCGAAGTGCAGTCAGCCGGTCGCCTGCGAAGGCCCGGGCCTCCATCTTGGCACGCATCCCCTCCTCGTTCAGATCGTCCAGCGCCAGCAACCGGTCGGCGTAGCGTTCGATCTGGGTGAAGTCGCCAGTGCGGCGGCAGCGATCGATCAGGAACCTGAGCGCGGCTTGGATGTGTGGCAGCCAGGTTGCCCGTTGCTGGTCCCGCCAGTGGGCAAATGCCGTGGCACCCGGAATGTCGAAATCTTCGAGAAACCCGCCCACTTCGAGCGCCGGCATGAGGTCGGTCTCGAGCAATTGGCTGTCTGCCAGGCGGTGGAGATCGAGCTCGAGGTCGGTCATGACCAGCTGCACGTTGTCCCGGCTGCTCTTGATCGCCGGTCGGCCGAGTTTGGCTCGGAGGACCGAGAGGGCGGTGGAGAGCGAGTGCCGGCCCTCGCCGTGGCTGGCGTTGGGCCAGAGCAGGTCCACCAGCCGATCCCGCCGGTGAGCCGCCCGTGACTCGACCGCCAGATACACCAGGAGGGCCAGGTGCTTCCGGGTCCGGAATCGCACCGCCCGCCCGTCCGGGCCGATCAGGGCGGGCCGGCCGAGGCAGCAGAGGGTATGGGGTGCAGTCACGGGCCCGCTCCTCTCAATGTGGGCCTCTCGACACTGGAGCCGGGCCCTCAACCAAGTCTCAACACGGTTCCCGGCCTGGGATTACGAGCCCGGGAACTCTGTAATGTTGCAGCCGATTTGGCGGGTTGTCGAATGGCCCTGTGGGGGTACCGGTTAGATTGAGACCGGAGGATCGGGGTGCGGGGTGAATTGCCCGCCGATCTCTCGCCTACAATCGCATCGACTCGACAAGAGCTTTCAAAGGAGCAACTCAATGGCCAAGGCCACGGCACGACACATTCTGGTAGCCAGCGAAGACGCGTGCAGCAAACTCAAAACCGAGATCGAAGCGGGCGGCGACTTCGCGGCCCTCGCCAAGCAGCACTCGACCTGTCCGTCGGGCAAGAAGGGTGGCGACCTGGGGCAGTTCAGCCCGGGCCAGATGGTCAAGGAGTTCGACCAGGTGGTGTTCAGCGCCCCGGTGGGCCAGGTGCAGGGGCCGGTCAAGACCCAGTTCGGCTATCACCTGATCGAGATCACCCAGCGAACCGATTGACGGGGAGGAGCGGGTGCAAGGGTCAGCGGTAATGGAGTGCTGGCGACGCTGGCCCAATCTGCGGCATTGGAGTGCCGTCAGGTTCTAGGTTACTTCTCCGCCATCTCCCGGGCCGCCTCGGCCAGCTCGCCCGCCACGCGCTCGACTTCTCTGGCACTCTTCCGCGCCAACATCTGCCACACGCTCCGGCCGATGCCGAGCCCGAGCGCCGCCCCGCCCAGGCCGATGCCGATTCCCACGAGCGGCGCCACCGCAACCGACGCCGCCACCGCGCCGCCGATCATGGCGCCCCAGGCCGTGGGCAGGCCGTGGAGCACGGCCCTGAACCCCGATGGGTAGCGCTGCACCACCTGGATCTGGGTCTCCCGATCCGCGGCCGTGAGCGACACCTGGGTCGTACGATCGAACTTGTGGCCCCGTCCGATGCTGGTCCATCGCACCGTGCCGAGCGCCTCGGTGACGGTGCCCGCGGCGTCAACTCGATCTTCGATCACCCCGATGAGCCGCTGGAGGTCGTCCTCCTCGAGCCGGCCCCGTACGCCCCGCGCCGCCTTGGCGGAGAGCGCTGCGCCCAGGAGCGAACGGGTCGAGAGCCGGACGCCGCCCCGAACCGACGCCACCGCTTCGTCGATTACCTCGGGGCTCAACCCGACCTCCCGGGCGATGTCGCGCAGCTCGCCCAGGGTCAGGCCACGGCCCCCCGCCGTGGTGGCGCGACGTTCTTCGATTTCCGCCGCGCGCTGCAACACCAGGGCGACTTCCTGGTCGGTGAAGCGGCGATCCGAATCCTTGTCCATGCCTGGGTGGGCCGGCCCGGTCGGCGTCATCGCAGATACTCCACCGCTTCGACCAGCTCCATGTCCGGGTGAGTCTCGACCAAGTGCCGAAGCACGGGGGTGTGACCCGCGCCGATGATGAGCAGCGCGCGGTCCCCCGGCGCCGCGATCGACGCCAGGTTGGCGAAGATGCGCAAGTTCCGGTCGTACCACTCCGCCGTCACCCGGGCGCCGACATAGCCGTCCGCGGCTCCCACCGTGGCCTGCCCCGCATACGGCTCGTGGGTCCGGAGCACGTTGGCGGGCTCGTTCATGAACCGGAGATTGGTGCCGATGGTTTCTTCCCGCTGCATCCGATTCAGTAACTCCACGATCTCCCCGATGTAGTCATTGAACCGCGCGACAAAAGCGGGGTCGTGCTCCTGGGCGTAGGCCATGAGCGTGTCGATGCGCATACCCATTTGGAAGTCCACCGGATACACCGCCGCGTGCCCCAGTCGCGCCGCCAACCGAAACGCCAACTGATGGACCTCGTTCCGCGTGAGTCGGAACTCGCCGGCGCGGTACCTGCCATAGTCGGCATTCAGCGAGTCCGCCTCGCCGATCGGCCGCTCCACCGCAATCTTGGTCGGCCGGAAGCGAGCCAGCTGCTCAACCACGGCCTCGATTTCGCGCTGCCGCTCCGCCGTCAACACGTCGATGCCTTCGAACTTCGCGTAGTCGGCGTTCGGATTATGGAAATGGAACACGCCGAGCACCATGACCCGAGCACGCAGCTGAGCAGGATCGTGGAGCGTGGGGATGGTGGGTGACGGCTCCTGAGCCAGGAGCGGCCCGGCCAATGCACCGAGCAGGCCAACGAGGGTCAGGTG
>DATHRW010000140.1:0-11201 GCA_035464955.1 Gemmatimonadales bacterium
TCCCACCACCGACCACGCAATCGTGGGCCTCGAGGTACTCCGCAAGGACATCCCGGTCTTCATCGAGAAGCCGCTCGCAGCGACACTCGAAGAGGCCGACGCCTTGGTGAACGCCGCCGACCGTGTGGGGGTCCAGCTCCAAGTTGGTCACATCGAGCGGTTCAATCGCGCGATCCGCGCCGCCACTCCTTATCTCGATGGGCCGCTCTATCTGGAAAGCCAGCGGGTTGCCCCGTTTCAACCGCGTGGCACCGATGTGGCCGTGGTGCTGGATCTCATGATCCACGACCTGGACTTGATCCTCCACCTGACTGGTGGCGTGGAGACACTCGACGTGCATGCCAGCGGTATCGCGGTCCTGTCCCGTCATCTCGACATCGTGAATGCGCGAGTGGCGTTCGCCAATGGCGCCGTCGCCAATGCAACGGCATCGCGGCTCGCGCGCGAGCGGGTCCGCCGGCTCCGGCTGTTCCAGCCTTCCGGGGACCTCTCGCTCGATCTCGCCCAAGGCACCGGCGCATTCATGCGCCTCAGGCCCAACTGGCGTCCGGGCACCGCCACCAAGCTCGAAGACGTGGTCGAGCAGATTCCCCTCGAGGCTCCCGACGCCGACGCCCTCCGCCTCGAGTTGCAGAGCTTCGTTCATGCGGTGCGCGGCGACCACGACACAGTGGTGACCGGACACCAAGGTCGGCAGGCCCTGGCACTGGCCATTCAGGTCTCGGAAGCGGTCGAGCGATCTCCCGTGGAGCGTTTCTCGGCCACATGACACCCGCGGCACCGGCACGCATCTTCATCTCCGCTGGCGAGCCGTCGGGCGATCTTCATGGCGCCAACGTCGTCCGCGCCATCCTACGGCGCCGGCCGGATGCCCACATCGACGCCATCGGCGGCCCCCGAATGGCCAAGGCAGGGGCGGCGATCCGTTATCCGATCGAGGGCCTCGGAGCGCTTGGGATAGCCGAAGTGGTTTCTCAGATTCCCGCCCACTACCGGCTCCTCGGATCGCTCCGGCGCGACTTCGATGCGGCCCCCTACGACCTCGTCATCCCCATCGACTACCCCGGGTTCAATCTGCGAGTCGCCCAGGCCGCAACACAGCGCGGCATGAAGGTCCTGTACTACATTCCGCCGGCGCTGTGGGCATGGTGGACCGGCCGTGCCAAGCGCTTCGCCAAGGCGGTCGATCGGTTCGCGGTCATTCTCCCATTCGAGCAACTGTTCTTCGAGCGGCTGGGCATCGAGGCAACCTACGTCGGGCACCCGTTGCTCGATCGTGAACCTATCCCTCTGCGCGCAGAGGTCCGCGACGCCCTCGCGATCGACCGCGGCGCGCGCGTGTTGGGTATCTTTCCGGGCAGCCGGCCCCAGGAAGTGAGGCGCCACTGGGAAATATTTCGCGACGCGGCACTGCACCTGCTCCGCGCCGGGAAGTGCGACCGGGTGCTGGTGGCGGGCACGGCCGGGGAGTCCTACCCCGAGCCCGGTGTGCTCGAGATTGTGCTCGACGCTCCAGAACGCATCCTCCAGGCGTCCGATGCTGTGATCGCCAAGTCGGGAACGACCACCCTCGAGGCCGCGCTTGCCAACACCCCCATGGTTGTGGCCTATCGCACCCACCCGATCACGTTCATCATCGGCAAGCGGCTTGCCAAGGTGGGGTGGCTCAGTCTGGTGAACCTGGTGGCCAACCGGCAGATCGTTCCGGAGCTGGTGCAGCACGACGTGACGGTCGCAAATTTGATCGACGCGGCAGGCCCTCTGCTCGATCCGGCGAGCCCAGAGCGGCTGACCCAGCTGGAGGGCCTCGGCTCCGTCAGAGACCGTCTTGGCGCCCCAGGCGCCTCCGACCGCGTGGCGGAGCTGGTGGATGAACTCCTCAGCGCATGAAGATCCGCGTTCCCCCCGGCCTCATCCGGATTGCGGCAGGTCCGCTGATCTGGGCGCTTGCCCGGACCTGGCGGCTGGAACGGCAGGACGACGACCGCTGGCTGCCACTTTACCAAGCGCGCGAGCCGCATCTCTTCATGTGCTGGCACGAGTGCCTGCTGCCGCTCTTGTGGTGCCATCGGCGCCAATCCATCGCCATCGTCGTGAGCGAAGCGCGCGACGGGCAGCACCTGGCCGACTTCGCCCGCCGCATCGGCTACCGGCTGGTGCGGGGCTCCAGCACCCGCGGCGCGACCCGCGCGCTGATGGGCGCCGTCCGCGAACTCGAGGCAGGCGGTGCGGTGGCCTTTACGCCGGACGGACCGCGTGGCCCGCGGCGAGAACTCAAGCCGGGGGTCGTGGCCGCAGCGCAGCGGGGAGGGGGAGTCATCGTCCCGATCCACGCCGCGGCCGACCGAGCCTGGCGGTTCAGATCGTGGGATCGTTTCATGGTCCCCAAACCATTCGCGAGAATTCGGGTGGCCTACGGTGTACCATTCACGGTGGCAGAAGGGAAGGCAGGGCTGGCGGAGGGGTGTCGAGCGGCTAGGGCCGCGCTTGACCAGCTGACGAGGACCGCGCCATGGCAGGACGCAAGCGACGAGACACGCACCGGCTGATCCGGTGGCTCTGGGCCAGTCGGCGGTTCGACGCACGGCTGGCGCGCCTGGCGCTGCTTCCGGCGTCGGGGCTCTGGCGAGGGGTCATGGAACTCCGGGCGCTGGCCTATCGCCGGGGGTGGACCAACGTCCGGGATCTTCCGCTGCCGACGGTCGCGGTCGGGAATCTGTCTGTGGGAGGTTCCGGCAAGACCCCGATCGCCATGTGGATCGCGGGGTACTATCAATCGAAGGGATTGGTACCCGGCATTCTGCTCAGGGGGTACGGCGAGGACGAGACCCAGGTGCATCAGCGCCATCTGCCCGAAGCCAAGGTAGTGGCCGATCCCGATCGCGCTCGGGGCGCCGAACGGGCCCTGGCCCAGGGGGCCAACGTCCTGGTGTTGGACGACGCGTTCCAGCGCCTCGACGTGCATCGCGACCTCAACATCGCCGTGGTGAGCGCAGAGACGCAGCGGGCGGTCCGGTGGCCGCTGCCCGCCGGTCCGTGGCGGGAAACGCGGCATGCCCTCGCGCGCGCCGATTTCGTCGTCATCACCCGGAAGCGGGCGACGGCCGAGGCCGCATTCGGTTTGGCCAAGGAGTTGCACGGCACGTTCGACGCACCCCTGGCGGTGGTCCATCTCGGCGTGCGCCGCCTGGAAGGCCTCATGACAGGCGTGCGTCGCCCCGCGAGCGGACTCGCCGGCAAGCGGGTCGTGGCGGCGGCGGCGATCGCCGATCCTGGATCGTTCGTGGCCCAGACCAAGGCCACGGGCGCGCAGGTCCAGGTTGCGACATGGAAAGACCACCACCGCTTCGGCCCCGAGGACGTCGCCTGGCTGGTGCACGCGGCGCGGCGGGCGGACCACGTGGTCATCACCGAGAAGGACGCCGTCAAACTCCGGCCGATGTGGCCGGCCGACGCGCCGGAACCCCTGGTGGCGCTGCTGGACCTGGAATGGGAACATGGCGCGGATGATCTTTCCTCCGCATTGGATGCCGTTGTGACACCGGTCGAACGGCTTTGACACTATAACCGAGGCCACCGTGCCTCCTCCTATGAGCACAACAGATACCAGCCCCACCCAGACCGCGATCCGAGGAGACAAGGACACCTTCCTGAGCGAGGACAACCCGTTCGAGGCCATGATGTCTCGTTTCGACCGGGCTGCAGATTTGCTGCATCTCGACGCCGGGTTGTACAGCGTCCTCCGCCACCCCGAGAAGCAGATTATCGTGTCGGTGCCGGTGCAGCGGGACGACGGGAACGTGGAGGTCTTTACCGGGTACCGGGTGCTGTACAGCACGGTACGCGGTCCCGGCAAGGGCGGGATTCGATTCGCCGCCAACGTGACGCTCGACGAGGTCAAGGCACTCGCCGCGTGGATGACCTGGAAATGTGCCGTGGTGAACATCCCGTTTGGCGGCTCCAAGGGCGGCGTGATCTGCGATCCCGACACCTTCTCCAACGCGGAGCTCGAGCGACTGACCCGGCGCTACACCTCCGCGATCATGGAGACCCTGGGTCCCGACTCCGACGTTCCCGCGCCGGACATCAATACCAATGAACGGGTGATGGCCTGGATCATGGACACCTATTCCATGCACAAGCGTCACACGGTTACCGCCGTCGTCACCGGCAAGCCGATCGAAATGGGCGGGTCGTTGGGGCGGCGCGAAGCAACGGGCAGGGGATGCACCATTGCGGTGCGAGAGGCACTCCGCCGCCGAGAGATTCCGATTCACGGGGCACGCGTCGCGATCCAAGGTTTTGGCAACGTCGGCTCGGTCGCGGCCAAACATCTCGAACGCGAGGGCTGCTCGGTTATTGCGGTGAGCGACGTATCGGGCGCGATCTACGACAAGCGAGGGCTCGACGTCGAGGATCTGCTCGCCTGGGTACGAAATCATCGCTTCCTGAGCGGCTATCCGAAGGCCGAGGAGGTGACGGAGCATGAGCTTCTCACTACCGAGTGCGAGGTGCTCGTGCCGGCCGCAGTCGAAAACGTCATCACCAGCAAGAATGCCGCTGACATCCGCGCGAAGATCATCTGTGAGGGCGCCAACGGTCCGACCACCGCCAACGCCGACCGCATCTTCGATGAGAAAGACATCTACGTCGTACCCGACATCCTGGCGAACGCCGGCGGGGTGACGGTCAGCTATTTCGAGTGGGTCCAGGATCGGGGCGGGTACTTCTGGGACCTCGAAACCGTGAATGATCGCCTCGAGGGCATCATGGTGCGGTCGTTCGACGAGGTCGCGACGATGGCAGAGCGCCACAACGTGAATCTCCGGACCGCGGCGTACATGCTCTCCATTGAACGGGTCGCGGCGGTGCACCGCCTGCGCGGCCTCTATGCATGATGGAAATCGTGGTGCTGGCCGTCGGACGGCTGCGCCCGTACTATCGCGAGGCGGCGGACGACTACCGCCGCCGCCTCGAGCGCTACGCCTCCGTTCGGGAAGTCAGCGTCCGGGAGGCGAGCCGGTCACCCACCGTGGCCGTTCAGCGCCGGCAGGAGGCCGAGGCGCTCGGCCAGAAGCTGCCCAAACGTCACACCCTCATCGCCCTAACCCGAGAGGGCGAGCCCTGGTCCAGCACGGACGTGGCGGGCCGACTCGCCCGGTGGCAAGAGGCAGGAACAACTCTGGTCGTTGCCGTGGGAGGTTCGTCGGGGCTGGCACCGTCGTTTGCCGACAGAGCGGCACACCGCTGGAGCCTCGGCCCGCTGACACTGCCACACGAATTGGCCCGGGTGATCGTCTTCGAACAGCTGTATCGCGGGTTCACCATTCTCGGTGGCGAGAAGTATCATAAAGGTGGGTAGGCAGGAAGTGGGTTGGGTAGTAGGTAGTGGGTAGGTTATCCGGTCGGGTGCGACTGGCGGCCCACCTACTTCCTCCACTCCAACGTTCCTACCTTCCTGTTTCCCGTCACCGGTCACTACGTCCACCCGAGCACGCCCCACATGCCCGAATGGTTCGAGGAATGGTTCGACGAAACCTATCTCACCCTCTATCCGCATCGCGATGCGGCCGATGCGGAGTGCTTGCTGGAAAGCCTCCGGGAGACCATCCCGTGGCGGCCGGGTCTCCGGGTGCTCGACGTGGCCTGCGGCGCCGGGCGCCACGCCCGGGCGTTGGAAGACTCGGGCGTGAAGCCGGTCGGACTCGATCTTTCGTGGGCGCTGCTGACCCGGGCGCGGACGGTCACCCGCGCTCCCCTCGTGCGGGCCGATATGCGGTGGCTGCCCATCCGATCCGGCACGATGGATCTCACGGTCAACCTCTTCACCAGCTTCGGCTATTTTGACACGGATACCGACCACCACCATGTGCTCGGCCAGATGATCGACACCGTGCGGCAGGATGGCTGGTTCGTCATCGACTTCCTCAACGCGCACTACGTGCGCAATACACTCGTGCCCCAACAGGAAACCGACCTTGGCGGCCATCACGTCCGGATCACGCGTCACATCACGCCCGACGGGCGGTTCGTCGTCAAGCAAATCACCACCGACGACGATCAGCGGTTCCAGGAACGCGTGCGGCTGTTCTCAGCGACGCAGCTCGAAGACATGGTGACGACTCACGGGCTCGCGATCCGTCGGCGCCTCGGCGCGTACGATGGGGCACCGCTCCGGGACGACACCCCACGGGTCATCCTCATCGGACAACGGACGTGATCTTTCGTATTGAGTCGACCAGTCTCCAACACGCCCCGACCTGGCCCGAATCCCGGTCCGGCGGGTGGCCCGACCCGCTGTTCGATGCGTGCATCCGGCAGGCCGATCTCGAGCCGGTGTTGGAGCGGCTGAGGGATCCGGACGTGCTGGTCGTGACCACCGGCCAACAGCCCGGGCTCTTCACGGGACCGCTCTACACCATCTACAAGGCCCTCTCAGCCATGACCCTGGCTCGGCAGCTCGAGGCACGCTGGGAACGCCCAGTGGTTCCGGTGTTCTGGGTTGCCGGCGACGACCACGACTTCGCCGAGGCCAATCACGCGACCTGGCTTCGCGCCGACGGCAGCGCGCATACCGAAACGCTCCGTTCCCGTCCGCCGGATGCGCCGCTCACCCCAATGTACCGCGAGCCACTCGGTGCCGAGGTAGCCCAAGCCCTCGAGGCCATCAGCGCCGATCTTGCCCCCCACCCGCACGGCCCGGACACCACCGGCTGGCTCGCCCGGCACTATCGCCCCGAGGCCACCGTAGCCGGGGCATTCGCTGCCGCGTTGGCCGAGTTGCTTGCCCCCTTCGGTGTCGTCTGCCTCGACAGCACCCATCGGGCGGTAAAGCGGCTCGCTGCGCCACACATCATCACCGCCGCAGGGCTTGCGGCCGACCTCGATCGCGACCTTGCCCAGCGGGCGTCGGAGCTCGAGAAGGTCGGGATCGCACCGAGCGTCTCGGTGGGTGACGGTGCCTCGCTGGTCATGTTCGAGGGAGCCATGGGCCGCGACCGCCTGATACTCGATGGGCGGGAGCTGGCAACCAGACGGAGCCAGGAGCGGTTCACCATGGAGCGGTTGCAGACGATTGCCGCCGCGGAACCAGAGCGTCTCTCGCCAAACGTGCTGCTCCGCCCGGTTATCGAGAGCGCCATCCTTCCGACCGTGGCCTACGTGGCAGGGCCGGGTGAACTGCGCTACCTGGAGTTGACACTTCCCATCTACCAGCGTCTACGCGTTCCACAGCAGACGCCGGTGGCGCGCTGGTCCGGAATGGTGATACCACGTCGGGTGGATCGGGTGCTCGAAAAGTTCGGGGCGGAGTTGGACGAGCTGCTCCTGCCGGACGAGGCCCTGGAGGCGCGAGTGGTGCACGACCAGCTTCCGAACGAAGCGCTTCAAGCGCTCGGAGACCTGAGAGAATCGATCGAGGCAGCCTACGACGTGGTCCAGCGGATCGGGACCGACATCGATCCAACCATCGAGAAGCCGCTCGCGCGGCTTCGCAATCAGGCCATCGTCGGTGCGGCCGATGCCGAACACAGATTGGTAACACATCTCAAGCGCCGCCAGGAGACCGAGCTGGCCCAAATTGGCCGGGCCCGCGCTGCCGTGCTGCCGCGTGGCAAGCCGCAGGAACGCGTGCTGGGCGTGCCGACGCTGCTCGCGCTCTATGGCCCGGACCTGCTCAACCAACTGGCCGGAACCATCCAGGCATGGTATGCTTCGGCCCTTGAAGGCGACCCCATTCCTTCGTAGACTCGACTCATGATGTTCATCGGCCTCATCCTGTTCGTCGCTCTCCTTATTCCGATCATCGGGATCATCATTGATTCGCCGATCGGCCGGGCGATGGCTCGCCGTCTGGAGGGTCCGGAAGCCGTCCCGACCGACGTGCAAATGCTGGCCAAGAAGGTCGATCTCCTCGAGGCCGAGGTGGATGACCTGAACCGGGCGGTGGAGCAGTTGAAGGACGAAAATGTCTTCCTGCAGAAGCTGATCGGGGAGCCACGCACACCCCGGACCCTTCCGCCCGCCGCAGGATCCTGACGCCGAGCCGAGGGTCCCGCCGTCCGGCCGCTGTCGTGGCCGCTGGAATCCTGCTCAGCAGACTCTTCGGACTCGTCCGGCAACGGGCCTTCGCCCACTACCTCGGAAACAGTGACGCCGCCGATGCCTTCATGGCGGCGTTTCGTATTCCCAATTTCCTGCAGAATTTGTTCGGCGAGGGCGCGCTGTCGGCGTCCTTCATCCCGGTCTACGCGGGGCATCTCGGGCGCGGCGATCGCACCGAGGCGGATCGGACCGCCAATGCGGTATTGGCGCTCCTGGGCTTGGTGATCGCCGTGCTGGTGATGCTCGGCGTGCTCCTGGCACCGCTCTTGGTGACAGTGATTGCTCCCGGCTTCTCGGGGCCGAAGCGAGACCTCACCATCCAACTGGTCCGAATCCTCTTCCCGGGGGCCGGACTCCTGGTGGCATCAGCCTGGTGCCTCGGCATCCTCAACAGCCACCGCCGGTTCTTCATGTCTTATGCCGCCCCGGTGGCATGGAATCTCGCGGTCATTCTGGCCCTGGTGATCTGGGGCCGCACTCACAGTGCCGGCTCGCTCGCCGTGGCCGCCGCCTGGGGCTCGGTCGTGGGAAGCGCCCTCCAGGTTGCCGTCCAACTCCCGCAGGTCCTGAGGCTGACGGGCCGCCTCCGACCGGTCCTGACCACCGCATCCGACAGCATACGGACCGTGGTGCGGAACTTCGTCCCGGCGTTCATGAGCCGCGGCGTCGTGCAGGTGAGCATCTTCGTCGACGAGCTGATCGCCACGTTGCTGCCCGCCGGTGCCGTCGCGGCGCTGGCATACTCGCAAACACTCGCCATTCTGCCGGTGAGTCTGTTCGGATTGTCGGTGTCAGCGGCGGAGCTTCCGGCTATGTCCAGCACCGCCGCGGTTGGCCAAGAGGTGAACGCCGATCTCCGCAACCGGCTCGATCGCGGTCTCCGCCAAATTGCGTTTTTCGTGGTACCGTCCGCGATGGGATTCCTGGCCCTTGGGCACATCCTGGCCGGCGCCCTCTACCAAACCGGCGAGTTCACTCGCAGCGACACGCTCTACGTCTGGGGCATCCTCGCGGGCTCCGCCGTCGGGCTCTTGGCCTCGACGCTGGGCCGGCTGTATTCGTCCACCTACTACGCCTTGAAGGATACGCGTACCCCTCTCCGCTACGCCGGGGTGCGCCTGGCTGGCACCGTCATGTTGGGTTTTCCCTTCGCCTTGGCCGTGCCGGGGCTCGTGGGGATCGATCCGAAGTGGGGCGCGGCCGGATTGACCGTGTCGGCCGGCATCGCCGGCTGGATCGAGTTTGCGCTGCTCAGGCGCACCATGAATCGACGGATCGGCCGGACGGGATTGACGATCAAGTTCCAGGCCCGGCTCTGGACCGCAGCGGCCATGGCAGCGGGAGTGGGGTGGGGCATCCAGTCCGTGGCCCCCGGATGGGCGCCCATCCCGCTCGGCGCGATCGTTCTGGTTCCCTACGGCCTGGTATACTTCGGACTGACCGCGATGTTTGGGCTCCCCGAGGCCAGGGCTCTGTGGGGCAAGGGCGGGGTTGCCCGGTAAGCCGGACCGAGGAGTGCGCCCAACAGTGAGTTGGCCGATCCAATCCGAACAGCTACGGCGCAAGCTCGACACGCTGCCCGACGGGCCCGGAGTCTATCTCTGGAAGGATCGCGACGGCACCGTGCTCTACGTGGGCAAGGCCAAGCACCTGAAGAGCCGCGTCCGGAGCTACCTCCACACGGATTTCGCGCAGAACCCCATCGACCAGCGACTCGTCTCCCTGATCGCCGATGTCGACACGATCGTGACGCCGGACGAGGCGCAGTCGCTCCTGCTCGAGAACAATCTGATCAAGGAGTTCAGGCCTCGCTTCAACGTCCGGCTGAAAGACGACAAGAGCTATCCTTCCATTGCGGTGACGCTGGCCGATCCGTTTCCGCGGGTCTTGGTAACGCGCCGGCGCAACATCCCTGGTGCACGGTACTTCGGTCCCTATACCGACGTCGCCACGATGCGCCGGACCTTGACGCTCATTCGCCGTCTCTTCACCGTCCGGAGCTGCGCCGATGACATCCCGGTGCAAACCCGCGACCGTCCCTGTCTCGACTACTACATCGGCAAGTGCAAGGCTCCGTGCGTCGGCTGGCAGGTCGAAGCCGACTATCGGGCCATGATCGACGAGGTCCTCGAGTTCCTCGACGGGAAGACGCTCGACGTCCGGGGTCGCGTGCGTGATATGATGCATCGGGCCAGCGATCGGCAGGACTATGAGCGCGCCGCTGCGCTCCGCGATACCCTCAGGTGGCTCGAACAGATCGAATCGCCGCCCTCGGTGGAAACCATCGGGCAGGGCAGTGCGGACGCGATCGGCTATGCCCGTGACGGCGACGATGCAGTCGGCGTGTGGCTCAGGCTCAGGGGCGGGCGGGTGGTATCTCGTGAACACCGCTTTCTCGAGAATGTCGAGGGAGAATCCGATCCGGCGGTGTTGAGCGCGTTTCTGGTACGGTACTACCTGACGGCGGAAGACCGGGTGCGCCGTCTGCTCGTGCCCCTTCTCCCGGATGACGTGGAGAGCTTGGAGCGATTGGCGCCCGACACCCACATCCGCCTCCCCCAGCGGGGCGTCGGGCACCGCTGGCTCGAGCTGGCCGAGCAAAATGCGCGGCACCTGCTCGAGAGCCTGCGCATCGAGTCGTTCGAAACGGACGAGCGCGCGGCCGACCCGGTGTATGCCCTCGGCCGCGACCTGGGACTCGACAGCGTACCGCGCAGCCTGGTCTGCATCGACATCTCGACCAACCAGGGCCGGGATACCGTGGGATCGCTGGTCTGGTTCGAGGCTGGCCGGCCGAAAAAGGCAGAATATCGGAAGTTCAAGATCAAGGGTATCGGGCAACAGGACGACTACGCGGCCATTCACGAGGTCGTGACGCGGTATCTCACCCGCCGGAAGGACGAGGGTAAGCCGCTGCCCAATCTCATGGTGATCGACGGCGGCAAGGGTCAGCTCAACGCGGCCGCCGATGCGGTGGCCCAGCTCGGGATAGAGCTTCATCTCGCAAGCCTCGCCAAACGCGACGAAGAAGTATTTCTCCCGGGCCGGACGGAAGCGCTCAGGCTCTCGCGGCGGAGCGAGTCGCTCCGCCTCCTTCA
>DATHRW010000141.1:0-3695 GCA_035464955.1 Gemmatimonadales bacterium
CGTTCTTCGCCATGCCGAGTGGGTCCTCCATCCAGCGGACCAGCCACTCGCCGGTTCGGCGCTCATGCACGTCCTTCAAGTCGGGGCCCACCCGCGTCCCTTCGCCGATCGAGTGACAGGCAAAGCAGGTCCGGTCGAAGATGGCCTGTCCGGGGTGGGTCGAGGCGATCTTGCCCTCGGGGAGGACCAACGCCTGGTCCTGGGCTGCGCGATCCGACTTGCAACCCGACACGGAGACGAGCGCCGCGAGTGCGACGCACACCGAAACCGGCAGGAGCCTTGGGAAGTACTGTGTTCCAGCGTGCATATGTCGAACCTCCGAGGTGGTTGACCTCCCGTAGGAGGCCTGCGATGCAGTTCCTAGAAGCCGAACGACCAGGTGAGCATGATGCTGCGCTTCGGCTCCGGCCGGAAAAAGCCGACATTCGGCGCTTCGGCGTAGAGCGTGTTGGTCAGATTTGTCACCGCGACGGCGAGTTGCTGACGGCCCAGTGACAGCCCCCCGTACAGGCCGTGCACGGTAAACGTCGGACTGACATCACCGACCGGGCTTGCGCCCAACTCGACGTCGTCGCGCCGTCCATGGTGCCGAACCGCATACTGGACCCAGAACCGGCCATCCGGAGGGGCATACCGCACCGTGCCGGTGAGTTTGCTGGAGTACCCGTCACCCAACGGCACGTCCGGTTCGCCGACCGTCCGGGGAGACAGATGGGAGTAGCCTGTCCCGAGCGTCACACGCTCCCCCAATCGCACGGTCGCCGCCAACTCGACGCCGGTGATGCGCAGTTCGTCGATGTTGATGTTCTGAAACTCGGTGACCCCGTTCACTTGATTGCCCGTCGGTGCGGTCCGGATGGCGTCGTGCACCGTGTTCCGGAAGAGGAACCCCTCCAGGTACACCGGCCCGGATCGAAACCGCATTCCAACTTCGGTGTTGAGGCTGGTCTCGGCGTCGAGCGCGAGGTTTCGTATCCAGAACCCCCGGCCTTCCGGTGACGGACCGTTGAAGAAGCGCTCGACCAGGTTGGGCGATCGAAAGGCGCGACCCACGGTGGCCACCAAACCGAGTTCCGCGGTCGCCCGGTAGAGCACGCTCGCCGAGCCCACCACGTTTCGATCGGTGTCGACGAACAGCGGATCGGCCAGACCCGGTGTCGCCCGTGTCGAGGCCCGCACGTCTTGGTACCGTCCGCCGACGATCAGGTCGGCCCGATGGCTCAGGCTCACGGCCAGCTGAACGAAACCGCCGACGCTCCGGAAGGTCGCGTCCGGGAGCCGCGGCGTGCCGCGGACCGTCGGGGCCGGCGGTCCGGTCCCAACGACCGTGGTGATGGTGGTGTCGGTGTTGCGCGAATCGTCTCGATAGAGATCGACCCCGTAGGTCACCAGATGGCGGCCGCCGACCAGCTTCTTGAACTCGGCGCGGAATCCGTAGGTCGCGATGTCCGTGAAGTTCCGGCTTTGGATGCTGACGCCGGCCCCGGTCGGGGCCGGCTGGGGGAAGGGCGAGAACACATTGGTATGGAACTCACGCTCGTTGTCTTGCAGGTATGCCGAGACCTCGAGACCATCGAACGGCCCGACCCCAAGGTCGGCGCCTCGGTACCCGGCCGTGTAGCGCTCGAATCGTTGCGACGGGAAGAGCAGCTGAACCATGGAGAGCCCTGCCCCCAAGACGCTGGGATCCACGAAGCCGAACCCCGCCTTCTCCGCCCGATACCGCTCGTACTTGGCAAAGACGTCGTGTCGGGACGAGAGCCGATAGGCGACGGAGCCGCTCGCGGAATAGTCTTCGACCCCGGTATCCTGGACCCGGGTGTTACCCGCCAGGGCCACGAGGCCGAACCGGCCGGCCGGCGCCTCGTACGGATCCGCCGAGCGATAGCTGCCGGTAAGGCGGAACGACACCGGGCCCGACCCGCCAAACAGGGTCGCGGCGGGCCGGCTTTGATTGTCGACCGTGCTATACCGATAGGAGACCTCCCCGTGAACGACCGTGCCGCGCGCCGCCAGGGGCGGGCCGCGGGTGATGAGGTTGATCACTCCCCCGATGGCATCGGACCCATAGAGCACGGAGGACGCCCCCCGCACGATCTCGACCCGCTCCAGCGTGGACACGTCCACCAACGCGGGGATCTCACCGGAGTCCTGGCGGCGGCGCGAGTTGTTCAGTCTGAGCCCATCCTCCAACACGAGGATGCGCTGACCTTGGAGCCCACGAATGATCGGCTGCCGTTGGGTGGTGCCCACGCCGTCGACGTCCAGGCCGGGCACGTCGAGAAAGAGATCTGCGGCACTGTTGGGGTGCCGCTCGCGGAGGAGCGCCTCGTCCAGTACCGTGACCGACATGGGCGTGTCGAACCCAGGGCGCGGGTCCCGAGTCGCCGTCACATTGAGATCGCGGACGCGGTAGGCCTCGTGGGCGGGCGGCCTACTGGGCGCTCGCGAGCGCACCAGGCGCGCGGCAGGCTGTGCCAACGCTTCGATCCGTCTGGCGACCCCACTCGCAGCCTCGCCGGGCGAGACGGGCACGGCCGCGGTTACCACGATCGGGATCGACGAGTCGGCGTCGTGCATGACGGCTTCCACCGCGTCGCGGACGCCGATTCCCTGCCCCGCATCGCCCACCAACGGGACCACCACCGACGGCTGACCGTGGCCGAGTGTTGCCGGTGTGAGATCGAGCTTGGCGGCAGGACCCTCCGCGAGGATTGCCAGTTCCGCCGGGCCGCCGGGCCACCGGAGCGCGGCCATGATGTCCCGCGCACGGGCAGCCCAGCTCGAATCACCTCGGGTTACGACGAGCAACCTGGTCTGTGCCGACGTATGCCCTGGAAGAGCCAGCGCCACGAGCGTGAGCGCGAGAGACCAGCACGGCCACCCCACCCAACCGGATCGCATCGACCTCGCGTGGCCCGAATTCCGCTTCACGGTGGCGCCCATCAACTCAAAAAGCCGCGTTCAGCATGATGTAGATCCAGGTCATGTCTTCGCCCAGCCGGCAGATCTCGCTGAAGGCATCGGCGGCAAACACGTACGACAGGCCGCCGGTGAACGACAGGTTGGGGCTGTAGCGGTAGCTGCTCGTGAGGTCGAGCTCTTCGCCCAGGTGTTTGGTGCTGAGGAGGCCCTGCTTGGCGAGGTGGAAGGAATGCAGGTCGGCCGCGAGGGTCAGGTCATCGCGTAGCGCGTACGATCCCTTGAGTGCGATGTCCTGCAGGCCCAGGCCGGCCGTGTGGGCCGGAATGTCGAGAAACAGGTCGGCAAAGCCGTAAAACTTGTGGTTGGTGGCGAACAGGGTGCTGAAGACTTTGGTCTTCCCATCGCCTGGATCGTCGTCGCCCGACAGATAGTCGTACCATGCGGTGACCTGCCCTTTCCCGTCAGCGAAGCGAGTGCCCGCGCGCGCACCCAGCATGAAGGCCGATACATCAACGCCGGCTCGATCGCCGGTTTGAACGTAGAACTCGCCGCGGTAGATGACTCCTGACCGTTCACCGGCCAGTCGTGCTCCGAGGGTGCCTTGGTTGGTGTTGGCGAGCGTGGCCTCGACGTGGTCATAGAGAGCGTAGAGCTCGAGCGTCCCGCCCGCGACGTTCTTGACCTCGCCGACGGCGCCGATGAACTCCCCGTCATTGGGCACGGCGGGCGACGTCGCGTCGGAGAGCTGATATCCGAACAGCGTCACCCCG
>DATHRW010000142.1:0-6188 GCA_035464955.1 Gemmatimonadales bacterium
CACCGCGGGCACATACACCCTGGGCACTCCGCAGGACTTCGTTCTGGAGGTCGATCTCGACGCCGGCACCGTGTCGCTGGAAATCGACGGCTCGCCCGTCGGGTCGGGTCCGTTCCTCGATTCGACATTCGCCGACCTGAACCGGCTAGTGATCGAACACGGCCAGGCGATCCTGGAGGCGTTGCCGTGGGAGCTGGTGGTGGACGACGCGCAGATTTGCCGCCTCTAGCCTGCACGGCGGGGCTGGGCGATTCGCCAATCCACCAAACTGCCGTCCCCACCGAGACCGATAGCCGATAGCGGGGTGAGGGGATGCGGGGTGGCAGCCACTAGGGTCTTCCCTAATCGTGCGATCTTCGGGTGGCATGCCTTCCCCTGAACCGGTACCTTGGCGGTATCGGCTGATAGGGAAGGCATTATGTTGATCCGCGCGTTTCTCCTCCTCGCATTGTCCGCGATCGCAAGCTGCACCCCCCGACCAGTCCCCGGTCCCGAACCGCAGCAAGGCCCCAACCAGATCCGGCTCAAGAGTCGCACTTTCAAGCCCGACTCTGGCGTCGATCCGAGCGTGGCTGACTATCTGCGTCGCCGGCCGCAAGTGTCGCGGGTCCACGTCCTGGTCCAGTTTCGGACCATACCGACGCTGAACGACCGTCAATTCCTACTCGACTCAGGGCAGGTCCGAGTGTTGGACCCGATACCCGAGCGAGCCTTCTTCACCGCCATCCCCGCGACCCTCGAGGCTGCGGTGAGGTTGGTGGCAGGGCCCAACGCGCGGGCCCGTTGGGTCGGCGCGATCGAGACCACCGACAAGATCGCACCGTGGTATTTGCGCGATGGGATTCCACCCTGGGCCCGTCACGAGAAGTCGCGGGGCGAGTTCATCGTCCAGTTCTTCGGCGACGTCCAGACCCCGGTTCAACAGCGGGTGCTGTCCGTCCACCAGGCGGAGGTCTTGGCGCGGGTCGAGGCGGTGAACGGCTGGCAGGTGCTGCTCGATTCCGCCGCGGTCATGCCCCTGGCGAGCGAAGACCAGGTGAAGTGGATCGTGCCGGTCCCGCCGCCAACCCAGGACGACAACGACGGCGTGCGAAGCGCCACCGGCGTCAATGCCGACGCAGTGCTGGCACCCACGGCGTACAACTTGTCCGGCAACGGGATCACCGTGGCGCAATGGGAAGGCACCAACGCCAGTCAGCTCCATGGCGACTTCGCCGGTCGGATCACCCTGGCCGACCCGCCGATCCCGCTCATGGATCGGACCTTCGCACACGATGAGTCGGTCGCCGCGAACGGTCAGTTCGACAACGGCGAAGCCATCTACCAGGACCTCGACGACAGCCAGACAGCAACGACGGGCGATACCCGCATCACCGCCGTCGGCGGCTTCGCCGCCGGCAGCGTCGTGGCCGCAGGCGACGCGGACGTCGGCACGGCAATCGTGGTCTTCATCGCCAACGACCCCTTTACTGCAACCGTGGGCGAGCGATGGGCCGACGACGTCACGGCTGATTTCATGTACGCGGCGGGCGAGTCGATCTACCGTGATAACGATATAAGCTCCAACGTGACGGTTGGCGACACCCGCCTCACCCCCGTAGGCGCCTTTGCCGCCGGCAGCGTCGTGGCCGCCGGCGATGCAGACCTCGGCACGGGAACCTCCGCCTTTCCAATCAAGCCGCACTACCATGCCACCCACGTGGCCGGCACGGTCATGGGCAGCGGTGCCCAGAGCGCCGCCAACGGCGGCACGGCCAACCAGTGGAAAGGCGTCGCGCCCGGCGCCTCGCTCCGGTCCTACGACACCACCAACAGGTACGCCGAGTACACCGATGCGGCCGCCAACAACACGGCCATCTCGACCAATTCCTGGGGTACCAGTCATTGCAATCAGCAGTTGCCCCCCAACACCTGCTACAACTTCGAGAGTGAGCTGTATGACGGAACCATCAGCGGCCGCCGGAGCGACGGAACCGCGTCGGGATTGGCGCGGCGCATCAGTATCTTCGGCTCGGCCGGGAACAACGGCTATCCCGACCGCCACGCGGAGAACGTGACGGCCAATGGCATCTACGACAACGGCGAATCGATCTATTCCGACTATGACGACAATGGCGTCGTCTCCGCCGGCGATCTACTACGGCTCGGGGCCGCGCAACCCAACGGCACGCTGCTGGTCAACTTCGCCCAGAACGAGAAGCACGACGAGAGTGTGAACCAGTTCGGGCGCTATGAGAACGGCGAAGGCATCTATCTCGATGCCGACGCGTCCGCCACGGTGACCGTGGGTGACACTCGGGTGATCGCCGTCGACGGGTTTGCTGCCGGGTCTGTCGTCGCCGCCGGCAACGCCGATGTGGGCACCTTCCTGCGCCAGTTCCGCTTCTGGGGAAACACTCGCATTCCCAACAGCGCCAAGAACACCATGGAGGTGGCCAACATCAGCTCCGATGCGAATACCCCATCCGCGAGCACCAGCCGGGGGCCCACCGACGATGGCCGAGTGAAGCCCGATATTTCGGGGCCCGGCAGCCAAAACGGTGGTGACCAATCGGTCTGGTCCACCTGGCCTGGAAATACCTACTCCGGACTCACCGGTACTTCGATGTCCACACCGGCTTTGTCTGGTTCGGCGGCGGTGCTCTCTGAGTGGTACGGGCTGGCCTGCAACGCTGCCGGCCCGACACCGGACGCGGTCAAGGCGCTCCTCATCCACGCCGCGGAAGACCTAGCCACCATTCCTTTCGTGACGGGCACCTTCTCCGGACCCGACTTCGCCTACGGGTACGGCCGAGCGCGGCTCAAGGAGGCGGTCGACCTCATTCCACACCACGTGCAGGGAGCCCTCGGCGCGCTCGGCAGCAACGACATCACCGTCACCATCGGAGCGATGGACACCCTCAAGGTGACGCTGGTGTGGAACGATCCCGCCTGGACGGCCAACGCTGCGCCCGCTGCGGCAACGGGGATACTCCAAAATGATCTGGACTTGGAGTTGATTGCGCCCAACGGGACCCGCTACACCCCCTGGATCCTGAATCCGGCGGCTCCCGCTGCGCCGGCCACCCGGGCGTTGTTTCCGATGGGATTCGCCATTCCCGGAACGGCGCGCGACCGGCTGAATCCGGTCGAGCAGGTGCAGGTGGACAACGCCATGGCAGGCGACTGGGTCATTCGGGTGACCGCCTCCACGCTCAACCTGCCGGCGCAGAGCTATACACTCGTGAGCGAAGTGCTTCCACCGCAGTCGAGTCCATGCACCGGGCTCACCCCGGCCGACGTGTGGATGCGGGATAACCCGAGCGACGTGGGCACCGTTCCGTCAAGCGGGTCCATGTGGCTGGGGCCGGACTTGTGGAACCGGTTGATTGCCGACGGCATGACCGGCCATGAGAACCCCGAGTACGGGCAGCCCAATTATCTCTACGCCAACATCCGAAACCTCTCGGCCACAACCGTCCGCGCCACCAACATCGAGATTTGGGCCGGTGCCGCAGCGCTCGGGCTCCAGTGGCCCGAGGACTTCACCTATGTGGGCCGGTTTCAGGTTCCCAATCTCAATCCGATGGAAATACGACAGATCGGTCCGCTCATCTGGGATCCGCCGTCCCCTACGCCGTCCGATCACTTCTGTCTCTACATGCGGGTGATGAGCACGCAGGATCCCATCACCTTCACCGAGGTGGTGAGCGTGTGGACCAACGCCCAAAACAGCAACAACATCGCCTACCGGAACATCAACGTGGTGGACCTCCTGTCGAGCAAGACCGTCACCTTCCTGACTCGGAACATCGAACGTCGGGACTCAGTGGTGGATATTCACTTCCGGATCCCGCCCGAGTTCCTGGAGGTAGGCGAGGTGTTCCTGAGGCTCTCGCCGGAGCTCGAAAAGGCCTGGCAGGCTGACCGGTCGGCGATACCCGGCATGGCCCCAGTCCCCGAGAAGTATCTGGTTCAGGTGGTCGACGCCGCACAGAGAGCAAGGGAGCACGAACTGGAAGGAAAGACCGAGCGCAAACAGGAGGAACAGCTGACCCCCATCTATCGGCTGCGCGCGCCGGAGGTGGTGCTCCGGAACGTGCCGCTGGCGTGGCGCCAAGCGGAACCCATCCGGCTCACCTTCAACTCCGACCGGCGGGAGCAGGCCACCTATCGAGTGGAGGTGGTCCAGCACCAGCGCGAGATCGAAGTGGGTGGGATCGTGTACCTGGTTCGGACAGGCCGTGGTACGGAACAGTAGGATGTATCGCCGGTGCACCTGGGTGAACGAGATGGCTATTAGCTATTCTCTGCACGCGATAGCCAATAGCCAATATTGGGGCGTTGGGAGGGGGGAGGTAGCCCCCATCTGGCGGTCGTCCGGTCGTCCGGTCTCCGGCCCAGGTTCGAGTGGTCTCGTCCGACTCAGCAGGAGGCGGTCATATGCGCGTCACGCAAACATTGGGTGCCGGTCTCACGGTTCGAGCCATTGCGGGCACCCACGTGGTGTTGTTGGGGTTCAGCATGTCCAAGGCCTCGGCAAAGAACCTGCTCGGCTTCGCCATTCGGCGTGAGGACGTGACCGAGGGAGAGAACTACTGGCTCCGCGGGCTCAAGACCTTCAAAGAAACCCAGCCGATTCAGGTACCGGGACAGAGCTACTCGCTGCTCGAGCATCCGGTGCAGTCGTTCCGATGGTCGGACTATACCGCCAAACCGGGCCACACCTATCGGTATGAAATCGTGCCGCTCGAGGGGAAGCCGAAGAACCTGGTCCAGCGAGCGTCGGTGATCGTCGAGATTGACACCGAGTCGGAAGGGGACCCCGCTGCCGTGCACGATGTCTATTTCAACCGGGGTGTTTCGGCGTCGCAGGCCTACTCAGCGAAGTTCGGCAACGCCCGTCCCGATCAGCTGCCGCTAGACAAGCGGGCAGAGGCGTACGCGTGGCTGTCACGCGGCCTCGAGGAGGCGCTGCTCAGGTTCATCGGTCGGGCCAACGGTACCAACTTCGGACTCCGGGCGGCGGTGTACGAGTTCAACCACGCCCCTGTGCTTCAGGCCTTGAAGGCAGCGGTCGATGCCGGCGCCGATGTTGCGATCGTGTACGATGCCCGCGAAGACCCGCCCCGCGGCTCCAGCGAGACGGCGATTGCCGCCGCGGGCTTGGGGGCCGTGGTCACCCCTCGCACGAGTAATCCTTCGTTCATTGCCCACAACAAGTTCATCGTGCTGCTCGAGAACGGACATTCCACCGCGGTGTGGACCGGCTCGACCAACTTCACCCGGGGCGGGATCTACGGCCAATCCAACGTGGGGCACGTGGTGCGGGACGCGGCGGTTGCGCAGGCCTACCTGGACTACTGGACTCAACTCGCGGCCGACCCCGAGGCCAAGGACCTGCGCACCTGGATCCAGGGCCATACACCCGACCCGGCCGGCACACCACCGGCGGGAACCACTGCGCTCTTCAGCCCGCGGAGAGGGCTCGGCGTGCTGCAATGGTACGCCGACCGGTTGGACGAGGCCGGTTCCTGCGCATGCATGACTGCGGCCTTCGGGGTTCATCCGTTCTTCGAGGCGGTACTGGGGAAACAGCGCCCTCACCTGCGATTCGTGCTCGCGGAGAAGCGCGACCCCGAACAGGATCAGTGGACCACCGATCGCGACGTGCAGGTGGCCGTGGGCGGGAAGATCCCGGGCGATGCCCTCTATGGCTGGACCGAAGAGATCTTGACGGGGTTCAACTTCCACGTCCAATACGTCCATGACAAGTTCATGCTGATCGATCCCTTGAGCGACGACCCCATCGTGGTCACCGGGTCGGCCAACTTCTC
The DNA here is from genome assembly GCA_035464955.1 of Gemmatimonadales bacterium. Taxonomy (GTDB): domain Bacteria; phylum Gemmatimonadota; class Gemmatimonadetes; order Gemmatimonadales; family GWC2-71-9; genus JABDII01. Next base: position 5,817 of record DATHRW010000142.1, read on the forward strand.
CAAGGCCTCGACCGAGCAGAACGACGAAAACATGTTGGTCATCCGAGGTGACACCCGGGTGGCGGACATCTACCTCGGCGAGTTCATGCGGCTCTTCAGCCACCACTACTTCCGCGACCTGATCAAGAAACAGCAGGGCGAGACGATCTCCACTCCCAAGGCCCTGTACCTGGCCCCGACCGACTCCTGGACTCGGCCCTACTTCGAGGAATACGGACCCAAGGCCAAACTGCGGCGCTTGTATGCGGGGGTGGCGGAGTGAGCTGGCTATTGGCTATTAGCTATTGGCTATTGGCTGTTGGTTCTTTGCAAAGAGATACCGTAAGGAAGCAAAGAGCTATCAGCTATCGGTCTCTGCAAGGCGCCCTGCAG
>DATHRW010000143.1:0-6251 GCA_035464955.1 Gemmatimonadales bacterium
CAGCCCAGCTCCATCAGCTTGCCGTCCAGGATGTCCAACGTCGGCCGGCGCGCGCGGAAGTCGAAGAGCGCGTCCGCGTCGAATGTGGCGACCACCTTTCCGTCGGCGGCCAGCTGCTCGGCCGCCATGGTTCCGGCGCGACCGCCGTCCACCCAGCCGTCGAAGGCTGCGACCAGGACCGGCGTCTCCAGATCGACCGGCTGCCTGAGCTCGTAGAGGGCCATGTCCCCAGTGTACGCGCGGCTCCCGCAGGGCGCCGCAGGCCCCGGGGTATGCGGGTGCGTGCATCTATCGGCCAGGCAGGCACTAGGCTGGGACCCGCTGACCGATCGGTCCGCTGGAGGACCGCGTTGTGAGTCTTTGACGCTCCGATGGGCGCGTGCGAGAATCCGCCTGCCCCGCGCTGCGATCACGCGCGGTTCGTGGTGGCCTTAGCTCAATTGGTAGAGCATCGGATTGTGGCTCCGAAGGTTACGGGTTCAAGCCCCGTAGGCCACCCCATCCTCACGCCTGGAGTCCGGCTTCGGGCTGTGTTCCGTCAGCTGTCTGAGGTCAAGTGTCGGGCGACGAGGGTCGATTCGGGGTTAGAAGTAGTGGTGGGCGTCCGTCGTGGAGAGTGGGCAGCCATACGACGTTTGGCCGGGCGTGGCTCATGAAGACGAGTGACGATATCGTGCTGGGTCTCGGACACCGTTACCGCGGTTACTTGCGAGTCGATAGATACGATACCTCCATGCGAGATTCGTCATCAGATTGATCTCTCGATCACCTACCGGGCCGTTGAGCGGCAGTGCCTACGGCGATCCGGAGCAACCACGGGCGCTGACTGTACCGCTGCCCTGCACGCTTCAAGCAGTGGGAATCTGATCCCCCGTGAATGAGTGGGGCGAGGCCCGGTATCGGCGTAGGAACGGCCGAGCGGACAGCAACAGGATTGCCGAGGCTAGGGACGCGCCAGCCGCCGCGAGCCAGGCTGCCGGATAGCCTGAGCTGTCGACGATGGCACCGAACGCCAGTGGTCCAAGAATCGCCCCCATCGACGGGCCGAGTCGGCCCACGCCCATCGCGGTGGCTGGGGAGCGCGGATTCGTCCGCGCGATCGTGAGCAAGATAAGGCCTGGGAAGCCCCAACCCCCTCCAAACGCCACGAGCGTGGCCACGACTCGCCATGCTGGCGGCCCTTCCAGCGCTAATCCGAGGTAGCCGAGGACGCCGATGCCGACGAGGCCCCCGGCCAGCAGCAGCGACCAGCGACCCAGGCGATCCGCAAGCCAGCCGCTGCTGACGCGTACCGACACGCCCATAAGGCTTCCAGCCATTAGAAGCAGGCCGGCCGCTGACGAAGAGAAGCCTGCGTGGTCGGCGGCAGCCACCGTGAAGGCAGTCATGCCGTTCCCAGACCCGGTCGCCAATCCTGCGCCGACGGAGAGCAGGATGAGAAGCCGGATCGGAGCATCACCGGTCCGCTGTCGGCTGTCCCTTGACCGGCTGGAGGAGGGGATCCGCCGGACCAGCAGTACGACGGGGACGATTGCGAGGGCAGCCATCAGATAAGCGACCCGCCAGCCGACTGAGAGGCCGAGAATCGGGAGCGAGAGTCCGGCCAGCATGCCTGCGATGGGGATTGCGGACTGTTTGACCCCAAACGCGAGTCCCAACCGGGTCGAGTCGATCCGGCGCGCGATGAGGTGGTTGGTCGCAACCTGGGTCACCGTATTCGCCGTACCGCCGAGCAACATGAACGGCAACAGGCTCATCCACGAGGATGCGACCAAGCCAATCCCGGCGAGGGTCGTGGCGGTCGTGGCGGCGCCGATGAGCAGGGCGGGGCGTGGTCCGATCCACTCGGAAAGGACCCCTGCGGGTACTGACACCACGACCGATGCTGCGAAGAATGTGGCGATGGCCGCACCGAGCTCAAACGCTCCGAAGCCGAGTTCCTCGCGGACTAGTAGCGCAAGACCAGCCAACAGCATCGAGGGCAGCACGGCAAGTGTGGCCGCGCTCACGCTCAAGACTACGGTTTGGGCGGGACCGGGCGCGGGGGAAGACATCGACGGAGGATATCCGGCGACGGATGTGTGGAGCTACTGCTCGCCGGCAGGTCTCTGCTTCGCGAGCTCGACGCCCATCACGCCATCCACCGCCTCGACGACTCGCCTGGCCACATTCACCGTTGAACGGTCAGTGTCCCGTGGGATAAGTGTGACGATGCCTTCTCGCACCTGGTCGAGGGCAACCGCATCGGTCTCGCGCAACACGTCTCGAACGGCTGCCTCGATCGCGTCGTCGGTCTGAACGTAAATGCGAAGGAGATCGGCTCGCGTGATGATTCCTACCAACACGCGGGATTCGGTCACCGGAAGACGCTTTACGCGATGCTGCGCCATCAACATCGCCGCCTCGCGAACCGACGCCGTTCGCCCCTCGATGACGATGACGGGACTGGTCATCGCTTGGCCCGCTGTCGTAGCTTCGACGCGATGGAGATCCCGCTGTCCTTCGCCGAGGAGCCAGCGGAGCGGTGAGCGCGAGACGTGCTCGCGTCCGCGCTCCTTGATCATGAAGTCACTCTCCGAGACGACACCCAGGACGACATTGCGCTCATCTACCACAGGAAGGCCACTGATCGCGTGCTTCACCAGGAGCCTCGCTACCTCCTTGAGGGGTGTCTCGGGGTGCACGGAAACCACATCGCGCGACATCAGATCGTAGACACGCACCTTCGACTCCCTCGTTGGTTGCTGGTCGCCACCATCTCGCGCTTGCCCCGCCACCCCAAGAGTCCAGCAGCCTTCAATGAAGGGACCAATGGCTCGTCTTCTTGAGCGCGCTGTCAGCCCGCGGCCTAGCGCTCAACCACCGTCGGCTCTGCCACCACGTAGAACCGGAAGGCAGTTCGGCCGGCTGGTCCGCGCTCGGGCGGGATCGGGTGATCGTCCCACCACCTCAAGTACGAGGCGTATGCCTGCTCACTTGCGAAGTGCATCTCGGCGATTCGGTAGAACGTCTGCTCCGTGCCGACCCTCGCGGCACCACCGCTCGTCGTGGTCACCGGGCGCAGCACCTTGTTGAAAACGATCCGGTCAATGTACGGATTCTCAAGAAGATCGGGCGCGTGCACTTCGAAGAGCCACTTCTCGTACTCCGCGGCGCTCACGCCCTCGACGATGTCATAGCCCAGGATTGTCTTGATCACGTGGCGACCTCCAGCTTCCTGGGCTCTAGTAAAGCACGAGCCGCACGGCCTGCAGCGAGCGCGCAGCACCTGTCGCCAACGCCTCATCGACGGCTGGCAGTCCCATGCGCCGCGCGGCGAGCCGCACTTCCCGCACCTGCGCTGCGGTGACCGGGATGGCGGGCGGTTCCTCCGCCGGCACGAGGCTGCTCCCGGTACTCGCGTCGCCGATATCGGCCGGGACGCCGAGGTCGCCCACGATCTTCTCCATCTCTAGGCGGCCCGCGAGGTCCAAGAGTTCCAGGTCCGTGTTCGCTGCCGCGATCATCTGCACGCCGATCGGCAGACCGCTGCTGTTGCGAGCTGCAGGCAGAGTGACGGCGGGTAACCCTGCGAGGCTTGCCGGCGCGGTCCAGGTCATCGTGTCTTCGCCACGGTAGCGAGCGTCGACGCGGTTTGCCGTGAACGCCATGGTCGGCATGATGATCAGAGATCCATCAGCGACCGTGGTGGAGAGGAAGTCGACGGCCTCTGCGCGGATCCGCTTCGCCGCATCCCGGTCCCTCTGCGACAGCGCGGCCGCCGCGCAGAGTTTCCAGATGAGCGGGCGCGAGAGACGGTCAAAGTGCGCCCGCAGGAGTTCCAGGTGGACCGACAGTGCGCGCGCGTAGATGAGAACCCAGGCCCCCGCCCAGGCCCGATGAAGCCGCTCCGGGCTCACCACGCGGAGGTGCACGCCAAGCACCTCTGCCCCCTCGCGCGCGACGCGCTCGACCGCGTTCGCAACCACGGGGTCGAGGCGATCGGCGGGCGGAGACCCGACGAGGGAGATGCTGCGCGCCGTGCCGATGGCCGTCCCGCCACCGGGCCTCGCCATCGTCCGGAGCAGCACCTCGGCATCCGCGGAGGTGCGCGTCAGGGGCCCGGGAACGTCGATGCCCGGTGCAAGGGGAGTGACGCCACTGGTTGGCACGAGACCGGCGGTTGGGCGCAGGCCGAGCACGCCGCAGAACGAGGCAGGAATTCGGACCGACCCACCCGTGTCACCGCCGATTGCACCCGGGACCAGCCGGGCGCTGACAGCGATGCCGGCGCCCGCGCTTGAGCCTCCAGGCACGTGGTCGCGGTGCCAAGGATTCTGGGGTCTTCGTAGGAGATATGGGCTCCCACAGCTGTACTCCGAGGTGGTGAGCTTGCCGACTAAGATGGCTCCTGCCTCTCGTAACCTGTGTGCAACTGTCGAGTCGCGCGATGGGTGCGCCGGCGCTCCGAGCGATCCGTTGGTGGTGGCCAGCCCTCTGACGGCGAAGATGTCCTTCAGAGCGATGGGAACGCCGTGCAGCGGACCAACTGCGCGTCCGCTCGCGGTCGCCGCATCGGCGCGTTGCGCCTCGCACAGCGCGGCATCGCGCCCCACTTCAACGAACGCACCAAGCGCGGCGTCTGCGGCTTCAATCCGAGCGAGGTGGCTCCTAATCACCTCGGTCGCAGAAACGGCGTGTCTTCGGACAAGATCGGCCAGTTCGCGAATTCCGAGGTGGGTGAGCTCGGGCGGCGTGGATGGCATGCAACGATGATAGGGAGCACCCAGTAGAGGAAGATGACGCGATGAGCGACCAGCCACAGATGAGCCGCCTCAGGCTCGCACAGGCTCATCGACCGGTCTTCTACCTTCCCCATCTCGTTGCCGCGGCGATCGGCGCGTTCGCGCGTCGGTCGCTCGAGGTCGAGGTCGTCGCGATGGCCACAAGCGACCAGTGGCAGATGCTGACTTCCGGCACGGCAGATATCGCCATCGGCGGTCCGATGCGTGCCATGAAGCTTGCCGAGGCCGGAGCGAGAGTCGTTACCTTCTGCGGCGCCGTGGCAGGCAGTCCATGGGTTGTGATTGGGCCCAGCCCATCGCGAGTCACTGATGTTCGCGACGTGATGGGGACGGAGGTCCTGGACGACGCCGAAATCGCGACAGCACGCCTCTGCCTCCGCGGCTTGCTCGCGCTTCGAGGCGATACTCCGCAATCGCTGGTGCTGACCGAGCTTCCAACGGGTGAGCTCATGCGCCGGCTCTCCGCTGCAAAGTTCGAGCTCGCGCTCGTGCCCCTCGAGAAGATCGTTGACCTCGTCGGCCGTGAGGAGGTCTACGTGCTGGCATCGGTCGGGACCTGGACCGGTCCCGTCCCCTGGAGCGCCTACCAGACCCTGCCCGAGACGCTCGTGACGCGGCGGCCCGAGCTGACGGCCTTCGTGGGGGCTATCGGCGAAGCGCTCGAGGCAATCCACGGTGAGGCTGTGTCCGAGCTAGCGAGGTGGGTGGGTAACGAGTTGCCGGCGGTCTCGCCGTACCTGCTCGAAGCGTCGATCGCCGGGTATCGGCGCATGGGAGTCTGGGCCGCAACCCCGCAAATACCTTCAGGCGACTTCGATCGCTTTGCCCGGATCCTGTTGGCCAGCGGCTGGCTGACACGTGTCCCGGATCGCGCCGCCCTGCTGGTGCAGGCGACCTGATGGGCTCAGCCGACGCGTCGGGCAATCGCCTCGGCTGCCGCGGCGGTGCCCTCGGTGGGGCACCCTGAGCCGTCGAGGATCAGCGCGCGATCGGCAAAGGCGCGTTCGACCGCGGTCTCCACGCCCAGCGCCGCCTCACGTTCGCCGAGGTGGTCGAGGAGCAGCGCCAGGGTCAGGATCTGCCCGACAGGGTTTGCGCGGTCCTTCCCCGCCAGCGACGGTGCGGTCCCGTGCGCGGGCTCGAAATACGAGTGGTCCGAGCCAATGTTTGCCGATGGCTGCATTCCGACGCCGCCCACCGTCGCCGAGGCAAGCTCGGAGATGATGTCGCCAAGGAAGTTCTCCATCACAAGAACGTCCAGGGACCACGGGTCCGTGATGAGCGTCTGCGCCAACGCGTCGGCATGGATGTACTGAAGGCGTACGTCGGGATAGTCGGCGCTCACCGCCTCGACCACCGACCGGAAGAATGCGTGACTGGGGAGGACGTTGGCCTTGTCGGCGCAGGTGACGCTGGCCCCCGTGCTCTTGCCTCGTCGACGGCGGGCGGTGTCGAAGGCAAACCGAG
>DATHRW010000144.1:0-2051 GCA_035464955.1 Gemmatimonadales bacterium
TTGCGCGTCATCCGGCGCGGCTTCGAGGAAGTCCAGACGCTGGACACCGCCGCTTTCACGGTGGCCGAAGGCGAAGTGGGTGCCCCGCCCGTCATGCCGGCCATTCTCGACGGTACCAACGTCCGGCCCGGCATGGGCAACCCGGGCAGGTTTTGGGAGCAGGTGTGCGCCCTCTATAAGACGGGTGACGACGGCATCGCCGATCCCTTCGCGGCCATGAGCGCTATTCCGGCCGCGACCAGCACAATCCGCGATATGACCGACATCCGGTTCGAGGTGCCCAAGTTCATCGCGGAGAAGTGCACCGGCTGCGCCCAGTGTTGGACCCAATGCCCCGATGCGGCCATCCCGGGTGTGGTGAGCGAAATCGATGAGGTCATTCACGCCGCCATTGCGAGCGTCTCCAACGGCCGGACCTTCGATCGGCTGCGCCAGATCGTGAAGCCGCTGTCCATGGAGGCACGCCGCATTCTCAAGGGTGTGCCCTTGACCAGCTTTTCCGATGTGCTGTCGACCGCATACCGGACCGTAACGGACAAGCTCAACCTATCACCGGAGCGCCGCCGCGAGCTCGATGATGAATTCGCGCCGGTCTACTCAGCCCTGGTCGAATTTCCCTTGGCCAAGACCGGACCGTTCTTCGATCTACCGGAATCCAAGGAGAAGGGAACCGGGGGGCTGCTCTCGATCACTGTGAATCCGGAGGCATGCAAGGGCTGTAACCTCTGCGTCGACGTGTGCCCCGATCAGGCATTGATCACGATCAAGCAAGACGAAGAAGTCGTCGATCAGCTGCGGCGCACGTGGAAGGTCTGGCAGCACCTGCCCGAGACCAACGATCGCTACGTCAACATCGCGAGCCTCGAAGAGGGTATCGGCGTCTTGTCGTCGCTCTTGCTCAAGCAGAGCAACTATCGGTCGATGGCGGGTGGCGATGGCGCCTGCATGGGCTGCGGCGAGAAGACCGTGGTGCACTTGGTCCTCTCGGCCGTCAACGCCCTCATGCTGCCGCGGGTGAAACGCTACGTGGAACGGCTGGATGGGCTGATTGCCCAGCTCGATGCCAAGGCACGCGGCATTCTCGCGTCGGAGGTCGATCTGGACGGCGTGACACGGATCCTCGACGGCGGAGACATCCCGCTTCAGGGTGAGAAGAAGGCCGTGGTCGAGCGGATCTCCCGCATGCTCCGCGAGCTCAAGGATCTGCGGTGGCGCTACACCGAGGGGCCCAGCGGCAAGGGACGGGCCACGGTGGGAATGGCCAACGCCACCGGTTGTTCCTCGGTCTGGGGCAGTACGTACCCGTACAATCCGTATCCGTTTCCATGGGTCAACCACCTGTTCCAGGATGCACCCTCGATCGCCATCGGAGTGTTCGAAGCGCACATGCGGAAGATGGCCGATGGGTTCGTCGCGGTGCGCCGCGCGGAGCTCGAGCTGGCCGATCAATATGACCCCGCCGAGCACGAGCCGGAGTTCACCCGGTTCGAATGGCGCCAGTTCAACGAGGACGAGTTCGATATGTGTCCGCCGATCATCGCCTTGGGCGGCGACGGCGCCATGCTCGACATCGGATTCCAGAACCTGTCCCGGCTCTTGGCATCGGGCAAGCCGATCCGGGTCGTGGTGCTCGATACCCAGGTCTACTCCAACACCGGCGGGCAGGCCTGCACCAGCGGGTTCCTCGGGCAGGTCAGCGACATGGCCGCGTTCGGAAAGGGACAGCACGGCAAGGAGGAGACCCGCAAGGAGATGTCGCTCATCGCGATGGCCCATCGGAACGTGTTCGTGCTCCAGTCCTCGCAAGCGGCGTCGTCCCACTTGATCGGCGGCGTCCTCCGCGGTCTCCAATCGCATTATCCATCGGTGTTCATGCTCCACTCGCCGTGCCCGCCGGAGCACGGCCTCGGCGATGACGCCTCGACCAAGGCGGCGAGGCTGGCGCTCGAGACCCGGGCCTACCCGGTCTTGGTGCACGACCCGGCCCAGGGAGAGTCCTTCCCCGAGCGACTCTCGCTCGACGGCAACCCGTCGATCCATGATACTTGGCC
>DATHRW010000145.1:0-8553 GCA_035464955.1 Gemmatimonadales bacterium
TGCGAACCTGACCGGGAGAATGCCTACGTTCCCGATGAGGATGGGTCCCCGAGGAGGATGGTGGAAGAGATGATGGCGCGGTGCACTGAGATGTGGAGGAGGTGCTGCCGAGGACGGGATGACGAGGGAGAGGCCGCCACCAAACCGTCATGCGGGCGATAGGTGACCGCCCCCAAGCGGAGAGCGGCCGCGTACGTAGTCGCTCCTTGGTTGACGAATGCGTGTGCCTAACGTCCTGCGCGTGAGCGGACGGCGGGCCTCGGCGGTTGCAGGAAGCAGCGCGGCCACTTCCCGGTCCGCTCCAACCGCGTGGTCGGCATCCGGTCTTGTTCGCTCAGTTCGACGCGCGGGTGCTATGTCATCGAGTCGCGGAATCCCCGCTGGCTCGGACCCCGATATCTGAGCGACTAAAGTTACGACAAGGACCGACATCGAGAGAGTCGAACTCCGGCAGCGGACGACACAACCTCGCGTGGATGACTGCATGTGGCCGGAATTCTACGACTCAGGAAGGCCCCTCTGGATCAGGAGAGTCCTGATTCGATCACAGGAGGGGTAACCGAAAGCCCTGCGACCATTTTGTTGTGGGCTTTCGGTCCTTGCGGCGGGTTCTATTTCCTGAGAGGGTGTCAGGAGTATCGATCGTCAGGTGCGTCAGTGTCCGCATGCCTCGGGCGTAGCCACGACAGCACTGCCGCGATCACAAATAGTGGGAGGCCTTCGATGACCGTCATGGCGAGTCCCTTCTGAAGGGGAGTGGCGACGAGCATCACGAGGCCGTGAGCAACACTCGCCCAGATGGTGAAATCGATGAATAGCAGGTGCGTTGCTGGATGGTCTGAGGCACGCCACAACATGACGGCCCACACGATGTGGATCGCGGCCATCATGCTCTCGTAGTGAGCATTGTAAGGTTGGAACCTGAGCAAGGGTGCAAGGCTGCCGCCGGGGGCCAGAATGGCCGAATTCAGGAGGATGAGAGTGATCCACGGAACGAACGCTGCGAGATACCCAACGGAAAGCACTCTCAGAAAAAGACGTAGCCGAGTCATCCTCACCGTCGCGTTCATTGCGAACCTCCCAGCCAAGAGGCTCAGAGATCGTGCCCGACCCGCGGTGGCCAAAGCCCACCGCGATAAAGGTCGAGCCCAGTGGGCGTCCAACGCTTCCACGGACCCGTGATCCCGGCCTCGACGACTTGTTGCACCTGGTTTCCGGTCATCGATCTGAGGCGTGCAGTCTAGCGAACTGGCCGCTGAGTGGTGGGCGGGCCGCCCGCCCTACCCACGGTATGTTCCTTTATGCATAGCGCCGCCGCCAGCCGCTGCTATGCGCTCGGGCGGAGAGCGCCCGCCAACTCCACCCGGGGTTAGGCGGCTGGTGGCGCACCACCGGACGATTGCCGAGTAGAGAGGCGAAATGGCAAATAGGCCGGGCACCAACCCACGAGACTCGTGACGAAGAACGCAACTGCGACGATTCCTAGCACGATAGCAAGCGTTCCGTTGATCGTTCCGGTGAAGTAAAGCACGGCTACCATGACCGCCAGCAGAAGCCGCACTGCTCGGTCTACTGTTCCCATGTTCTTTGTCATCGTCGTGCTCCGTGAAGGGTTACAAAGAGACTCACACCGTCGCAGTATAGCGAGAAGCGTAAGGCCGAGGAACACAGCGCTGTACGCGACGGGCGCACCCAGGGCAGAGGCGACACCCGTTCGACGTAAAGCGCATCGCCACTTGGCAACGGAGCTCGGCACCACTGGCTCGTCTCCTCTGACCCCCGGATGCCGAGGCGCTGTATCAGCCAGCCCAGCGGCTCGATGAACAGGAGAAGCATGCGGGTGCCGAACCCAATCTTGGGCGGTAGCTCAGTCAAATCAAGGCTTCCTTGTTAGGCATCGCGGAGCGCCTATGGGGCGAGCGCTCTGGCTAGGCCCGCGACAAGGTGCTCGGCGTGGGATCCGTCCGGATCGAGCTCCGCGTTGAACTCGGTTACTACTACGGCCGCGCAGCTCTGGGCCGAGGCGAAGATCTTCAGCGCCGTAAACGCTGCTGCAGCTTCCAACCCGCCGGGGTGCGGGACGTCGACGGCGGGGAGGTTCGTTACGTCGACGTCAAAGTGGATCAGCACTGCGTCTGTTCGACCTTCAATCCCACGAAGCGCGTCCCGAGCGGCTTCGGCAGGATTGTCCCGGACCAGGGCTAACGGATACTTCGACATCTCAGATCGGTTCAGGGCCTCGATCTCGTACGGATCGATCCAGCCGGAGTCCAGGTCGTATCCGAACAGGACTATGTCCGCCTCGGACAGCATAGGCACGCGAGGTCCGATTGCAGACAGCTCGGGGGCGCCGGCACCCAGCGCGTGAGCTAAGACCATCCCATCGAATATCCCAGACTGGGTCGTCTCGGGTGTGTTGAGGTCTAGGTCCGCGTCGAAATAGACGAGGCCCAGACGAGCATGATGACGGAGCAAGCCAGCCATGACTCCTAGGCTCAGGCTGCAGTCTCCTCCCACGACGAGGGGCACGCGAGCATCGGCCAGGGCCCGGTCTGTCTGATCGGCCACTTGCCGGGCCACATCCACGACCAGGGGAAGGTTCTGGTTTCGAGGATGGTCGGGGTCTGCACGAAACGGCGCTGGAGCCAGATCCCCGGAGTCGGTAACGTCCAACCCTGTGGCCCGAAGGCTCTCTACCAGGTGGGCTCCCCTGAGCGCAGTCGGAGCCATCTCTTGCCCTGTTCGGCGCCCGCCCGCGCTCGATGGAACACCGATCAGCGCGATTCTCGTCAAAGGCATGATGTAGTCACCTCCTAGAACGGGCGTACTTGCGACACCTAACGCCCAGCATGAGCGGTGGCGGGAAGCGCCGTCCGCTGCATGCTGTATTAGACAGCCTTACTTCGCACCTCTCACGATGAATACAAGATCTGCGAAAGGGAAGACTGGGCGCGACCCGGCTCAGCAAACGCCACAGGCTTGCGCACCTTCCGCTGCGTACAAGCCAGAGCCGCGTGGGGCGCGGCAAGGGGCACCACTGGGGTACAGGAACGACAAACGACCTCCAGTTGGCTGGAGGTCGTTCTTTGTAAACCACTATTTTACAACCTGTTACATCAGCGCCCCCGGGGTGACTCGAGCCGCAGGCGAGCGAGCAGCTTGCGCGCAGCTCAACACCCGACCTTCAGTTTAGGAATTAACCGAGGCCACTCCTCCGGAGTGCCGTCGAGTAAGTTCAAGTTCGTGTGAGTTGAGCACTTCCGGCGGGGTGCTCACCTGCCCTGTCAGGCCCTGTTCCGGTGAGTTTGCGGGAGTTGGGGGCACAACTGGGGCACAGAATTCTCGCAGCATCTGCGCCGAGTCCCTGCTCGATGATTGCAGCGGTGGCGGTGGGTCAAGACCTTAGGGTACGACGAAGAGCGCGACCCTGGCTGTCGTGGCGGTCAGGGTTCCGTCGTGATCAGTTTGCCACTCTGGTTTCGAACGCCTCGGCCCAATCGTCGAGCCACACGACCTCGGGTCGGCTACCGGCCTTGGCCAGAGCCTGTGACCGCAAAAACAAGAAACCAGAATCATCGGGCATGGTGACGAACGACTGGTGGAACCCGTCGATTTGCATTCCCTGCACGCTGAAGAGTGGTTGGGGCGTCCCTGCCTGGAAGGTGGTGCCACCACGGACCCGGACGACCATGAGCGTGAGGTTCGGGTCGAGGTAGAACAGTTCCTCGCCCGAGGCCGACCACACCGGCTGGTTGCCACCGCCGTTCGACACCTGCCAGCGAGCGGTCTCGGTGGCGGGAAACGGGCGCACGTATACCTCGTTGACACCAGACTCGTTCGAGGAATACGCCAGCCACTTGCCGTCAGGCGATATCGTCGGGTGCAATTCAGTAAACCGGGTTGCCACCAATGGAACCGGTGCCCTGGCGCCATCCATGGGGATCCCGATCAGATCACCGGCCCCAGCCGTGGCGTTGTCGGTCCGCAAGACGAGCCAGGCGCCATCCGGCGACCAGGCGGCCTCTTGCACCTGCCGGTCGAGCCGGGCCAGCAGCGTGTCCCCGCCGCTCCCGTCCGCGCGCCGGCCATAGACCGCACCGGTCGTGCTGCTGTCGCGGATGAAGGCCACCAGGCCTCCATCGGGGGACCATGCGGGACGCCGATCCTGGTTGCCGAATGTCAACCGCGTGAAGGGTCCGCCGTCCAGGTCCTTGATCCAGATGTTGATGGCGGTACCGCTGCCGCCGCCCACTGCCAAGCGCCGGCCATCCGGAGACAGGCTCAAGCCGTTGAAGGACCCGGACCAATTGGTATCCAGGGGCGCGATGACGCCGTGCCGATCCACCCGGACCACGAGGTCTTCGTTGGAGGGACCGGAGCCGCGAATGTAGACCATAGCGCCGGACGACGACCAGGCCAGCGGCGCAAACCCGGTCTGACTCTGGACGGCCACTCCCTCCAGCACCGGTACGGCCTCGCCCGTCATTTCCAGTCGATCGAGGTCGAAACGAGCTACGACGGCGACGCCGTCACGCCGAACGTACAGCAGACGGCCATCAGGGAGATACCACGCCTGCGCCACGTCGTCGAGGAGACGCCGTTGGGTTCCGGCCTTCAGGTCGAACACGTGGATCGACATGTTGACGCACCCGGAGGAACAATACTGAAACAGAACGCCGCGGGCACCCGGGAGCGCCACCGGATGCCCGATGCCTCCGCCGACGAGCGCCGTATCGCGGAGTGCCAGGGTGCGGGTGCCTCCTGTGGCGCTCACCCGATGGAGCTCGCTCACCCCACGATTGGTATAGACGAGGGTCCCATCGTCCAACCACGCGGCTCCACCATAGCCGCTGCCATCGACGGAGTCGGACAGAGTCACTGCGGCCCCGCCGGCGACACGCACCTTCTTGAGCCGGCCGTCGGCGATGAACGCGATCCAGTCCCCGTCGGGCGAGAACTCCGGGCTCAAGGCGCGTTCGGTGCCGGAAATGGGGACCGGATCGAGGCGATCACGATGCTTGAGCCAGAGCAGACCGTTCGGCTGGTTCTCTCTGAACGCCAGGATGGTCCCGTCCGGTGAGAGCGCCAAGGAGGGAACCCCAGGAAACGGCTCCAGGTTGGCGCCGAATGTGATGTGCTGCCATGCGTTCGGGATGTTCTCGCTGCGCCACGCACGGGTCCACCCCCACGCGGCGAGCAAGGCAAGACCGATGACCGAAACGCCCATGACCCATCGGGTGGCGGGGCTGGCCGGACCCCTCGCTCCGGACGACGCCAGCGTGGTCATGACGCCATGGGTGTAGTGGCTGTCTTTCAGGGCTTTGGCGAGTTCGGACGCCGTGGCAAACCGGTCGGCGGGCAGCTTCTCCAACGACTTGGCCACGGCCGCTGCGACGTTGGGTGGCGCGCTCTTCCGCGCCTTGGTAACCGGCTCGGCCTCCTCGGTCACGATCTTCATGATGATCTGCTGGGCTGACGACCCCGTGTGCGGCGGCTCACCAGTCAGCATCTCGTACAGCACGCTGCCGAGGGAGTACACGTCGCTCCGGGCGGTAATCTCCTTCTCGGCCGTCGCCTGCTCCGGGCTCATGTAGTGCGGCGTGCCAAGCGACAACCCCGTCTCGGTCATCCGGCCGCCGGCCGCGGCACTCACCGCCAGCGCGATGCCGAAATCGGCCACCATTGCCCGGCCATCGTGGAGCAGGATGTTCTCGTGCTTGATGTCGCGGTGGATCACGCCGTGGCGGTGGGCGTAGTCCAGCGCGTCGGCCACCTCGGTGGTGATCGTGACCGCCTCGTCGATGCCGAGCTGGGTCTCGCGGTCCAACTTCTGGCGGAGGGTCTCGCCCTCGATATAGGGCATCACGTAATAGAGGAACCCGTCGGCGGTCCCCGAGTCGAACAGCGGCAGGATATGGGGGTGCTGCAGGGCCGCCGTGGTCTTGATCTCTTGCACGAAGCGCTCGGCGCCGAGCACGGCGGCGAGCTCGGGCCGCAGGACCTTCACGGCCACCTTGCGATCATGCTTGAGATCCTCGGCGAGATACACCGTAGCCATGCCGCCCTGGCCCAGCTCGCGCTCGATCCGGTAGCGGTCGGCCAGGGCGGCCTTCAGGCGATCGATGGTATCCGTCACGGCATTCCTTATGGAATGAACCCAGTAAGATAGGCAGCGACCAAGCATGGGACCAGAGTGGGTCCCGCCAACTTGTGAGCCGCGTCGGCGGTGAGGTGGGAGTTTGGTCGCAAGGCGCGGTGTCTTACATGCGCTGCGGCATACTTCATCAACTCTTCACTCCCTCATCACCAACCTTGAATATGTTCGGAAGACAAGCGTTTCGGGCAAGACCAGATCGAAGGCACGCGCTTCGGCACAAGGAAAGGATGAGACCATGCGGACGAGCAAACGAACGGGTTCTTTCATTGGTGCTCTCACTCTGCTCGCAGCGGCGGTGCTAGGTGTCCAAGTTGCGTCAGCGCATTGTGACGGCCTGGACGGACCAGTGGTCGAGGCGGCAAGGAACGCACTGCAATCAGGCAACGTGAACTTGGTACTCATCTGGGTTCGGCAAGAGGATGAACTGGAGATCCAAGACGCCTTCCAGCAGGCCGTGGCCGTGCGGACGCAGAGCCCCGAAGCCCAGGCTCTCGCGGACCGCTCGTTCTTTGAGACCCTGGTTCGTGTTCATCGAGCCGGAGAGGGTGCCCCTTATACGGGTCTGAAGCCAGCTGGTCGGGATCTTGGCCCGGCAATCCCGGCCGCAGACAGGGCAGTGGAAACTGGTGCCGTAGGCCCGGTTCAGGATCTGCTCATCGAGGTCATTCAGCAAGGTCTCCACGAGCACTTTGAGGCGCTGGAAGCCCTGAAAGGGTTTGATGCCAATGACGTTGCGGCGGGCCGTCGGTACGTGCAGGCTTACGTCGAGTACATTCACTACGTTGAGCGTCTGCACGAAGCAGCGATCAACGCAGCCGCGGGCCACTACGCGGAGGCCGCCCACTAGAGTCCGGATGGGAAGCCTTTGGCAAGGTTACGCGCTAGAACGTCGATCTCGATCCTCAGGCCAGCAAGCGAAACATTCGGATCTTGGGCAGCAAGCTCACGATAATCGGCTCGAGGTCGTTTTCCGTAACTCACTATTTTGTAATCTGTTAACCCAGCGCCCCTGGGGTGACTCGAACACCCGACCTTCAGTTTAGGAATTAGCCGAGGCGACTTCCGGGGAGTGCCGTCGAGCAGGCTCAAGTCGCCATGAGTTGAGCACTTCCGGAGGGGGGCTCACCTGCCCTGTGAGGCCGTGTTCCGGTGAGTTTGTAGAAGTTTGGGGCACAGTTCCGGAATTACGGTGAACGCCTTGCCAGAACGAGCTCGAGGTGCTCCGGATCACCAGAGCTTCGGCTTGAACACCATGAGGAACAAGGAGATCAGCGGCAACACCGTGGCCACTACGCCCCAGACGTACCACCGGTGCAAGCAGCGGAAGAAGGCCGGCGGAAGCGCCCTCTCTGGCGGCACCGGGTCCGATAGCCTGATCATTCGATGCTGGTCGGGAATCAGGAGTCCGACCCAGATGACTCCGGACAAGACAAACAGCAATAGAGCGGCCAGGATCCACGGAACGCGCGTGATGCCGCCCCCCTGACTGGCGAGAGGAAGGCCAGAGACGAGAATGAGGATCACACCGGGAGCGGTGAAGAAGACGTCCATCCAGTTCACGGCGTGGACACCGAACTTGAGGACTGCTGTAGCTCCGGTGCGCTCCGCACTCGCCATCCATAAGCCCGTAACAATGATGTTGCCAAGGAACAGGACCGCCCCGGCGATGTGGAGCAGCCTCAGCCAGTGGTAGGGAAGGAAGAGGTGGTACTCACGTCCCAGGACCAGCGGGATCAGGATCAGAGCCTGGAGCGCAATGAGCCCGATGAGCCACTTCGTGCTGCGGTGCATAGGACCTCCCCAAACAAGACCGGCCGCTAAGAACGGGACGCCTAACGGCCTGCTGTTCACCTGCGGGCCGTGCAGCGGCCCTTCAGGTGCAATAGCGTGTTATGCCGCTCATTCGTGGCTCAGCAACGAGGACCTATCGATGATCTCTCCACCTTGAATGACGACTTCGAGGGTCTGCGTGTTGCGAATATCCACCTGGGGATCACTGCCGAGGATCAGCAGGTCCGCCCGTTTTCCGGCTTCGATCGTCCCGAACTCGTCTTCCCTCCCGAGCATCTCGGCCGCCCGACGCGTCGACGCGACCAGGGCCTCCATCGGGGTCAGCCCCGCTTCGACCATCAGCTCCAGTTCGTGGTGCATGCTGTAGCCGGGGAAGACGGTCGGGTTGGCGGCGTCCGAGCCGCCGACGATGCGCACGCCGGCGTCGTGGGCCGATTCTAGAGCCTGAAGCAGATGTCGCCGCCCCGCCCAATCTTTCTCCGACGGCGGTTCTTTCGGTGCCAGGGAAGAGTGCACGAGACTGTGGATGACCCGCGCCTCCACTCCGCTCTTCAGGAACGGGTCTGTCAGGAACTCGGACGGCGCGCCCCAGGCGCCGGTCCAGA
>DATHRW010000146.1:0-2451 GCA_035464955.1 Gemmatimonadales bacterium
GACGTCGAATGCGAGGGCAGGGCTCTTGCCCACGAAGTAGTAGCTCGCGGTGTGCGACGCCTGGACGGTGCCCTGCTGGACCGCGTCCATGACCTGGAGCCCCGGCACGATCTCGCCGGCCGGGTGGACCCGGACACGGAACCTCCCCTCGGTCAGTGTGTCGAGCGTTTCGGCCAGGACTTCGGCCGCGCCGTAGATCGCGTCGAGGCCGCGCGGGAAGCTCGATGTCAGACGCCAGTTGACCCGGGGGCGGGTCTGCACGGCGGGCCCGCCGGCCGAGTCGGCTCCCGGCCCACAGCCGGCCAAGACGGTCGCGGCGGTCGCGCCGGCCACGGATCGCTGGAGGAAGTCGCGCCGGTTTAGTTGGGATGACTTGGGATCGACGGGCGAGGGCTTGGTCGGTGGTTTCATGGGTCGAATATAGGGCGCGCCACGTTCGGGCTCCAGCCAGATGATTGGGGGACATATCTGCACGGCGGGCTCCCACAGCTGGTCATCGCTCAGGTCACAGAGATCGCCGGCAAACCCGGTCTTCCTGTCGGCCGTCCCAACACGACCGTCACCTGGGCTGCTTTGATGATGGAATCCCTACTAATAGATTAGGATATGCGCCTGCTGCTGCGCCGGTGAGGAAACCGGGGTATTCTTGCCGGAGCACCGCACCGATGACGCACCTTCACGAACTCACGACGGATGCGAGCATGACGGCACCACCCAAGGCTCCCGAACGCACCACGCAGGAAGAGATCGTCATCCGCTTCGCGGGGGACTCGGGCGACGGGATGCAGCTGACCGGCACCCAGTTCATGCTCGAGACAGCCCTGGTCGGCAACGATCTCATCACCTTTCCCGACTATCCGGCGGAGATCCGTGCGCCGGCCGGCACGACGTTCGGCGTTTCGGCGTTCCAAATCCACTTTGGGGCGCACGACGTCCGGACGGTGGGTGACGAACTGAACGTGCTGGTTGCCATGAACCCCGCCGCTCTCATGGTGAATTTGAAAGACCTGGGCACTGGCGGCCTCGTCGTGGTGGACACAGCAGCGTTCACTGAGCGGAACCTGTCGAAGGCGGGCTATACGACCAATCCGCTCGAGGACGACACGCTCGCCCCCTACCAGGTGTTGAAACTGGACATCGCGCGGCACACCATCGAGGCGGTGAAGGAGTTCGGGGTCTCATCGAAGGAGGCGTTGCGGTCGCGGAACATGTGGACCCTCGGTCTCATGCTCTGGATCTTCGGCCGCAACCGGAACGCAACAATCGAGTGGTTACAGAAGAAATTCTCCAAACGTCCCGAAATCGCCCGGGCCAACATCGCCGCCTTGAACGCGGGGCATGCCTTCGGCGAGACCGCCGAGATGCCCAGCTTCGTCCACGGGCGGATCGTGAACCGGGCTGCTTTGGAGCCCGGACTCTATCGCACCGTCACGGGAAACGAAGCGATCGCGTGGGGGCTCGTGGTCGGCGCCCAGTCGGCGGGGCTCCGGATCATGCTGGGGTCCTATCCGATCACACCGGCTTCGCCGCTGCTGCACACGTTGGCCGGCCTCAAGCAGTACGGCGTGATCACCTTCCAGGCCGAAGACGAGATCGCCGCCATCTGTTCCGCCATCGGCGCCTCCTACGCCGGCGCACTCGGCGTGACGTCGAGTTCCGGCCCCGGTATTGCGCTCAAGACCGAAGCGCTCGGCTTGGCGGTCAGCGTCGAGCTGCCGCTCGTGGTCGTGAACTCGCAGCGGGCCGGCCCCTCGACCGGGATGCCGACCAAGACCGAGCAGTCCGATTTATTCCAGGCCGTATACGGCCGGAACGGCGACGCACCGATCCCGGTGATTGCCGCGGCCACGCCGACCGATGGGTTCGACGTTGCCGTCGAGGCCGTCCGGATCGCGACCAAATACATGACCCCGGTCATTCTGCTCACCGACGGCTACCTGACCAACGCCGCCGAGCCGTGGCGCGTGCCCGACATCGACGATGTGCCCGAGTTTCCCGTCAACTTCAGGACTGAGCCCAAGGGCTTCCAGCCCTTCGCCCGCAACCCGGCGACCCTAGCGCGGGCTTGGGCCATTCCCGGTACCCCAGGGCTGGAACATCGGATCGGCGGTCTCGAGAAGAATTACACCACGGGTCATATCTCCTATGACGCGGAGAACCACCAGCGCATGACCGACGCGCGGGCCCAGCGGATCGCCGGTATTGCGGGAGATATTCCGGAACAGCGGGTCGAGCAGGGCTCCGAACGCGGCAAACTGCTGGTGGTGGGCTGGGGCTCGACCTACGGACCCATCTACCAGGCCACCGCAGAAACGAGGGCCGCGGGATACGACGTCTCTCAGGTTCACCTCCGGTACCTCAATCCGTTCCCGCGAAACCTCGGAGCTCTGTTGGGGCAGTTCGAACGCATCCTGGTGCCGGAAATGAACTCAGGCCAGCTGGTGAGCATGC
>DATHRW010000147.1:0-13392 GCA_035464955.1 Gemmatimonadales bacterium
GTCGCGGCTAGCCACAAACCGAGAATGGCTCTTCGGACCGACGCGAGAGCGAAGGGAGTGATTAACAACCTCGGGAGTCGCACGATAGAGCACCTTGCCTGTGTCCACGAACAAGGTGCTCTGGGGGCGTCAAGTGGACGTCAAGCCCATACCCCCTACCTACTTCCTCCTCACCGACGATGCCCGCGATTTGGGAGGCTCTTCCACGCCCAACCCCAGTGGATGGAGGGGGATGGAACGGGATGATGATGATGAGGGACATGAGACCTGATCGTCTCGGGGTGTATCAGAGATCCTGCTCCACCGCCACACTCCGGCCGGGTGGTGCGGAAACCCGGCTCACGATGACCTTGCCGATCTCCAAGGAGGCCGTCGCAGCCGGTGACGGCGCATTGCAGACGTGGAGCGCGTTGGGCGCCTCCACCAGCAGGAAGTCATCGACCAGCCGTCCATCCGGCCGAAGCGCCTGGGCGCGCACGCCGGATGGGCACGGCACGAGATCCTCGGCGGTCACCTCGGGAATCATGGCTTGCAGGCTCCGGACGAACGCCTTCTTGCTGACAGACCGGACCATCTCCCCGGCGCCGGTCCTCCAATGGCGGGCCGCCAACTTCCAGAAGCCGCGATAGGTCAGCACCTCGGTCAGATCCTTCAGATCGACATCGCTCTTCCGGTAGCCCTCCCGTGCAAAGGCCAGTACCGCGTTCGGCCCGGCATGGACGGCCCCCGTGATCGAGCGGGTAAAGTGGACGCCGAGGAAGGGGAAGTCCGGATCAGGTACCGGATAGACCAGGTGGTTCACCAGATGGCGACGATCGGGCTTGAGCTCGAAGTACTCGCCCCGGAAGGGGACGATGCGAGCGCCGGGATCGGCGCCGCCCATGATCGCGACCAGGTCGCTCTGGAGTCCCGCGCAGTTGATCAGATAGCGGCAGGCGATTTCGCCGTGGGCGAGGCCCAACTGGTAGCCGCCCGGCACGGGCCGAATCGACTCGACCTGGCTTCCGAGGCGCGCTTCGACGCCGTTCCTCTCCGCGAGCTGGACGTACTTCTCGCAGACCTGGGCGAAGTCGACAATGCCGGCGCTAGGCACCACTACCCCAGCAAGGCAACGCACGTGCGGCTCGATCTCGCTCACCTCGTCGGCACCGATCCGACGCACCGCCAGGCCGTTCGCCAACCCGCGCTCAACCAGCGCGTCGAGGGCCGGCAACTCGCGCTCCTGGGTAGCGACGATCACTTTGCCGGGCCGCTCCCATGCAATTCCGTGTTGCTCACAAAACGCGACCAGCGAGTCGCCGCCGGTGCGGCAGAGCTTGGCCTTGAGGCTTCCCTCCGGATAGTAGATCCCCGAGTGGATCACCCCGCTGTTCCGCCCCGTCTGGTGTCGGCCCCAACCGGTTTCCTTCTCGATGAGGACGCAATCCACGCCGGGGTACCGCTCGCTCAAGGTGAGGGCCACCGCGGCACCCACGATACCGCCACCGACGACCGCGTAGTCGTGTATACCCTTCTGGGTGCTCCTCATCGGGGTGAACCCCCACCCACCCGACCGACCAGCAGAAAGAGCTGCCACCGAATGATTCGGACATGCGCGGCCGGCCTCCATAGGGGAATGAGCTGCTGCTCGAGGTCCGCGACGAGGTCGGTGCCCGTGGCCGCTTTGCCCCGTACCACCGCCGACCATGTCCCCACGTAGCTCAGCAACTGATCGAGGCTCCACTCGGCACGGGCCTCGAAGCTGGGAGCGGGCAAGCGCTCGAACGGAAACGGGATGGTCTGGTAGTGCCGGTCGACGTAGCGACGCTCGGGCGGCCAATGGGAGGCCAGCGTGTTGGTCGAAAAGTCGCGCACCACCTCGTCAATGGCCGGATCAATGGACGGCGGATCGTAGGTCCACGCCGCGAGCAGGGCTCCGGGCCTGGAAACACGAGCGACTTCCCTATAGAAGGCATCGAGATCGAGCCAGTGGAGCGCCGCGGCAATGGTGGTGAGATCGATCGACGCCGGAGCCAACGGCGAGTGCTCCGACGCGGCCACCATGTAGCGCACACCCGGGTGGGGCTTCGCGTTGGCAATCTGATTCCTGCTCGCATCGGTGGCGACCACGTTCGCGAACTGCACGGCCAACCCTGTGGCCGCCTGACCATTGCCCGTGGCGGTGTCCCACGCCCGCTCCGTCCGCCGGCACAGGGAGGCCAAGTGCTGGAATAACGCCGCCGGATAGCCGGGCCGGTGGCTGGCGTAGGCCGCCGCCTGTTGCGAGAAGTGGTCGCGGAACACTGCCACGCATCACCCACAGACCGAAGAAGTCTGAAGCATCACCAGGCCGCCTGAGCGAAACAAGCGGTGGCTTGGACATCCCAAGTCCATCACTTCCCTCTCCCTCGAGGGCAAACGATCTTACGGCGTTGCGTGTTTCGCCCGTTCCTTCGGCGTCCTACGCATTCTCAGCCCTCCGATCCACGACCAGGACCACGCATGCCCCACGACAGCGAGTGGAGAGAGACCCTCTACCAGATCATCTTCGGTCACGACACGCCCAGCGGGAAGCGCTTCGACGTCGTCCTCATCGTAGCCATCCTGGCAAGCGTCTTGGCGGTAATCCTCGACTCGGTCCAGGCCATCCACGCTCGATACGGTTCCCTGCTCTACGCCATCGAGTGGGGATTCACGATCCTGTTCACCATCGAGTATCTCCTCCGGCTCAGCTGCGCGCGGCATGCCGGACGCTACGCGACGAGCTTCTTCGGGGTCATCGACCTCGTCGCCATCCTTCCGACATACGTCAGCATCGTCATTCCCGGCAGCCAGGCCTTTCTCGTTATCAGGGTCCTGCGGGTTCTCCGGGTGTTCCGAGTCCTCAAGCTGGTGGAATACCTCGGTGAGGCGGATGTGCTCATGGCGGCGCTCCGAGAAAGCAGGCGGAAGATCACCGTGTTCATCCTCGCCGTGCTGGCGCTCGCGGTAATTCTGGGCTCGCTGATGTACGTGGTGGAGGGATCGGCCAATGGATACACCAGCATCCCGCGGAGCATCTACTGGGCCATCGTGACCCTCACCACGGTCGGCTACGGCGATATCTCGCCGCAGACCAACCTGGGACAGATGGTTGCTGCGGCGATCATGATGCTGGGCTACGCCATCATCGCCATACCCACCGGCATCGTGACCTTGGAGTTGTCCCGGGTGCGGGGCCGACCGGCTGAGTCACGCCGGTGCGCCGATTGCGGCGAGGGCGGCCACGATCCCGACGCCAACCACTGCAAGTGGTGCGGCGCCCGCCTCGCCGTCCGATCGAGCGCGCATGTTATGTGAAGCGCTACCTGAGGTGAGCTTCGTAAGGTGCTGTCGCGACAATGAAGACGGCTCCTAGCCTCGATGATCCGAGCTCACGGCTCGCGGGTGGCGACACTCCGAACGACCAGCAGTAGCGCCCCATCCGTATCCACCAGGACCGCCGTCGGCCGACCGCCGAGCCCGCCAACCCTGAGCCGCGCGGTCCGCTGACCGCTCTCGAACCTGGCAACCCCCCGCACCGGGCGCGCTGCTCCGTCCACCACCACGTCGATGGGCACCGCGAGCCTGAAGGCCCCCCAGCCCACCGGTTGTACCTGGGTCAGCTCGATGTCGACCGCCTGCGTCGACGGGTCGTAGACCCAGCGTGCCTCGACCTCGGGATAGCCCGGCTGGAGCAGCCACTGCTCGAAGAACCATCTGAGCGGCCGGTTGGCATGACGCTCCATAATCGCGAGCAGGTCGCTGGTCAGCGCGGTCGAGTCCCGAAATGTCGCGTAGTACTCCCGCACACCGCCGAAGAACGCCCACTCGCCCACCTCCTGCCGCAGCATGTGGAGGATCCAGGCCCCCTTGGGGTAGTTATTGGCGTTGAGCAGCGCGAAGAGATCGGTGACACTGGTGTCGATCACCGGCCGGTCGACCACATCCGACCGGAGGTAGCCGGCCTTGGCCTGTTGCATCCGGGCCTGGAACAGGCTGTCCTCCCCCACCAGCTCGTGGAACAGCGGCCCGAAGTAGCTCGCGAAGCTCTCCGACAGCCAGAGGTGGTGCCAGTCGAATTCGGTCACCGCGTCGCCGAACCATTGGTGGGCGGTCTCGTGCGCCACCACGGCCTCACCCATGCTGCGCTCGGCGTAGCCTCGCTCGGTGTAGAAGATGGCCGAGCTGTTCTCCATGCCGCCGAATCGAGTCGACGACTCGACGTGGGCCAGCTGGGCGTACGGATACGGCCCGATGAGGCGGGTGTATTCCTGGACCATGCGGTCCACTCGCTTGAACGGGCCGTTCACCGCGAAAGCGGAGTCCTGGGGAAAGGTCCAGAGGGTATGATCGGGCCCGCCTGGACTCGCCACGCTGGTGACGGTCAACGGTCCCGCGCCGACCACCATGGTGTAGACCGGGATCTTTCGCTCGGTGCGCCAGTGCCAGCGAGTGCGGCCGGAGGGTAGCCGATCGACGGCTTGGAGGTTGCCGTTGGCGATGGCCTTCCACCCCGCCGGCACCTCGACCTCGAACGAGGCGTACGCCTTGTCGCTCGGATGGTCCTCGCTCGGAAACCAGTGATGGGCGCGATTGGGCCAGTTATCGGCGAAGGCCGCGCGCTCACCGTGGGCGTTCCGCTGGATGAAGAGCCCATCCTCGGGCGTGCCCTGATAGTAGATGGTCACGTCGACCGTGTCGCCCGGCTGGCCGCTGCTGGGTACCGCAAGGCGACCGCCGCGGACCTGAGCCTGGAGGGCCGTTCCGCCAGCCGGCACGACCGAGTCGATGGTGAAGGCGTCGTCGAAATCGAGCACGAGATCCCCACCCTGCCCCGCGACCAGCGCACGGATTCTTGTCACACCCCGGATATGGCTCCCGGAATCGGGAATGCTCACGGCAATGCGGTATTCGAGCATGTCGTGGTTTGGCCTGATCTGGTCGACCACGACGGCAAGCGGATCGGGCACGGGGGCCGGGGCAGCGGCCTGGATCTGGAGCAGGAGCGGGAGAATCAGCACGGGGGCCTCGTGAAGAAGAAACGAATGGCGACCGGTTGCGAGGATTCTAACCGTCGTAGGGCCGACCGGGAATCCAGCGGCGTACCGATACGGCGTAGCGCGCATAGGACTCACCGAATTGCCGCCGCAGCGTGGGCTCCTCGTAGACATGGACGACGGCGAGGAATACCACGAGGATGACGATCGAGTACCGCAGGAGATCCATCGATTGAAAGAAGATGGTTTCGCCTAGAAGGATGGCCAGGACGCCCAGGTACATCGGGTTTCGGACATACCGATAGGGCCCCGTAACCACCAGCTTCTCGGGTGGGTCCACCGGCGCCAGCGTGCCGCGGCCCTTCCGCGCGAAGTCCACGATGCTCGAGACCAGCACCACGGCGCCGCCGACGGCGAGCAGCATGCCGATCCACTGCCGGCCCATCCACGGACCGGCCCATGAGACTGCTCGGCCCACAATCAGGTATGGCAGCACCAGCGTCACAGTGCCCGGGAACAGCAGGGCGAAGAAGACGCTTCTGAGACCGAGCACTATCGCTTGCTGCGCCTGCCCAGCTGGAGCAGAGCCTCCGGTGGCCGGCCCACTACCGCCTTCCCTTTGGTGAGTCCGATCGGGCGCTGAATTAGCGTCGGGTGGCTGGCCATGTGCCGAATGAGCGTTCGGGCGTTCTCATCGCCGGTAAGACCGAGCTCCTTCGCCGCCTTGTCGTTCCGGCGCAGGATGGCGCGAGGCTCGACTCCCAGAAGCTCGAGCAGGTGGCGGATTTCCGTTTGGGACAGCGGCTCCTCGCGGTAGTCGCGATAGCGGTACGGGATCTTGTTCTTGTCCAGCAAGGCGACCGCCTTGCGGCACGTGCTTCAGGTGCGGGTACAGATCAGCTCGATCATCGGACCTCCGGAGTCATTCTGCGGCTTCGGGGTCGAGTCGATGCGCCTTCCGTCCGCCGCGCGCGATCTTGGGCCCGCACATGTGGGTCTCGATCAATCGCCCGGCCAGCACCAGGGAGCGCGACACCAGCTCGCGGGTCCCCTCGCGCAGCTCCTCGCTCCCGGCCACGACCGCGATGTTCCGCTCCATGTCCTCCGCCGACCAGCCGCGGCTATGCGCCACATAAGGAAATGGTGGGAACAGGAAGCCGAGCTCGGCGAAGAAGCCGAGCACCTGCCCGGCTACCGCCTGCACATTGTCCTGGCCGCCCGTAATGATGAATGCCGCGACTTTGTCTTGGATCAACACCTTATTCCGGATGGTGATGGCGTTCTGCACGCAGTTGAGCCGCTCCACCATCTTGTAATACAGCGCACTCGCGCCGCCCCACCTGATGGGTGTCGCCAGCAGCACCACGTCGGCCCAGTGGACCAGCCCCTCGTAGACCTGATCCATTTCATCTGCAGGGTCGAGCTGAGTGATGGAACAGGGCCAGGTGCAGGCTTGGGCGCTCTTGCTGTAGAACCCCTCACACGCCCGAAACGAAAGCTCCGACAACTTGAGGAGCCTGGTCTCGGCACCCTGGGCCCGGGCGTGGTCGAGGCCCACCTGGAGCAGGGCTTCCGAGGTCGAGTACCGCGGTTCCTTGGGGTCCATGGCCGTGGTCGAGATGCCGAGCACCCTGAGCGGGCCCTCGCTGTGTTCGACGGGGCGTTCGAGCGGATGGGGATCGTGCTTGGCCTTGGCGCGCTTGGTGTCCGGCTCCGGGTTGAGGTAGAGCCGTCCGTTTACTTCCCGGATCGCGTAGCGCGGCACCCGGTCGGCCTCGTACCCCGGCTCCCCCACCCCGGTCTGGCAATGGAACTTCCAGTAGTGCCACGGGCACACGATGTATCCGCCGGCATCGATCCGGCCCTGCCCCAATGGGCCGCCAACGTGATTGCATACGCCCGACACGGCGCCGAAACTCCCGTTGTGATAGGAGAGAGCAATCCGGGTGCGGCCGATCCGGATTTCCCGGAGCGGCGGATCGCGAAGCGACTCGGTCGGTCCGAGATCGACCCATCCATCGGGGGGAACGCCATTGTCACTCGCCATGAATGATCCTCACATGAGACGTTACTTGGTCCGGGCGCCCCAGAGCGTGGCCATCGCCAGGATCCCGGCTGCAACGAGTGCCGGATGCTCACCGGCGAATCGGATTGGCCCCAACGCGTTGATGGAGCCCGGCCGGTGGTCCGATACGATGTGGATCGTGAATGCGGCGATGGCCAACGCGAGACCGACGGAGCCGCTCACCCGACCCAGCCGATGCGCTCGCTCCGCCGGTTGGTGCGCTCTTCCCGAAAACATCGCAAGCAATCCCACTCCGCCCGCCAGCAGCGCGAGAGCGAGCGTCAGTGAATAGGCGTCCATGACCTCACCGTGAGATCGATTGCCTGATCCGATCGATCTGACGCAGGTGGACCAGGTCGTGCGCCGCAAGCAGCTGAAATACCCGACGGACCGATTCGACGCCCCGCTCGCTGTGCCTCCCCACGCGATCCCACTCGGCACGGTCGAGTGACCGGAGAAAGCCGAGGTTCGACCGCCGGAGCAGGTCCAGCCGTTCGAGCTCGAAATCGAGATCGGCGGTGTCGTGGTGAAGCCTTCCTGCCCAGCGATCCTGGTCATACCCGACGAGGGCAGGCTCATCCTCGGCCACGATCATTCGCAGCCGGTAGCCGTAGACCAGCTCGCTGTCGGCCAAATGGCAGATCACGTCCAGCACCGACCATTTGCCCGGTTTCTCGGGCCGGCGCAGGTCGCTGGGGTCCATGGCCGCGACATGTGCCCGAAGCGCGGGCACGAGTTGTTCCTGGACTTCGAACGGATCTTGGTCGCCGAGGAGCGCGAGCAGCGCTTTGGTATAGGCCGCTCCCGTCTCCGACGCTGCTGACGCCGGATTGGTGAAGCTCACTGGGTTCTCCGTCGTACGATCTTAGGGCGCGGCTGCGTCCGCCTCCTGCTCCGAACGGAACAGCTGCCCGGTCACCAGCTCACGGACGATCCGGTCGGCGTCGTAGACATGATCGAGCGCCGCCTGGATGGCCCGAACATCTACCATGACATTCCGGCCCCGTTCCGGCAAGTAGATGAAGTCCCGCGACAGCCCTTCCATGTTCCGGTCGAAGTTGAGGCCCACCAGCGCCAGGTCAGGCGTGACCGCTGGGGAGCCCGAGTTCCCGCCGTAGGTGTCGGCGGTCGAAGCGAAGTTGAGCGGTGTCTTGAGGTCGAGCCCCACGGGCGGAGTCTTCCACCGCGCCGGCAGATCCCACTCCGTTCCCGGGCCATGCGAATAGAACCGATCGTAGAGACCGAAGAACGTGGTGTACGGCGGGGCCAAGGTCCCGTTGTACTCATACCCCTGCACCACACCATCGGTGATGCGCGGCGACGACGTGCCATCGGGCGGCACGCTCTGGCCGTATACCTCGAACCGGGCCCGGCCCAGCTCCACGTCGAGCTCACGTTCCTCGGCGACGAGCGGACGGTACCCACCCAGGAATTCCGGGTACGCCGGCACGAACACGGCGGCGAGCCGGACCGCCGGGTCGTCGGCCGTGAGGGCATTCTCTGCCACTGCCTTCGCCGTCTTGGCCGAGTCGGCCAGGACGGAGCCGCCCAGCAGCGCGGCACTCGAAGCCTCGGCTGTTCCATCCCGGAGGGCCGCGCGGGTGATCGGGTGATTTGCGCCGAAGTAGCGCTCGAAATCGGCCAACCGTTCCGCCAGGAAGCGGTGCTCGAGCGGCCGCGGTAGATCGCCGATCCCGAGCAAGCGGTTCCGGAGCGCCGTCACGCTATCGGCCGGGGCTCCGGCCGACTTGGCCTCGAGGTACTGAAACGCAGCGATGGCGCGCCTCTCGGTGGCCGAGGTGAAGGCCGAGCTGCCGACAAACTGAAAGGCGCTGAGCGGGGCGGAAAACTTTGCCTTCTCCCACTGAATGGCGGCGATGCGATCGAGCACCATGCCGTAGCGCTGGTTCAACGCCGCCTTTGCCTCGATTGCCTGACGGAGCGCCCGCTCCGCGTGGGCCTTCCGCGCCATGATCTCCGGCCGTTGGAGTGCATCGTACCGGCCAGTGTTGGCCTTGAGCGAGTTCGACAGCGAGAACATCCGATTCCGGATGCCCAAACGCTCGGCGTTGGCCGGGTCGCTCATGGTGTAGTCCCGAAGCGCCGCGTGCCGGCTGGTTCGGAATGCGAGGCCCGACGGAAGCTCGACGTCTCGCTGGAACGTGAGCTGCGCTATGGTGCTCAGCCGGTTGGTGCGCCCCGGATTGCCGATCACGAAGACCAGGTCTCCTTCCTGCACTCCCTTGGTGCTCCACGCGAAGTGGTGATCCGTGTGATACGGCTGCCCCTGGTCGTACACCCGGAGAAACGCGAAATCGAGGTCGTAGCGCGGGTAGGTGAAGTTGTCGGCATCACCGCCGAAGAAGCCCATCTGCAGCTCAGCCGCCGCGACCAACCGCACGTCAGTAAACCGGCGGAAGATGTAGGCCGAGTACCGACCGCCGTTGTAGAGGGCGATGATCTGGACCCTGAGCGATGCCACTCGGTCGGCATAGGCCTGGCGTGCGCGGGCCTCGATCCGCTCGAAAGCTTCGCTCCGGGCGCGCTCCCGCTCCTCGGGCGTGGTGGCCCGATCGAGCGCCGCAAAGACCTCGTCGGTCACATCCTCGATCGCAATCAGTTGATCGGCATAGTAGTCCGGTATGCGGCGCTCCTCCTCGAGCGTGCTCGCGTAGAACCCGTCGTCGAGCAGGGTCTCGCCCGGCCGGGTGACGTTCACTACCGCGCCCCGCACGCAGTGATGGTTGGTGGCGAGCAGCCCGTTGGGCGACACGAACGAGGCCGAGCACCCGGGGATTCGTAGGGCGGAGAGCCGGGCCCGTTCGAACCAGGCCGGGTTGGCGTCGAAGCCGTAGGTCTCGGTGAAGTACGCTCCCGGCGAGTACTCGAAGGTCCACATCTTGCCGGCATCGAACCGGCCGGCGCGAACGGTATCGAGCCCGGCCTGAGCCTCGACGTAGCCGGTCGTCGAGAGCGCGACGAGCAAGCACAGAGAGAGAAAACGGGCCGAGCGGACGTTGCGTGAGATCATGACGGTATCGCTGGTGTGTGGTTGGGAAATCGCTGCTGTTGGTCCATACGGTGTAGCAGTCGATAAGGTTTGCCCGTGGCCCTCATGCCGTGGTCGCCGCCACGTAGTGCGTCACTTTGAGCTCGAGCTGCAGCAGGAATTCTTTGTCTTCCGGGTAGTACCGGGCCCGCTCGATGTCGTCTCCGGCAAAGGCCCGGATGTGGTCGAGCGCGTCCCAGAGCGAGATCACCAGGAAGTGGGCGTGAGCTCCGTCGATCGAGTGGAGCACCCATGCGCCGCAGTTGCCCTGCGTCGCCTTGAGATCGGCGATCCCGGTGCGCAGCACGTATTGCTCATACGCCTGGGCCTTGTCGGCCGGCACCACGCCGTGCCAGTGCCGCGCGATCACGTGGTCCCCCGAGTTGAGCATTGGTCGCGGTTCGCAAACGTCCGCATGGCGAAGGAATCCTCGTCTTAAAGAAACCACCGAATCATTTGCGCGAACACGATCAGGACCAGCACCATCAATTGTGCCACGATGGGTGCATGCTAGGATGCCCTCCCTGAGAGGATCGTGAAGAAACCTTGAGAGTCACCCGCCAACTAGAATGGCAGCCCCACCGCCTTGGTCAGGAACGCCATGAAGGGCTTGGTTTGGGCCAGCTGTTTCGCCACGTAATCCACCAGGTCCGGCCGCGTCGCGTCCTTCGGCTTCAGGTTCAACACCGCGATGTGGTCCTTCCGGCGGAGCGCGTCGATCAAGGGATGATCCGGATCGTAACCCTTGGGCGCCCGGGTCAGGCTGTCGCCTTCCAGAGCGAACCCATTCGTGAATGCCTTGGCAGCGAGGGCGGCGCCATAGGCCTTCGAATCGTCTACCATCGCCTCGCGGATCGCCGCCAACGCATCGAGCTCCGGATGCCACATGCCGGCGCCGAGGAAGACGGCCTTGGGATCGATGTGGACGTAGAACCCGGGGGCGTGGACGTCCTTCCCCGCCGCGTGGCGGAACTGGATACCAAGGTTGGTCTTGTAGGGCCGCTTGTCGCGGGAGAACCGGACGTCGCGGTGGACCCGCATGAGCGAGCCTCCGACCTTCTTGTCGCTCGCCACCAGGTGCTTCGAAATCTTCTGAATCTTGGGTGCCATCAGCCGGATGAACTCCAGCGCCGGCTCGCGCACCTCCGCCTCGTAGCGGTGCTTGTTCCGCTCGAACCAGGTGCGGGTGTTGTTCCGGTCGAGTTCCCTGAGGAACGTGAGCAGGCCCGGGCCGAATGGATTCGTCTGCGGCATACGGTTCATTGCCTCCTGATTACGTCGATTCTGGGGTTGGCGTCGTTGTACGCCCCACCGACGAGCACCATCGCATCATCGATGTGGAACCTGGTCGATCTCTTGGAACAACTCGGCCAGGGAATCACCACTCAGTGACACCCGGCTAACCAGCACGTACTCCGTCCCGTCGAACACGAACGTCCCATACGTGCCGCTATCAGCCGAGCTGTGGCCGTAGGCGTTGATGACGGGGTAGCCGTTGATCATCCGACCGCGTACCAGGACTGGATTCCCGAACACCTCGCCCAGGCGCTCGAGCCGACTGCCATCGATCAGCGCGTAGGAACAGCCGCCGGTGCCGCAGAGCCCGGTGGAGGATCGGATCACATAATCGTCGGTGCCGTCCTGGTTGAGATCGGCCCGGAGCCCGACGATCGGCTCGCCGGGTTGGTAGTCGAGGTAGGCGAGGGCTGCCACGATACTCGGAGTCTCTGGAAGCTCGAGCGCTGCACCGGACTTCACGGTGAAGGCCCAATCGCCCTCTTGGGCGTGCAGGGAGACGCCAGGCGCCAGGAAGAGTACAGCAGTGGCAAGACGAAGCTTCGAGCTCATGGACCAGCCCTTTGGCGGGGTCACGGCCAGGGGACGCCTCTGACTCATCTTGTTCCTCGGCTCATCGAGCGTGTCATGGTGCACAGCGGATCTCGGAGGGGAAGCCATGCCAAAACTATCACCAGGCCTCGTCCTCGCCGCCTCGGTGTTTCCGTTTGCGACACTGCCCCTCTGGGCGCAGGGCCCGCCTGTCGTACGGACTCCGATCGCTTACGATGTCGAACGCTCAGGACCAGGGCAGCAGATTCTCCAGATCCAGCCGCTGCCAGGAGTGGTGAGTGATCGAGAGTACCGCTCCAGCCATTG
This sequence comes from Gemmatimonadales bacterium, assembly GCA_035464955.1. Taxonomy (GTDB): domain Bacteria; phylum Gemmatimonadota; class Gemmatimonadetes; order Gemmatimonadales; family GWC2-71-9; genus JABDII01. The sequence continues at coordinate 12,266 of DATHRW010000147.1, forward strand.
GAAGGAGGGTCTGGCGACCGGGGCCGCGCTGGGCGGGCTGGTCAGCGGCCTCGGGATGTACGCATTCTGCGACGGAATGCGGGACACCCCGGATGAGAGGTGCGGATTCAAAGCGCTCATGGGCGGGGCGATGGGGGCGCTGGTCGGTGGCGGTGTCGGCGCCCTGATCGGAGGGCTGTTCCCGAAATCCGTCGCCGCGGAGGACGCGGCGCCTTGATTCTGCCGAAGCCACTGCCCCCTGCCAGCGATCCTCAGGGCAAGGATGCGTTTAGCAGCCTCACCTCGAGCCTGATGCCCAGCCTTCGGCAGGCCTGCTCCAAGGCTTCGTGATACGGCTCCCAGCCGGCAGTCGATGGTGGCTGAGCATAGAACACCGCCGATGTCGCGCCCAGGGAACGCAGTTGTTCAATGAGCCGCGGTAGGAGTACCTCCACTCCATCTGGGGCCAACACCTGGTCGTACCATGGAATGCGATCGTCCGGGGCGAGGAGCCCATACCGGCCCGAGAGGATGGCGGCGAGCCGGCTGCCGTGCTCGGCAAGGCTCAAAACGTAGCGAATCCGTTTGCTCAGATAACGATGCCGTGCCGGCAGGAGGCCGGGAGCCCGGCGCTTCCGCTTGCTGCACGTGGTACAGACCAGTTCCATGTCGGACTGCTACCCTGGTCTCAGCCCGCCCCGAACGCTTCGACGTAGTCCTCCATCGCAGCCGAGACCACGGTCAGCGCATGCTCCCGGCCGTAGGCAGGACCGATGGAGACATGGGGAGGCTCGCCGGGTACCAGCTTGTAGGTCGTGAAGTAATGCCGCAGCCGCTCGATCAGCGCCTGCGGCAATCCGGTAATGTCGTCGACGGTGGACCAGAAGTTGTCGTTGGCCAGGACGGCGATGATCTTGTCGTCCGCCTCGCCGCCGTCGAGCATCGGGAGGCCGCCGACTACGTGCGAATCGAGAATCACCTCGCCGCGCGTGATCGGCCGCTCGCTCACCACACAGATGTCCAGCGGATCGCCGTCGCCCCGGGTGGCCCCGGACATGAGCCTGGCGGTCCGCACCCCGCAGTAGGTCCGGGGGATGAGGCCGTACAACGTGGGATGCTGGGACGAGCTCCGCTGCGGCCGGTCCACC
>DATHRW010000148.1:0-2140 GCA_035464955.1 Gemmatimonadales bacterium
TCATCTTCGGCGTCGGGGTACTCCCCGTAGTTGAAGCCGCAACCGCGTATCGTGTGCGACCCGGCATAGGAGACTTACGGCTTCGTGAACTGACCACGCACCGCCTCGTCCTTCTCGCCAGCGAGCTCGGTGACGTGAAAGCCCCGGTCGTGCTCGTTCCAGGGGATCAGTGGCAGCGGCCGGTCGGCGGCCAGGTAGACAACGAGGCACATGGGCTATTGGCTATCGGCTATCGGCTATCGGCTATCGGCTATCGGCTATTACGAGAAAATACTGCTGTTGGCTGTTGGCTGTCCACCAAACCTTGCCTATGGGAATCGCAGGTGCCACTTGGGGATGGCCGCTCCGATGAGGGCGCCCCCGCCCGCCCCTGCCAAAGCGCCACCCAGACCCACAGCCGCGACCACGGCCCCGGTGTCGGCGTTGCAGTCCTCGTTGTTGCAGATGACTTCGCCGACCAGGAGCCCGTACCCGACACCGGCCAGGAGGCCGACGATGCCCCCGATGATGGCTCCGGTCTTGGTGGCACGCCCGCGAACCCAGAGCTTGTCGATGTCCGAGTCGCTCAATTGGGCGAGCCCCAAGTCGCGCGCCACCACCAAACTGTCTCTCGTGACCGAGGAGAACACCCCCTCGAGCCTCGCGCCGCCGGGCCGCTCGATCCGGAGCCGTTGGCCCACATGGAGAGCCCGAATAACCGCCCGGCGCTCCACCGAGACTCCCGCAGAATCCTGGGCCGCCATCGAACTCGACGGGCTGAGGAGGACGCCTGCGAAGAGTGCGACTCCAGACCAGGCCACGGGGTGGTTCATAGCGAGTCTCCAAGGAAGGTAGGACCGACGGTTCCTTAATCGGGAAACTCGCTCCAGGGCGTCCCCTGGGCGTGACCTGGGTAGTGGTCAATTGGCTATCGGCTAAGTGAAAGGGAGTAGGAATGTGGGAAGTCGGAGAGTAGGAAGAAAGACAACCGATCGGTGGTGTCGCCGACGATCCTACTACCCTCCCTCCTACCTCCCACGTCAGCTGTTAGCTGTTAGCCGTTAGCTCTCTTGTCTTACCCTCCCCGCAACACCCGCCAAATCGGCCGCCCGAACACCACCAGGCAGGCCCATCCCGCGATCACACCGGGCAGGAAGGCCGCGGCGAACAAGTACATCTCTCCGGTGTGACTGGCTTCCCGCCACACGAAGTAGGTCCCGGCCGGCACGAACAGGACACAGCTGACCGCAACCAGCAAGAGCCCGATGGTCTTCTGCGTGGCGAGCAACAGCACGCCCACGAGGAGGCCGAGCAACAGGATCGCGGGAATGGCCACATGCCACTCGATGGCATATCGATAGAGGGCAACGAAGAGCGACAGGCCCATCACCGACGCGATATTCAGGATGATGGTCCAGCGCACCAGCCCCATCCGTGGCCCGCTCCAGTCCATCTTCGAGCGGCCCTCATAGCGCTCGAACATGGCACGGCCGGTGAGGCTCGCGAGCAGGACGAGGGCGGCGCCCAACGCGATGCTCTGCTGGGCGAGTGGTGCGCCCTTGGGCAACCCGAACGTGAGCACCACCGCCCAGGGCAGCACGGCCACCGCGCCCGCCAGCGCCAACCAGCGGCTCCAGAACTTCTCGAGCGCGAGCCCGAGCGCGGTGATGACCAGCGGCGCCAGCAGCACCCGCGTCACGATCACCAGCCGTGGATTGACCCCGTAGGCTCCCGGCTCCAGGGTTACGATGAGCCCGCCGAGTGCTACGAGAGCGAGGATTGCCACAAGCTTTCAGAGGCGGACCATGGCATCACGCGTTCTATGAGTCGAACCACCCAAGGCGACGAGGCCTACATACTACCTTCTTCACGCAACATCGTTGCCTGGCCCTGGCACTGCAACGCTGGGCTCATGCGAGGCCGTGATCTCTCAGCGTCGCTGCAACAACCATACGGCGCTCACGACGTCCGTTTCCAGCAGCGCACACTCCCGTTCCTGCCGCTCCACATACTGGGCAAAAGCGTCGGCAGCATCCGGATAGCGACGTGCCAGACTTTCGGCTCGCTTCCGGATGAGTGCCGTCTGCCGCTGATTGGTGTCCCGGATGTCCTCGACCGGAATGATCACCTCCCGCAGAACCTCGTCTCCATGTGCGGTCAG
>DATHRW010000149.1:0-16985 GCA_035464955.1 Gemmatimonadales bacterium
CTACCTCTGGCTCGAGCAAGTGCGTCCTGGCCGGCACACCGTGCTATGGGGCGTCCTGGCCCCGGTCAGCAACACGGTCGTGGCCGCGGCCCGGGTGGACGAGCCGTGTGATGGGCGGGAGCACGCATCGAGAGAGGGCAACTAATCAGCATGAAGATCTACACCAAGACGGGGGATGGAGGAGAAACGAGTCTGTTCGGCGGCGGCCGTGTTCCGAAGAGCCATCCCCGGGTGCGAGCGTACGGCGACGTTGACGAACTGAACTCCGCCCTCGGCATCGTGCGCGCCACCGAGCCGCGCAACGAAGAGGACCGGTTACTCGAGTCCATCCAGCGGAATCTGTTCGCGATCGGAGGCCACCTGGCCACGCCCGACCCTGAGAAGGTGGCCGCCGCCCTCGCAAAGGCAGACCTGTCGCACGACCAGGTCGAAGAACTCGAAGCGGTCATCGATCGGGCGACGGAGGCACTCCCACCGCTCACGGCCTTCATTCTGCCCGCCGGGACGCCGAAGGCCGCGGCGTTTCACCTCGCCCGTACCATCTGCCGTCGGGCCGAACGGAGCATCGTTCAGTTGTCGCACGAGACGCCGGTTCCGAACCTCTTCCTCGAGTACCTGAACCGGCTGTCGGATGCCCTCTTCGTGCTCGCGCGCCTGGCCAATCATCGCGCGGGCCTCGACGATACGACCTGGTAACCACGTGCAGACCGTTACGGTTCAGCATGGCCTCGGCAAATACCCGGTTCGGATCGGCGCAGGCGCCATCGCTCAGCTCACCGAGCTGACCACCCGGCAGCTGCCGAATCGCCGCATCGCCATCATCACCGATACGACAGTCCAACGGCATTACGACGACTGGTTGTCCGCGCCGGAGCACTTGTGGCGATACGAATCCGACCCCTCGAGCGATCGGACCGCTGCGGGACGCGTGTTCGCGGTCGCGCCGGGAGAAGTCAGCAAGACGCGCGAGGCCTGGGCCAGGCTCATCGATGCTCTGCTCGAAGGCGGCTTCGGCCGCGATAGTGCCATCGTAGCACTCGGTGGCGGGGTGGTCGGTGATCTCGCTGGATTCGTCGCGGCGACCTTTATGCGCGGCGTCCCCTTGCTCGCGGTTCCCACCACGCTCGTCGCCATGGTCGATGCCTCCGTGGGAGGCAAGACGGCAATCAACACACCACAGGGAAAGAACTTGATCGGTGCATTCCATCCTCCAATTGCGGTACTAGCGGATCCGTGCACCCTGCTCACTCTGCCGGACCCGGTGTTTCGTAGTGGCCTGGCCGAGGCGGTGAAGCACGGTGTCGTGGCCGATCGCGAGTACTTCGAGTGGATCGGCAGGGAGGCAGGTCGCATCCGGACCCGTGACCTCGAAACGCTCGCTCGACTCGTCAAGCGAAGTGTCGAGCTCAAAGCGGCAATCGTGAGTCGCGATGAGCGGGAGGCGGGCGAACGGGCCGTGCTGAACGCCGGCCACACCCTGGGTCATGGTTTGGAGCACGCAAGCGGATACCGGATCGATCATGGCGAAGCGGTCGCCTTGGGCCTCCTGGCCGAGTGCCGCCTGGCCGAGGCAATGGGAGTTGCCGAGGCCGGGCTGGCGGATGCGGTTGAGCAGGTGCTCACCATGGTGAATTTGCCGACCACGTTGCGGATGTCCGTGGACGCCGATGCAGTCATCAGAGCAATACAGGCAGACAAGAAGTCGCGAAGTGAGGTGCCGCACCTGGCACTTCCGGAGTCGATCGGGCACATGCATCACGCCGACGACCAATGGACCATCGAGGTCCCATCGGTGAGTCTGATCAGAGAGGCACTCGGCACGATCACCCTGCCCGAGCGCTGACCGACTTTCCCCATTCTAGTCACATGCGGATTTGGCGTATTCTGTTGCCCTACAACAGTTTATACTCTGGTGCGTGGATAAGTCCCTCTCCACGGCGACGTGGATAAGTGGATGAAATCGATAATCGTTTGTCGAACAACAAATTGTGATGTGGACAATCATTTCTTGCTTGACCCCCCTCTCGGAACTTCCTATTATTGCGCTTCGAATTGGCGGCCGACCCAGTTCGATCTGCGTGTCCTCGTGAGAATTCTGAAAAGTGCTCGTAACCGCTTCCGCATCCCGGGGTAGGCAATGGCACCTGTGACCGCGAAGAAGGCTCGTCCCTTCTTTCGACCCGTTCCGACCAGCGCCTTCGATCAGTACCTCCACGACATCCAGAAGCTTCCGATGATCTCCGACCCCAAGGAGGAGAAGCGGTTGGCGCGCCTAGCGCGGGCGGGGGACGCGAGGGCGGCAGAGCGCCTCGTGACGGCCAATCTTCGTTTCGTGATTTCGTACGTGAAGAAGTACCAGGGCCACGGACTGGACCTCGGGGAGCTGGTGGCGATCGGCAACGAAGGGTTGTTGAAAGCGGTCCGGAAGTTCGATCCCGACCACGGGGTGAAGTTCATTTCCTACGCGGTCTGGTGGGTCCGTCAAGCGGTCCTGAAAGCGCTGGCCGAGCAGACGCGGAGCGTCCGGATTCCACTGAATCAGAATTCCGCACTCATTCGAATGTCGCGGGCGGAGAGCTTCCTCTCTCAGGAGCTCGGTCGCGAGCCGACCGACAAAGAGGTGGCGACGGCACTCAATGATTCGGTCGAAAACATCCGCACCGCCCGCCGCATGACCACAGCGGAGCTTTCACTCGATGCACCGGTCGAGCGGACGGACAAGACGGCGAGCACCTTCGGAGAACGCTTTGCCGGAACAGAGGGCGGTGAGATCGAGGACAATACCGATGCCCGGCTCACCCGAGAGTTCATCGACCGGATCTTCGAACGATACCTGACCCCCCGCGAACGAAAGATCCTCAATCTCTACTATGGCCTCGAAGAGGGCTCTGAGGCCCTTACCCTCGAAAAGATTGGGGCGCTGCTCGGAGTCACCCGTGAGCGTATTCGTCAGATCCGCGAGCGGGCCTTCGAAAAGCTGCGCGAATCCCCCGATGTGAAGTCGCTGCAAGGATTCTGGGGCACGACGTAGAACGAACCCACAACTCCGCGCTGTACCGGCCCCAGCCCGAGGCTGGGAGGGTCACATTGTGTGACGGAGCCCACACCGAGATCTTCCGGTATGCCCGTCCGCCTGCCGCTTTTCCCGCTTACCGCCGTCCTTTACCCCGGTACGACACTTCCACTCCATATCTTCGAACCGCGCTACCGGCAACTGGTCGCGAATTGCCTGGCGTCGGACGCGGCCTTCGGCATTCTCCGGCCAGGGGCGGAGCGCGAGGCACCGCCTCCGGGAACGGTTGGATGTGCGGCAACCATTCGGGCCCACGACCTCCTGGCCGATGGGTGCTCGAATATCCTGGTCGTTGGCGAGAAGCGGTTCATGGTCGAACGGGTTGTGGAGTGCAACGACCCCTATCTCGTCGCCATCGTGGAGGAATTCGGCGACCGAGTGGTCGATGACCGCCACTCCGACACCACAGAACTCGAACGTCTCTTTCATGCCTACGTCGACGCGAGCTGCGTGTTACAGGACGCCGAGCAACCCGAGATCGCCCTGTCTCACGAGGCGGGAATTCTGACGTTTCAAATCGCCGCGAGTATCAATCCTGAAGCGCCCCTCCAGATCCGGTTGCTCAAGTCCCGATCCGTCGGGGAACGAATCGAGTTGTTGACGCAATGGCTCCTTCCGAAGGCCGCTGACGCCAAGGCGCGGGCGCGGGTCCATCACCTGGCGCGGGGCAACGGCCGCAGCGCTCGCCCCTATCCTCCAGCCCAGAGCCAGCCGTGAACGCCTCGCTTGTCGCGACGCTCGCCAAGGTCGTCGGACCTCAATGGGTGCGCCAGCAGCCGTCGGAACGCGCGACGTTCCGAGCCGATGGGCTCCCGACCCACGAGGCCATGCCCGGACTGGTGGTGCTGCCGGGCAGCCGAGAGGAGGTCATCGAAGTCGTCCGGCTGCTCCACCTCGCACAGGTGCCGTTCGTGGCCCGAGGAGCCGGGACGGGCCTCTCCGGTGGATCGCTGGCCGGACCAGACTCGGTGCTGATCACACTAACCCGGCTGACCAGGATCCTCGCCATCCACCCGGAGCAGCGGCGCGCCATCGTCGAACCAGGTGTGGTGAACGCCCGGCTCTCCGCGGCAGCGGCCGCGTTCGGGCTGCACTATGCGCCGGACCCGTCGAGCCAAACCGCCTGTACCATCGGCGGAAACGTCGCGGAGAATGCCGGCGGGCCACACTGTCTCAAGTACGGCGTGACGACCAATCATGTGGTGGCGCTTGAGCTGGTTCTGCCCGACAGTGCCGCGATGCGACTCGGATCACGGCAGGGAGAGCCCTGGGGACCGGATCTCGTCGGCTTGGTAGTGGGAAGCGAGGGGATGTTCGGAATCGTGACCGAGGTGACGGTAAGGCTCGAGCCGTTGCCGGCGGCGGTTCGCACATTCCTGGCCGACTTTACGACCATCCGGGCTGCTAGTACCGCCGTGTCGGCAATCATCGCCTCCGGCGTACTCCCTGCGGCATTGGAGATGATGGATCAGACCTGCATACGAGCCGTCGAGGCGTCGATCTACGCCGCCGGATACCCTACCGACGCCGCCGCCGTCTTGTTGGTGGAGTTGGATGGAACTCAGGAATCCGTCGAGGGCGAGGCCGCCGACGTAGAGCGCCTGCTCCACGCGAACCGGGCACGAACCGTCCGGGGGGCCTCGACCGAGGACCAGCGCGCGCGGTTGTGGCAGGGGCGCAAGAAGGCCTTCGGGGCCCTGGGCAGACTTGCCCCGGATCTCGTCGTCCAGGATGCCGTCGTTCCGCGCTCCGCGTTGCCCGAGGTCCTCGATGCAATTGCCGGCATCGGGAGGCGGCACAACTTGACCATCGCGAATGTGTTCCACGCCGGGGACGGTAACCTGCATCCCAACATCAGCTTCGATCGGCGAGATGCGGCGATGGCCCAGAAGGTCGAGGCGGCGAGTCGGGAGATCATGGCGGTATGTGTGGCGGCCGGGGGGACGATCACTGGGGAGCACGGCGTCGGAGTGGACAAGCGGCAGTACATGCCCTTGGTGTTCGATGCGGCGAGCATGACGGCGATGTGCGACGTCCGTCGCGTCTTCGACCCCGACCAACGCGCCAATCCAGGCAAGATCTTCCCGAGCTATGCCTGCCGGGAATGGCGTGCTGGAGGAGTGCGATGAACCACGACCCGGCTGAACGGCTTCGCTCACTCCTCGGTCGGGATGCCGTGGAGCAGAAGGCAACCGGCATCCCCTACGTCACTCCCGACTCGGCCGAGGGAATCGCCGTGGCGTGCCGCGTGGCCGCAGAAGAAGGCTGGACCGTCCGGGTCGAAGGGAATGGAACCTGGCTCCCGCCGGATGCGCATGCCGACTTCGCCGTGAGTACGCGCGCCCTCAACCGGACAGTGGACATCAGCCCCGCCGACCTCATGGCGACGGTCCAGGCCGGAACCTCCCTCGAAAGCCTGCGCCGGCAGGCAGCCGCCCTCGGGATGTGGTTGCCGCTCGATCCGCCTGGCCGGCCGGACCGCACCATCGGATCGATCGTCGCGACGGGGACGGCCGGTGCACTACGGGCGGGGCTCGGCCCAATCCGAGATCACGTGCTCGGATGCGCCGTGGTAGCCGGGGACGGCCGCCGGCTCACGTCCGGAGGACGGGTCATGAAGAACGTGGCCGGATACGATCTCACCAAATTGCATGTGGGCGCATTCGGCGGCTTCGGAATCATTACCGACCTCCACCTCCGGCTTCGAGCACTGCCCAGTGCGGATGTAACGCTGACAGCGCAGGCAGACCGCGACGCGCTCACGTTCAGCGCCAGGGCACTTGGCGGGGCCGGCCTCGACTGCAGCGCCCTCGAGTTGCTGTCGCCGGCTGTCGCCGCCCGCGCCGACTGGACGCTCGCGGCCAGGCTCCTCGGTACGGAATCGGCCGTGGCGGCCACGGTAGCCAAGGTACGGCGTGTTGGCGATTTGGCGTGGCAGGAACTGCCGCCAGATGAGAGCGCAGCCTTTTGGGGCTCGGTCAATCGCGCGTGGCTAGGTGGAGCGGTGACGCTTCGGATGGGCGCCCTCGCCGACAGCATCGACGAAACCATCGACCTCCTTGCGGGATTGCTCGACGAACAACTCGTTTCGGCTGGAGCCGCCACGGGCGGAGTCCGATGGAGCGGATCGGCCGAGCCGGATCAACTCCTCACCCTGCGCCACCGGGCCGCGGAACGCGAAATTCCGGTGACGCTCGAGCGGGCGCCCTGGAGAGTCCGTCAGCGTGTCGGGCATTTCGGAGCCTACCGCGAGGGGGTCGGCAACCTCGTTGGGCGGTTGCGGACAACGTTCGACCCTCGCGCATGCTTGCGGGTCGCGCTGGAAGAGGTCCGGGGTGGCTAGCACGATCGGCCCGCTCGACCCATGCGTGCATTGCGGCTTTTGCCTGCCCGCGTGCCCTACCTATCTGGCGACCGGCGATGAGAACGACAGCCCGCGCGGAAGAATCGTGCTGATGCAGGCCCTCGAACGCGGCGACACGGCGATCATCGATTCGGCCCTCACCATCCACCTGGAGAACTGCCTGGGATGCCGCGGCTGTGAGCCGGCCTGTCCCTCCGGGGTCCAGTATGGACGCGCCCTGGAAACCGCACGGCGCACGTTGGCCGGTTCCCATGGCCTCTCCGTGTCGCTGCGGGCCCTCCTGGCGGTGTTCGGCTCACCGAAGCTCTGGCGGTCCGGCTTCACGCTGGCTCGCTGGCTTCGCGCTTCTGGACTTCCGGCTCGCCTCGCTGCCCGGAGCCGGCTGGGGTTCGCGATGGGCATGCTCGGCGCCTCGAGGCAAGCAAACTTCCGCCCCGCACAGCCGACGCAGGTGAGCGGACGCGACCAATCGGAGGACCGATCCGGCAGCCGGCCAACCGTGGCGCTCTTTCGTGGCTGCGTCATGGACACCCTGTTCGGGCATGTCCATGAGGCCACCGTCCGCACCCTCGGTGCCAACGGCTTCGATGTCGTCGAGGTTCGGGGACAAGTCTGTTGCGGAGCCCTGCACGAGCATGCCGGAGCAACCGCGGGCGCGCGGGCGCTTGCCGCAACCAATGTTGCCGCATTCGGACGCCATGCCGACCTGATCGTGGTCAACAGTGCGGGCTGCGGGGCGATGCTCAAGAACTATGGCGAGCTAGTTGGCACCACGGCGGCGCATGGTCTCGCCGGTCGCGTACGGGACATTTCGGAACTCCTGTCGGACGCAGGGCCTCGCCCCGGAGCACCGCTACCGTGCGACGTCGCGTACGACGCTGCCTGCCATCTCCAGCACGCCCAAGGCATCGTATCCCAACCGCTCGACATCCTCCGCGCCGTGCCGGAACTCAGGCTCCAGGTCCTCCCGGGATCGGATCAATGCTGCGGGAGTGCGGGTCTGTATTCGGTCGTGCGGCCTTCGCTGGCGCGGGCCGTGCTTGAACCGAAGATCAACGACATCGCTTCGCTTGTCCCACGCCCGAAGTTCCTCGCAACCGGGAATCCCGGGTGTCTCATGCAGATCGGCGCCGGCCTTCTGGCCGCAGGCCTCGACATCGATGTCGTCCACCCCGTTGAACTCCTGGATCGATCGTATGCACTGGCCGGGCACTACCGACCGGAACTCGGGAAGGCAGGCCGGGAAGCATGATTGACGTGATCCTCGATCGGAACCGATTGGAGGCTCTCCGAAGTGGGGCGACGATCATTCTGAACGAGTCGGCGGCGCTGCGAGTGAGCGGACCAGGAGCCCTCGAATGCTTGCAGGGCGTGTTCACCAACGACGTGGTCGGCCACGGTGGCGATCACCTCATCTACGGGGCTTTTCTGACGCCGAAAGGCATGATCATCACCGATTGCTGGGTGATGCGCTTCGCGAGTGAGGCAATCCTGATCTTGCCAGCGCGCAGCGCCGATGGCATGCTCGCACTCTTCCAACGAACGTTTCCTCCACGGCTCGCTCACGTGACGGACCTCAGAACCCGGTGGAGTGTCGCCTGGTTGTACGGCACGGCGGTCGAGCAGGTGCTGCAACGGGCAGCGCTGGGAATGGTCCCTGCGCACCCCGGAGCCACGGCGACCTGGGAGAGTGCAGCCGGATCGCTGCGCATGGCCAGGGGTACCGTCCAAGCTCCGTTCGAAGCGCTGTTCGTGGGTGAGACCGCGACCGTCGAAGCAGCGCGGAAACACATGGTGACCGTCGGTGCGCAACTGGGAACGATGGATGACTCCCACGCCGCCCGGATTCTTGCCGGGTGGCCTGCGCTGGGAAATGAGATCGGAGAGCGCACGCTGCCCCAAGAGGTACGCTTCGATGACCTCAAGGGTGTTTCCCACACCAAGGGGTGTTACACCGGCCAGGAAACCGTCGCCCGAATTCACTTCCGCGGGCACACCAATAAGGAAATCCGAGGCCTCCGATGGCACGGCAGCGATCCGCTCGCGACACAGACGATTACGCAGAACGGCAAGGATGTCGGCATCGTCCATTCCACCCTTCGCCTTCACGACCGGACGCTCGCCCTCGCCATGCTCAGCCGAGCGGTGGTCGCAGGAAGCACCGTCAACATCGAAGATCGTGAAGCGGCGGTAGTCCCGCTTCCGTTTTCAGTGATTGATATCGAGGAATGATCTTCCTCACCGGTGGTACCGGATTGATTGGCCGGCACATTCTCCAATCCTTCTCCTCCACCGGCGTGGCCTGCATGGCCCTGGCACGAAGTGATCGCGCCGCTGACCTTCTCCGGTCTCTTGGCGCCAAGCCGGTGCGAGGCCGGGTCGAGGACCCTGGACTCTGGACCGAGATCCAGGATTGCAACGCCATCGTCCATGCTGCCGCGATCATCGCCGACCATGCCCCATGGGAAGCATTTGAGGCCATCAACGTCCGTGGCACCGCGCTCGCCGCACGTCGGGCGGCCGAATTGGCCATTCCGATCGTGCACATTTCCTCCGTTGCCGTGTACGGCCGATCGGGCAACAGCGACGATGGGAGCGTCGGTGAAGACTTTCCGTTTGGCCCGCTTTCGGACCGCGAGTATTACGCCCGGTCCAAGCGACTGGCCGAAGCCGTGTTGTGGCGGGAGATATTGGGAGGGGCAGCCTGCGTATTGCGCCCCTGCCTCGTCTATGGCCCTGGCGATCGCTTGTTTCTGCCGCGCGTCGTGGCGGCTGCTCGCCGCGGCTGGCTTCCCCGCGTGGGGCCGGGGCAGAGGCCACTGGCGTTGGTTCACGCCGCGAGTGTCGCCGAGGCCGTCCGGTGTGCGCTCGCGTCCGAGGCTGCCTGGGGCCGCGCGTTCAACGTCGCCAACGATGCCGAGATCGGTCAAGCCGAATTCATCGATGCCGTGGCTCACGGCTTGGGCCGGCCGATCCGAACGGTCTCCGTCCCGGAATGGGCGGCGCTCCTGGCGGCTCGAGCGGGCGATGCGATCCGGCGGGCAGCCGGGAGCGATCGCGCCCCGAGTACGCTGGCCGGCGCCGTCCGCTTTTGGCGCGGTGGGAATCCCTATCGATCAGCGGCGGCGCGGGACAGGCTCGGTTGGCGACCTGACATCCACCACGGCACTCTGGTTGCCGAGGCCGTCCGACCGCTTGCGGAGAGCGGCTCGACGATCTAGTCGCCGAGTCGCTCGGGAGGGTCGATCGTCGCCGTGTCACGTGGCATGATGCTGTCCGCCGGGAGGGTATCGGCGGCCGAGTTCGGTGCCGCGCTTGGACGATCCACCGTGGTCCCGTCCGCCGGGAGGCTCTCGACCTTCTCGCCCCCACAGGACGCCACCAGCATAAGACCACTCATCAGAAGTGTGGTTCGCAGGCTCATGAAGGGTCTCCTAGGAGAAACCGACGAGGCTTGACGCGGCCGCGCCGAGGTTGCTTAGCTTCGGAGGGACGCCCTCCGGGCGTGGATCCGTCACCTTCGCTCGACGAAAGCTGAAACCCCATGTCGAAACCCAAGACCCTGGGCGACTTACGTCAGAGCCCCTGGTCAGAGCCGCCGCTTCGCGGCCGGACCGTCAGCCAGGAAATGCGCGACAACGCGTTGCGGAAGCTCGAGCGGAAGGAGCCGCTCTTTCCCGGTATTGTCGGCTATGAAGACACCATTGTTCCGCAGATCATCAATGCGCTCCTGGCTCAGCATGCCTTCATTCTCCTGGGACTGCGCGGCCAAGCCAAGAGCCGGCTGCTGCGTCAGTTGGTGAATTTCCTGGACGAGGAGATTCCGATTCTTGCCGGGAGTGAGGTCAATGACGATCCGTTCACCCCAATTTCCAAGTATGGGCACGAGCTCGTACAGGAGTGCGGCGAGGCGACACCCATTGCCTGGTTGACTCGGGAGCATCGCTACGTCGAGAAGCTCGCGACGCCGGACGTGACCATTGCCGACATCATCGGAGATGTCGACCCCATCAAAGCTGCCCGTGGCGGACACCTGCTCTCCGATGAGCTGACGATGCACTACGGCCTCCTTCCGCGAGCCAATCGCGGCATCTTCACGATCAACGAGCTCCCGGACCTGTCTGGAAAGATACAGGTTGGCCTCTTCAACATCATGCAGGAGGGTGATGTCCAGATCAAAGGCTACCCCGTGCGCCTGCCGCTCGACCTGAAACTGGCATTCACGGCGAATCCGGAAGACTACACGGCGCGCGGCAAGATCGTGACGCCCCTCAAAGATCGGATCGGCGCCGAGATCGTCACCCACTATCCGGCGACGATCGAGCTCGGCATGGCGATCACCCAACAAGAAGCCTGGGTGGATCGGGCGGCCAAGACGATTCGCATTCCCGGCTTCATCCACGAGGTGGTTGAAGCGATCGCGTTCGAGGCGCGGAGTGACAAACGAGTCGACAAGCACTCTGGGGTGAGCCAACGCCTCCCGATCTCCGTGTTGGAGAGCGCGGTCAGCAACGCTGAACGGCGGGCCGTGCTGGTCCACGAGCCGGAAGTCATCCCACGCATCAACGACATCTATGCGGCGTTGCCATCGATTACCGGCAAGCTCGAGCTCGAGTACGAGGGTGAACTCCAGGGCAGTGAGAGCATCGCCCAGGACCTGATTCGCCGGGCGGCGGGACGGGTGTTCTCAGGGCGCCGTGGCGACGCGGACGTGGGGCCGATCGTAGCGTGGTTCGACGACGGCGGCGCGCTCAAGATCTCCGGGGACGAGCGTTCCGCCACGTGCCTCGAAGGATTCAAGGTCGTGCCGGGTTTGCTCGACCTGGTGCACCGGTTGCAGCTCGCTCCGCCCTCGGACCCGCCCACTGCTGTTGCAGGCTGTGAATTGATCCTCGAAGGCTTGGCCGCCGAGAAGCGGATCAGCCGGAGCGATGACCTGGGATACGGGCGCGCCAAGCCGGAGCGGCCAAGCCCGCCGTTCAGCCACGGATTGGATTTCGCATGACGAAGAGCCTTCCAGTCGAAGGACCGAGTGCCGGATGGCGCGGGATGCCATAGACAATGCGCTTCACCAAGTACTCGAAGTACATCCCGGACCTCGCCGACGCCGTGAATCTCCAGGGGTTGTTGGACCAACTGGGTGATTTTCTGCTTCAATCCGGGTTCATGGGTGGCAGCACCGGGTGGCCGGATGAGGCCGGCTTCGACGATCGACAATCCTTGGATGCGCTCAAACGTGCCATCCTCCAGGCGCTCACGGATTCGAAGCAACTCTCCCCAGAGATGCTCCAATACCTCCGCGGCGAATCGACCGGCGACCCAGAGCGCGATCAGGCCATCGAACAGGCCTTGGCAGAGCTTCTGGACGCGATCGTTCAGCGCCTGATCGACGAGGGATATCTCAATCTCACCGAGCCGCCGAAGATACCCGAGGGCCACCGCGCGGTGTTCGGCCCCCACGGGCGCGCTGCCGAGGCGGCACAACAGGTTCAGTTCTCCCTGACCGACAAGAGCATCGATTTCCTGGGCTACAAAACGCTCAAGGGTCTCCTGGCGAGCATCGGCAAGGCGAGCTTCGGGGCCCACGATACGCCGTACCTCGCGACCGGAGTCGAGGCGGAAGGGGTGAGCAAGCCGTACGAGTTCGGGGACGTGATGAACCTCGATGTCCCAGGCACGCTCACGAGCGCCATCGCGCGTGAAGGCCTCGGGGTGCCGCTCAATCTCGAATACGACGATCTCATGGTGCATCAATCCGAGTACCGTTCCTCGGCCGCGACCGTGCTGATGCTGGATTGCTCGCACTCCATGATCTTGTACGGTGAGGATCGGTTCACGCCTGCAAAGAAGGTCGCCCTTGCCCTGACCCACCTGATCCGCACCCAATTCCCAGGCGATACACTGCGCGTCGTGCTCTTTCACGATACGGCCGAGGAGATCCCCCTCAGCGCCCTCGCGAGCGCCCAAGTCGGACCGTACCATACCAACACGGCGGAGGGGCTCACCCTGGCCCGCCGCATCCTGGCCGCGCAAAAGAAGGACATGAGACAGATCATCATGATCACCGACGGCAAGCCATCGGCCCTCACCATGCCTGACGGACGGGTCTACGTGAATTCCATGGGGCTGGACCCGGTCATTCTCAAGGCCACCTTTCGCGAAGTGGCGAACTGCCGACGAGCCGGTATCCTGATCAACACCTTCATGCTGGCGCGGAACAAGAGCCTGGTCGATTTCGTGAAACACGTTGCGCAGATCTGTCGGGGCAAAGCCTACTTCACCAATACCATGACGTTGGGCCAGTTCATCCTCATGGACTTCATGAAGCGGAAGACCCGACGCGTCGGCTGATCTCCATCCAACCCCACATTCCGGTGACCGCGTTTCGTTCGCTCGCAAGTCTCAATCGTGCCATCCCAGCCTGTACGCGGTGCCCCCGCTTGCGGGCGCACTGCCGCCGGGTAGCCGAGGTCAAGAAGCGGGCATTCCGCCATCTGGACTACTGGGGGAAACCGGTTCCGGGATTTGGCGACCCTGAGGCGCGGCTCTTGATCGTCGGTCTGGCGCCTGCCGCTCACGGGGCCAACCGCACCGGCCGCATGTTCACCGGGGATTCGAGCGGCAACTGGCTGTACGAGGCGCTGTACCGCTTCGGGTTTGCCAATCAGCCGCTCGCCACCAATCGTGCGGATGGGCTGACCCTCGAGGATTGTTACATCTCGGCGGCGGCGCGGTGCGCGCCACCGGGAAACAAGCCCAGCCGCGAGGAACTCGCCCGATGTCGCTCGTACCTCGAGGACGACGTGCGGTTGCTCCGAAATGTCACGGTGGTGGTCGTCCTGGGACGAATCGGGTGGGAGGCGTGGCTGAGGGCCGCGGGGTGGTGGACCGCACTCGGGCCGGGCAACCGGCCGCCATTTGGCCACAACGTTCACACCGTCCTGCCGGACGCGACCCTCCTGATCGCCTCGTATCACCCCAGCCGGCAGAACACCAATACAGGGCGCCTCACCAGGGCGATGTGGCACCACGTGTTTGCGGCCGCCCGCGAGATGGTCGACCGAAGCCGGGGCGCCTCGAGCCGCTAGGACCCGGGCAGTTCTCCCCCGACCACCCGTTTCACCAATTGGCCTGCCGCGAGCATCGTCGTCTCTTCCACTCCGTTGATCAGGGCGAGTTGGGCCATTGGGATGGTCGATGGGTATCGTCGATTGAAGTCTTCCAGGCTCATACGGCTCGGCACCCGGACAATCGAGACGCGCGCAGGCTGGACCGCGAGAGCTGCCCGGTCGGTGAGGCGCTGAAAGCTATCGACCGATCGACGGAAGATGCTGCCGTAGCTCCCGTAGACCGACGCGGGGCTGTAGGCCAGGATGCGGTAGGTGGTGCCGCCGTGGGCGATGAAGGCCACCCGTCCCTGAAACGTGCCATCCTGTGTCTGCGCCGTGAAGATGCTGGTGACCGCCGGGAGTCCATTGATGGAACTCGTGCTGGTGCTCTGCGCCTGGACGCCGTCTTGCGCGAAGAATTCGCGGGCCGCCTCGCCGGGCGTACCCGTCCCTGCTAGCGTCAGGGCGATGATGGCATCGTTCTGCGGGCTGCCAGCCACGACGGCCTGAGTGCCATTCTGGGTCTTCCATCCGTCGGGAAACTCGAGCCGGAACTCGAGATCCGGATGGTAGAACGTGCTGCCCGTGAAGTACCCCAGCCGTGGGTTCTCACCAAAGATCATCCCGTCGAGCCGCTGCAGGTAGCTGTCCCGGTTGCTGGTGAGCCCGTCGAGGTTTCGGTTGAGAGCTGCAATCCGTTGCTGGGTGCTCTGATAGCGATTCCCGGGGTTGGGATGGGTCGACAACCATTCGGGCATCCCGCGCCCGGAGGTGCCGCTGATGCGGTCGAGCGTCTGAAAGACCGAGAGCATGTCCCGGACATCATAGCCGTTGGTCAACGCATATTTGAATCCCAACTCATCGGCCTGGTTCTCGTCGTCACGCCCGAACTTGAGAAACAGCACCCCGAGACCGGCGCTCGCGACTTGTCCCACATCCTCCAGGCTCGGCTTGAGGATCATGCCGATTCCGAGGCCAAGCTGGGCCAGCTGCGTCCGGCTCATCTGCCGGACCGAGTGCTTGGCCGTGACGTGACCGATCTCGTGGCCGAGCACCGACACCAGTTCTGCTTCCGAATTGAAGTGAGTGAGGATGCCGCGCGTCACGAAGATTTGCCCGCCGGGCAACGCGAATGCGTTGACGACAGGGTCGTCGACCACCCGGAATCCCCACGGGAGTTGCGGGCGCTCCGAGCGCGCCGCGAGTTGCTGACCGAGACCATTCACATAGGCCTGAAACCCGCTGTCGGGCAGAAGGCCCATCGACTGGGATACTTGTTGGGCGCCCTCGAGTCCCATCTGCACTTCTTGGGACTCGGACACGAGCGAGAGTTCGGACTTGCCAGTCACGGGGTTGACGGCACAGCCGGTCAGCACCGCGGTGCCGAGGACCAAAGACGCTACATATCGATTGCGCACGGGCTTGCCTCCACGATAATCACGGCGTGAGCAGGTTCCACGCTAACCTTCCAGAGTCGTAATGTACGATGACCTACTGGGCGCGGCCACATCCTGGACCGGCGAGTGTCCGACCGTACATGGCAGCTATGCTGCTCAGGAAGGGATGAGGGAACGGCGGATGCGGTGGAGCTGCCGCTCGTGGTGGCGAATGTGCCGTTCCAGAAAATCGAGCCCCTGACCGACCGTGAGCCATCCCGCCACAGGATGACGGAATCGAGGCTGCCGGAGTGCTTCCGCATCGAGTCCATTCACAACCGCGACAATGCCCTCGCGGGCTTCCCTCCATCGCGAACGCAATCGCTCGAGCGAGTCGGCACCCGCCGGAGCAAGCGATTTAGACGGGACACGGACACGGGCGCCGAGCCCGAATAACAGCTCGATGGCACGAAGAGTGAGGCGTGAGCGGAACGTGACACGCGGCTGCGACGCAGGCCCTTGGCCGAACACCCGGAGGGTGCCCTCCTCCGCCAGAACGAGGTGCTCAATCACCTGGAGCATCGACCACTGCCCCTCACCCGGCTGCCTGGCGCGGTGTGGCTCGTCGGTCGCCTCAACCAGGGCGAGGACCCGGTCCCGGCTCTGGGCCAGCCGATCGAACAGCGTGGTGGACTCGCCGGCCATTACGATCCCTGCTGCGCTCCGCCGGGGGCGTCGCCCCCGCCGGATGCGTGCTCCCGAGACCCTGCGTGGGCCGCGGCTCGGGAGGAACTCCGGCGTCGAGCCTCTACCAGCCCACAGATCGATGGCTCGTGAGGTTCGATGATCGAACACTCCGGGAATGGCTTATGGAGGACGCGTCCCTCGGGGGCTCGCTGTCGACGGGCGCTCGTCATGAGTTACGTTGGGTTGAAGGGTTCACGGAAACATCGTAGAAGCTATCCCATCCGCTGGAACGCGCCAAGGCGACCCGTCCGCAATTGGACAGGTCCCGGACGCACAGTAACTTCTGGTCGGGCTCTCGAGGGCGTGATCCAGGGTCGAACGCCGATCCCGGCGAGCAGGCATGTTCCCCCGACGCATGGGAATATTCGAGCGATCGCTCCCCACGGCCGATACCAGGAGAATCCTTGACTCCAGCCGCCCACGATACGCGCTCCGCCATTCTCGCCGCGACGCTCGTGTCCGCGACGATGATTGGCTTCCAAATGGCGGGCAAGGCAACGCGCGACGCCCTGTTCCTCTCGAGTTTTAGCATCACGGCACTCCCCACCATGATTATCGCGGCGGCCTTCCTCTCACTGGGGCTTGCGGCCTTGGCATCGCGGGCCATGAGCCAGTGGGGCCCGGCGCGACTGGTGCTCGGTACCTTCGTGGTGAGCGGAATCCTGCTCCTCGTGGAGTGGTCGCTGATAGGCACATGGCGACGTCCCATCGCCGTCGCTCTATATGTGCACTTCACGGGACTGGGCGCGCTCCTCGTGTCGGGCTTCTGGTCAATCGTCAATGAGCGGTTCGACCCCCGCACCGCCAAGCGGCAAGTCGGTCGTATCGCTGCCGGAGGCACCATCGGAGCCTTGCTGGGCGGTATTCTCGCCGAACGGGTTGCAGCCATGTATACGATCGGGACCATGCTGCCGATCCTGGCCTTGCTGCATTTCGCGAGCGCCGGGCTCGTGGCCCGAATACCTGACCGTGAGCGAGTTGGATCGACTCGGCATACCGCACCCTCGAACCGCGGCACCACGTCGCCACTACGGATTCTAGCCAGGACGCCATACCTCAGGACCATCGTCGCGCTCGTCGTGCTCGGCACCCTGAGTGAGGGTCTCATCGATTTTGTGTTCAAGGCGCGCGCAAGTGCCGCCTTTGACGAGGATGCCTTGCTTCGTTTCTTCGCGATCTTCTACACCGCCATGTCGCTCGTCACCATGATCGTCCAGACCACTGCGACACGAGGCATTCTCGAGAAGATCGGCCTGGCGCGGAGTGTGGCCACGCTTCCAGCGGCTGTGGTGATCGGCGGGTCTGGGGCACTCCTC
>DATHRW010000150.1:0-10695 GCA_035464955.1 Gemmatimonadales bacterium
TCTTCCGAGATCACACTGCCGAGAATGCGTTCGGCCAAGGGCTCGATCACATCCTCACCCTCCTTGAGGGCCGTCACGTCGAGGCCGAGGATGGTTCCGCAATCCTCTTCGGTAATGGTGACGTCTTGCGCCACGTCGACGAGCCGCCGGGTCAGGTATCCCGCATCCGCCGTCTTGAGGGCCGTGTCGGCCAATCCCTTCCGGGCTCCGTGGGTCGAGATGAAGTACTCGAGGACCGTGAGGCCTTCCCGGAAGTTCGACTTGATCGGACTCTCGATGATCTCCCCGATGCCGCCGGTGAGTTTCTTCTGGGGCTTGGCCATCAGCCCCCGCATGCCGGCCAGCTGCCGGATCTGGTCCCGGCTTCCCCGAGACCCCGAATCGAACATCATGAAGACGGGGTTGTAGCCGCCACGCGAAGTCCGCATGTGGTTGATCATCGCGTTGGCGACGTCGTTGTTGGCGTGCGTCCAGGCGTCGATCACCTTGTTATACCGCTCTCCAAAGGTGATCTGCCCCGTGTTGTACGCCTTCTGGAATCTCCCGACGCGCTTATCGGCCTCTTCAATCAGGGTGGCCTTTTCTCCCGGCACCTCCAGATCTTCAACCCCGATCGAAATGCCGCCCATCGTCGCGAACCGGAACCCGAAATCCTTGAGCCGGTCCAGGAACAGCACCGTCTCCGAGAGCCCCGCGCGTCGATATGCTTGGAGCACCAGCTCGGACAGCGTCTTCTTCTTCATCAGGTCATCGCGGAATCCCAGCTCAGCCACGAGCTGCCGCGGCAGGATGTTGTTGAACAACACCCGGCCGATGGTAGTCATGACCCACCGCGGATACGGGTCCCGTGCTTCGTGGGGTGGCACATACCAGAACCAGATGGCCGAATTGTATCCCACGGAACTGCCGAGCAGCGCCATCTCCAGTTCTGCCGGGCTGCCGAAATGCCGAGCGTCCTTCCAGAGCTCCGCCTTCACGGCCACCCGCTCCTCGCCCTCGACCGCTGACAGCCGCTCTTCGAAGCCCGGCGGCAACTTGGTCAGGAAGTAACACCCCAACACCATATCCTGCGACGGCTCGGCCACCGGCCGGCCATCGGAGGGCTTGAGGACGTTGTTGGATGAGATCATCAGCACCCGCGCCTCGAGCTGGGCCTCGAAGGACAGCGGCACGTGTACCGCCATCTGGTCGCCGTCGAAGTCGGCATTGAAGGCCGCGCACACCAGCGGATGGATCCGGATGGCCTTCCCTTCGACCAGAACAGGCTCGAAGGCCTGAATACCCAGTCGGTGGAGCGTCGGCGCACGGTTCAGCAGCACAGGGTGATCCTGAATGATCTCTTCCAGGATCTCGTAGACTTCCGAGGATTCGCGCTCCACAATCTTCTTCGCACGCTTCACCGTCTCGGCGATGCCCTTTTCCACCAGCTTGTGGATGATGAAGGGCTTGAACAGCTCGACGGCCATGGCCTTGGGCAGCCCGCATTGATGGAGCCGGAGCTCCGGGCCCACCACGATGACCGAACGGCCCGAGTAGTCGACGCGTTTCCCGAGCAGATTCTGGCGGAAGCGGCCTTGCTTGCCCTTGAGCATGTCGGACAACGACTTGAGCGGCCGCTTCCCTCTGCCCCGGATGGCCTTGGAGCGGCGGCCGTTGTCGAACAAAGCATCGACGGCCTCCTGCAGCATCCGCTTCTCATTCCGCAAGATGACTTCCGGCGCACGATGCTGAATCAGCTTCTGCAGCCGGTTGTTGCGGTTGATGACCCTGCGGTAGAGATCGTTCAGGTCACTGGTCGCAAAGCGCCCGCCATCGAGCGGAACCAGCGGCCGCAGGTCAGGCGGAATGACCGGGACGACGTCCAAGATCATCCAGCTGGGATCATTGGGTAGGTCGCCGGAGTCGCCAGAGCTCAAGAATGCGTCCACGATCTTGAGCCGCTTGAGCATCTGTTTCTTCCGATGCTGGCTGGTCTCAGTCGCTACCTTGGCGCGAAGATCTTCCGCCAATTTTTTCAATTCGAGGCGGCTCAGGATCTCCCGCACGGCCGGGGCGCCGATGTCGGCCTTGAACCCATTGTCGCCGTCGGACTGGGCCTTCTGTCGGAGGTCCAGATACTGGTCCTCATCGAGCAGCTGGTGCAGCTCCACCTCTTGCTTGCCCGGATCGATGACGATGTAGTTCGAGTAATACACTACCCGTTCGAGGTCCCGGAGCGTCATGCCCAGGAGATTCCCCATGGGCGACGGGAGGGTCTTGAAGAACCAGATGTGGGCGACCGGCACGCTCAGCTCGATGTGCCCCATGCGTTCGCGCCGAACCTTGCTCAGCGTCACTTCGACACCGCAACGGTCGCAGATGACCCCGCGATAGCGAATGCGCTTGTACTTGCCGCAATGGCATTCCCAGTCCTTGACGGGGCCGAAAATGCGCTCGCAAAAGAGCCCGTCCTTCTCCGGTTTGAACGACCGATAGTTGATCGTTTCCGGTTTGGTGACTTCGCCCCACGACCACCAGGTGCGTTGGCCCTGCAATTCAAGCCGCTCGCGTTCCTTGGTATCCCGGGGTCCCCGGATTTCCTCGGGAGAGGCGATCCGGATGCTGATGTAGTCGAAACTCGAACCGTCGGGCTCGCGTCCGCTGCGAAAATCAATCATGGCTACCTCGTTACTCGTCGCCGTCGGCGGTGGTGCCGAGCGTGACCTTCAACCCCAGGGCCTGGAGTTCCTTGACCAATACATTGAAGGATTCTGGAATCCCGGGCTCCGGAAGATTCTGACCCTTGACGATCGCTTCATACACCTTACTGCGGCCGTTCACATCGTCCGACTTGACCGTCAGCATCTCTTGGAGGACGTGGGAGGCGCCGTAGGCCTCGAGCGCCCAGACCTCCATTTCCCCGAACCGCTGACCGCCGAACTGCGCCTTTCCGGCCAATGGCTGCTGGGTGACCAGCGAGTACGGGCCGATCGATCGGGCGTGGATCTTGTCATCGACCAGGTGGCTCAACTTCAGCATGTAGATGGAGCCGACCGTCACATCGCCCTCGAATTCCTGCCCGGTGCGGCCATCACGAAGCCGAGCCTTGCCGTACGGCAGGAGACCGGCCGCGCGCATCAATTCTTCGACCGACGCGTCGATATCGCCTTTGCCTTTGGATTCGAGCGCCTCTGCCAAGGCAGGGTAGCCCCCCGCGATCAATGCGTCAGCCAGCGACGCCTCAGCCTTCGCCTCCAGCTCCTTCATGGCCTTCTTGGACGGCTGGCCGGTCACTGTGGCGTCGTCCGCCTGCTCGACCCAGGCCTGGTGAAAGGCGAGCGCGTGCTGTGATTGCTGCTGCTCGCGGGCGCCAAGATCCTTGGCCGCCTCCACGAGGAAGGTGCGAACTTGATCGTGCAGCGCGCGGGTCGAGGGTGCGGCACTGGCATCGGCCAACAAGCCAATGCCGATGTCTTCCATGGCCGTCTTCTCCCCGTGCGGCGCCAGCCGCTTGAGGTCGTCGACCATCTGGGTAATGACATCGCTGGTCGGTTCGGGGGCGGGCGCTCGAAGATGCAGCGCCTGGGCCGCCCACTTGCATCCAGCGAGCCGCAACAAGGTGCCCACCTCGGCTTCGTCGGCGCCGCGGAACACCGGCGTCTTCGCCTCGAACCCGAGCAGCTGCGCACACCACCCCAGGTGGGTTTCCAGGATTTGGCCGACGTTCATGCGGCTCGGCACGCCGAGCGGGTTCAGCACGATGTCGACCGGTTCCCCGTTCGGTAGGAACGGCATATCCTCTTCCGGCACGATCCGGGCAACGATGCCCTTGTTGCCGTGACGGCCCGCCATCTTGTCGCCAACGCTGACCTTGCGCTTTTCCGCGATGTAGACCTTGACCAACTGAATGACGCCCGGAGGCAGCTCATCCGGTTGCAGGATCTTGTCAATCTGGTCCTCAGCCTTCTCCTCGACCTTGGCGCGCTCGGCAGCGGCTGCATCGATGGTGGCCCTGATGCGGTCGTTTGCGGCTGTATCGGCCACCCGCAGCGTCTTCAGGTCGATCTCCGTCAGATCGAGGTCCTTCAGCATCGCGCCGGAAAGTGAGGTCCCGGCCGGATAGAATTCCTCGACGGTACCCGCCTTCAGCATGAGGGCCACCTCCTGGCCTTCCAGGAGGTCCGCCAGTTCCTCCAACATCGCGGTGCTGATGCGAGCCTTCTCGTCGTTCTCGATCCTTCGGACCTCTCCGATACGCTCACCACGATCCTTCTCAACAACCTGATCTTCGATGCGGCTGAAGATCTTGACGTCGATGATGACACCCTTCATACCAGGCGGCACCTTGAGGGAGCTGTCCTTGACGTCCTTTGCCTTCTCGCCGAAGATGGCCGTCAATAGCTTTTCCTCAGGCGAGAGCTCGGTCTCACCCTTCGGCGTGATCTTGCCGACGAGGATGTCCCCGGGGACGACGTGGGCCCCGATTCGGACGATGCCGCGTTCGTCGAGATCGACCAACGCCTCATCCGAGACATTTGGGATTTCGCGCGTGATCTCCTCTTGGCCACGCTTCGTATCGCGGACGTGGAGCTCGAGTTCCTGGATGTGGATCGACGAATACACGTCGTCCTTCACGAGGCGCTCGGACAGGACGATGGCGTCTTCGAAGTTGTGGCCGTACCAGGGCATGAACGCCACCACGACATTGCTGCCAAGTGCAAGTTCGCCGTGGTCGGTGGCGGGTCCGTCGGCAATGACTTGACCCTCGGCAACGGTATCGCCGACCTGGACGAGGGGTCGCTGATTGATGGCGGTGTCTTGGTTGGTGCGCCAGAATTTCTTCACGCGATAGCGGTCGTGCTGGCTCAGCCGCGACAGGGGCGCCGCGCTTGCCTTGGTGCGCTTGCCACCGGCATCGATGAGAATTTCGTCTGCCGTCACGCGCGTCACGATTCCCCCACGGCGCGCCACAATCACCGCCCCCGAATCGCGCGCCACCTTATCCTCCAACCCGGTCCCAACCAGCGGCGCCGAGGGGACCAGGAGTGGCACGGACTGACGCTGCATGTTGGAGCCCATGAGGGCGCGGTTGGCGTCGTCGTGCTCCAGGAACGGAATGAGTGCGGCCGCGATGGAGACCAGCTGCTCCGGCGCCACATCCATGTACTCGATGTGCTCCGGTGCGAGCAACGGATAGTCGTCGCCCTTCCGGGTCAGCACGAGCGGATTCTGGAAGGTGTTATCCGGGTTGAGCGGGGCGTTCGCCTGCGCAACGGCGTACTCTTCCTCCTCGCTGGCCGAAAGCCAGTGGATCTCATCGGTGACCGTGCCGTTCTTGACCACGCGATACGGCGTTTCGATGAACCCCAGATGGTTGATCCGGGCATAGGTCGAGAGGCTGGTAATGAGGCCGATGTTCGGGCCTTCAGGCGTCTCGATGGGACACATGCGGCCGTACTGCGAGTAATGGACGTCGCGCACCTCGAAGCCAGCGCGCTCCCGCGTCAGACCGCCCGGCCCGAGCGCCGACAGCCGCCGCTTATTGGTGAGTTCCGCGAGCGGATTGGTCTGGTCCATAAACTGCGAGAGCTGTGACGATCCGAAGAATGCCTGGATGACGGCCGAGACCGTCCGCGCATTGACGAGATCGTCCAGCGAGATCTTCTCGGGGTCGCTGTTGATGCTCATCCGTTCTTTGACGAGCCGCGCCATCCGCGACAGACCCACCGAGAACTGATTCGCAATGAGTTCGCCGACCGACCGGATTCGGCGATTGCCCAGGTGGTCGATGTCGTCGGTGTACCCGCGACCCTCGCGCAAGTGGATGAGGTAGCGGATGATCGCGACGAAGTCGTCTTCAGTCAGGACCGTGTGGTCTTCCGGGGACACGGTCCCGAGCCGCTTGTTGATCTTGTACCGGCCCACCCGGCCGAGATCGTACCGCTTCGGGTTGAAGAAGAGTCGCTTGAGCGCTTCCCTCGCTGTTTCGAGATTCGGAGCTTCACCGGGCCTGAGGAGCGAGTAGATCTGCTCCAGCGCCTCGGCCTCGCTGTGCGTCGGGTCCTTGCCCAAGGTGTTCTTGATGAGCGACGACTCCGCCCGGCCGGATGGCAGGAGTACTTCGACCCGGTGTACCCCGGCCTTGAGCAGGGACTTCCGCAGAGACTCTGACAGCTCCGCCCCGGCGTCGGCCAGGACCTCGCCCGTCGTCGGATCGGGTACCGGGGCCGAGAGAATCCGGCGTTCCCGCTCTCGCGTGGTGGTGGGCTGTTCGATGCTGCGCAGATCGATCGTGGCGTAGCCCGCAAAGATGACCACCTGCTTCACGCCTACGTGCCGCACGGCGTCGAGCCGTTCGGGCGTGAGCTCGTCACCGACGCCGGCGAGGGGAGCGCCGTCCGGCTCCTCCGGATTCGGAATAGGCTCGGCCAAGAGCGCCCCGATTACCTCTCGGCGCTCGTGGCGCGCCTCCAACTTCCCGGTGATGTCGATGGTCTTGGTGGCGAAGAACAGCCGGAGGATGTCGGCATTCTCCCCATGCCCGAACGCCCGGAGGAGTGCCGTAGCCGGGAATTTCTTCTTCTTGTCGATGTGGACGAAGATCACGTCATGGATATCGATCGTGAATTCGACCCACGAGCCACGGAATGGGATGATCCGTGCCGAAAACAGCCGCTGGCCATTCGGGTGGATGGACTCCTCGAACACCACACCGGGCGACCGGTGCAGCTGACTCACCACCACGCGCTCGGCCCCGTTGATGACAAAGGTGCCGAGCGGCGTCATGATCGGCAGCTCGCCGAGATAGACTTCCTTCTCGATCGCATTCTTGAGACGGCGTTGCCCGTCGACCTCCTCGAACACATCGAGACGGAGCTTGGCTTTGAGCGGGGCCGCATAGGTCATGTCCCGCTCGATGCACTCTTCCACCGAGTACTTCGGCTCTCCAAGCGCGTAGGACAGGAACTCGAGGCAGTACTTCCCATTGACGTCGGTAATGGGAAAGAGATCCCGAAACACGCGATCCAGCGACACGTCCTGCCGGTCCGCTTCTGCTTCAGGAATCAAGAGGTTGCTGAACGCCTGAGTCTGGATGTCCAGCAAGTGCGGCATCGCCATGCCGCTTTCGCGCTTGGAAAACGTGATGACCGGTCGACTATTCGGCATTAGTAGGCCTACCCAGCACAAAGGGCCCCGGCCTGGCTCCGCCACCCCCGGCGGAGTCCACGCGGGGCGTCAAGATCGATCGAGGTCCTGCGGTGCAGTCTGAGTTCCATTCCGTCTCACTGAAGTGCGCCTCGAAGTAGCCGGTGAACCCGCTTGGCTCACCGGACACGCTACGGGCTACTTCAGCTCGACGGTTGCACCCTGCTCCTCTAGCTTCTTCTTCATTTCCTCGGCTTCGGCCTTGGACACGCTCTCCTTGACCGGATTCGGTGCTCCGTCCACCAGGTCCTTGGCCTCCTTGAGGCCGAGGCTGGTCAGCTCGCGGACCACCTTGATCACTTGGATCTTCTTGGCGCCGACTTCCTTCAGGATCACCGCAAACTCGGTTTGCTCCTCGGTTGCGGCTTCGCCCGCACCACCCGCCCCAGGCGCAGCCGCAGCGGCGGCCATCGGGGCAGCGATCGTGACGTTGAACTTGTCCTTGAAGCTCTCGATGAGTTCGGCGAGCTCCACCACGGTCTTGTTGCCGATGGCTTCCAGAATTTCTTCGTTACTCAGCTGCGTCGCCATTGCCTTATCTCTCCGTACGATTAAGAAGCCGCGCCTCGTTGCGCGCTGAGCGCCTCGAGGGCGCCTACAAACTGAACCAGCAGTCCATTCATGATGCCGGCGAATTGGGCCAGCGGCGCCTGCAGCGCCCCGGCGAACTGCGACAACAACACGTCACGCGGCGGTAGGGAGGCGAGATGGGTGATCTCCGCCGGCGTCATGGTCTTGCCATCCACCAGGCCGATCTTGAGCGCCGGCCGCTCGTGCTCCTTGATGAAATCGGCAAGCACCTTGGCAGCAGTGACCGGGTCGTCGCCCGCCAGCACGAGCCCCGTCGGTCCGGCGAGGTGCTCATCGAGCCCGGATACCTGGCTATCGGCCAGGGCTCGCTGCATGAGCGTGTTCTTGACGACGCGGTACCGCACGCCGGCCAGCCGGAGCCGACTGCGGAACTCGGTCATCCGGAGCACATCCAGCCCGGTAAAGTCCGTCAAATAGAGGTTGGGAGACCGCTCCAGCTCTTCTGCGAGGGTCTCGACCATTGCCTGGCGTTCGGTCTTGCTCATCGGTACCCCGCCGGATCCAGTCGCACACCCGGCCCCATCGTGCTCGAGACCGTGGCCGACCGGACATAGATGCCTTTGGCCGCCGCGGGTTTCGCGCGAACGATGGTGTCCATGAAGGCGACGATGTTGTCAACCAACTGGGACGCCCCAAAGGAGACTTTCCCCACGGGAGCGTGAATGTTGCCGGTCTTGTCCACCCGGAACTCGATCTTGCCGGCTTTGATATCGCTGACCGCCTTGGTGACATCCATGGTGACCGTCCCCGCCTTGGGATTGGGCATGAGCCCCCGGGGGCCGAGCACCCGGCCGAGCTGGCCGAGCTGGGGCATCACGTCCGGGGTCGCCACGATCACATCACACTCGAGCCACCCGTCCTTGATCTTCTGGACGTACTCGACACCGACGAAATCGGCGCCGGCAGTCTCCGCTTCCTTGGCCTTGTCGCCCTGAGCGATGACCAGCACCCGGACCGACTTGCCGGTACCATGCGGGAGCACGACGGTGCCGCGGACCACCTGGTCAGCATGCCGCGGATCGACGCCGAGCCGGACCGCGATCTCCACGGTCTCATCGAACTTGGCGAACGCCGCGCCCTTGACCAGGTCGACGGCTTCGGTCGGCGAGTAGACCTTGGCCCGATCCACCCGAGCCAGCGCCGCAGTGAATTGCTTGCCTCGTGCGGCCATCAGCCCTCCACCTCCAGCCCCATCGACCGCGCCGTCCCGGCAATCATCCGGACGGCGCTATCGAGATCGGCCGCGTTCAGATCTTCCATCTTGATCTTGGCGATCTTCTCGAGCTGCGCGCGCGTGACCTTGCCGACCTTGTCGCGATTCGGCTGCCCGCTTCCCTTCGGGATGCCGGCTTCCTTGAGCAGCAGGTTCGGCGCGGGCGGGGTCTTGGTGATAAAGGAAAACGTACGGTCGGCATAAATCGTGATGACGACCGGAATCACCATGCCCGCTTGGGTTTGGGTCTTCGCGTTGAACTGCTTGCAGAAATCCATGATGTTGACGCCGTGCGGACCCAACGCCGTCCCCACGGGCGGTGCCGGGTTCGCCGCGCCAGCCGGGCACTGCAGCTTGACGACAGCCTGGACTTTCTTCGCCATGTTACTCCTCGTAACGTCGGGGCACTGGTGCGCCGTCGACTCCCGCGTTCACCCGCGCGGTGGCGGGGGGCCACCCGGCCCACCTTCGTGTATGCGTCACCGGCGCGCACGCCGCGCGTCGGTCAATGGCCTCGCAACTGGAGGTAGTCCAACTCGACCGAGGTCGGCCGCCCAAACAGGCTGACCGAGACCTTCACCTTCCCCTTGTCGGGCAACACCTCTTCCACCGTGCCGCTGAAGTCCGAGAACGGACCTTCGGTGATCTCCACCACCTGCCCCACCAGGAAGGGGATCTCTTCCTTCGCCTCTTCCTCGGCCGTTTCCTCGACGATGCCGAGCAGCCGGTTCACCTCTTCCTGCCGGAGCGGCTGCGGCAAACGGCCGGTTCCGACGAACTTGATCACGCCCTGGATGTTGTTCACCACGTGGAGCGCTTCCTGGCTCATCTCCATTTCCACCAGCACGTAGCCCGGATACAGCTTGCGCTCGACCGTGACCTTCTTGCCATTCTTGATCTCCACCACTTCCTGCGTGGGGACCAAGGCCTGGCGGATCAGCTTTTGCTCCTCCGGCCGCGCGTCATCCGCGATGCGGCGCTCGAGCAGGCCCCGGACCTTGTTCTCGTGTCCCGCCGTGGTCTGGATCGCGTACCACCGGTATTCCATGGCAATCACCGGGCGATCGCCGCGATCCCATCCACCAGGATCTTCTGCAGGACCCAGTCGAGCAGTCCAATGAGCACGCCGAGGGCCAGCGAGAGCAGGAGGATCTTCTTCGTCGCCTCGACCAGCTGTTCCCGCGTAGGCCAACTGACCTTGCCCAACTCGACGCGCACCGCCGAGAGGAAGTCGGCAGAGCGCATGAGGGCGTTGCCCTGGGCAGCCGCGGCATCGCCGCGCGCAACCTTCCCTTTGGCCATGCTACCTCGACTCTTTGTGCACGCGGTGGGCGTTGCAGTGTGGACAAAACTTCTTCCACTCGACCCGCTCCGGGTGCTTCCGACGGTTCTTGTCCGTGAAGTAGTTCCGATTCTTACAATCGGTGCACTCCATGATGATCTTATCGCGCGGCATGTTGCTCCTCTACTCCCGCTCCCTATTTCAAGATCTTCGTGACCACGCCGGCGCCCACCGTCCGGCCGCCTTCCCGAATCGCGAAGCGGAGCCCCTCGTCCATCGCGATCGGTGTGATCAACTCGATCGTCATCTGCACGTTGTCCCCCGGCATCACCATCTCCACCCCCGCCCCCAGCTCCACCGACCCCGTCACGTCCGTCGTCCGGAAGTAAAACTGCGGCCGATAGCCCTTGAAGAACGGCGTGTG
>DATHRW010000151.1:0-4095 GCA_035464955.1 Gemmatimonadales bacterium
CTCCCACGAGAACCGCGCTTCCTGTACACCCGGCTTGTCCCGCTCGCGTTCCGGATGATCCAAGAGATCGAACACCCGCTCGCCACTCGCCAGCGCCACAGCCAACGCGGCGGGGAACTCGGCGATCTACTAGATGGGAGACATCACCCGAAGCGCCGCGACCAGAAACCCCACGATCGACTCCGGCGTCATCGGATTGCCGCCGAGGAGTCCCGGACGCATGGCCACGAAGACGATGAGAATGATGAGCAGCCCCCCGAACATCTCGCTGACCGGGCTCATCAGTGACGAGAACCGCTGGGTGCGGATGACCCTCTTGCGGTAATCGTGGCTCTGCCGGCGAAAGCGCTCCAACTCCCCGGCTTCCTCGCCGTAGGCCCGGATCAGCTTGATCGCGCCGACCCGCTCCGCGACCGTCGCCGTGATGGCGCCGCGCTCATCCGCCCGCGCCCGCGAATGGCGCCGCAAGCGCCGCAGCAATTGCCGCACTCCGAGCACCAAAATCGGTGCCGCCGCGAGGACCAGCAGCGTCAAACGCCACGAGATCTGGCTCAAAATGATCAGGGTGATAATGATGACCACGCCATTCTGAAAAAAGCTCGCCAGGGTCGCGGTCACCACGCTCTTGACCTGATCCACATCGACGATCAGGGAGGAAATGAGCTGCCCAGCTCGGGTGCGCTGGAAATAATCGAGATCCAGCCGCAGCAGGTGGTCGAACATGTCGACACGAAGATCCCGCACCAGGCTCTCTTGGATTGCGACCTGAATCTGCCGCGCCGCATAGCTGAGCGCATTCTTCAGTATCAGGCCGGCAACCAAGAGGCCGAGCACGCGCGCGGCGGCCTCGCCCCGTGTCGCCCCGGACAGAATCGGACTGAGGACCCAGTCGACCGCGTACTCGAGCCGGGACGGTGCGCCGGCCGCCAACGCGCCGGCGGTGCCAAACAAGAACTTGAGCAATGGGATGAGGAGCACAATGGTCAGGCCGTCCAGCATGGAAGCAAGGAATGCCGTCGCGAGCGCCAGCGCGAACCAGCCACGCCGGGGCGCGACGTAGTGGAAGAGACGGCGCTCGGCGCGCACGCTCAGGCCCGCCGCGGGGTGAGCAGCGCGATAGGCAGCACCACCTCTTCTGGCGAGACGCCGCCATGCAAGAATGCACCTCGGTAGCGTGCCTGATATTCACGGAGCTTGGTCGGGTAGACGAAGAACCGGTCGCCGGTGGCAAGCAGCAGCCGCGTCTTGGGCGACCGAGGCGGGAGGCCGTATCGTTCGAGATCGTCGATCACCAGTGCCGCGTTCGGGTCCTCCACGCGCAGGTCCTCGCCGAATTTATAGCGGAGATGGGCGGTGGCGTCGCGCTTGGCAAACACCGTAGCCGGAGTGTGGCAGTGGATTGAGCCGTGATCGGTGGTCAACAGCACAGGAACGTTGCGCCGCTCCGCCTCACACAGTGCGTCCCAGAGCGGCGACCGCTCGAACCACGTGCGGGTCAATTCCCGGAGGGCTCGCGCGTCGCGGGCCACTTCGAACAGGGTGGTGTTCTCGGTACGGCCATGCGTCAGTTGATCGACGAAGTTGAACACCAGCGCGGTCACGCCATCCTGCGCCAAGTGCGCGGGGAGGCGCCGCAACAACGCCTCGCCGTCTCCGGCCGTGAAGACCTTTTCATAGCGCACTGGAACTGGCTTGTCGAATAACGTCGCAAGATGTTCCGCCAACAGAACGTCCTCGTGGGCGTTGAGCCCCGAGTCATTTTTGATGCGCCACCAGTCCGGGTGACGGGCAGCAAGCTCAGCCGGAAAGAGGCCGCCGAAGATCGCATTCCGGGCGTATGGCGTCGCCGTGGGGACGATCGAGAAATAGTGCGCCGTCTCGATATCGAAGCGGGTTCCAATCAGCGGGCGCAGCACGGCCCACTGGTCGAGCCGGAGACAATCCACGACAACCAGGAGCGCGCGTCCCCGATCTCGCAGGACCGGAGCCAGAAACTCCGATCCCACATCCACCGATAACGGGGGACGATCGTCCTCCGTGCCATCGAGCCATTGCGCATAATGATCCGCAAGGAACCGCGCGAAATCTTGCCGCAGCGAGTCTTGCAGCGTGCGGAGCGCTTCCTGGAGTCCGGGTTCATCGGCCCGGGCGAGCTTCACCTCCCATTCGGCCAGCTCTGCCACCAACTCGACCCATTCGCGCCAGGCCAGCGCCGTCCCCCGGCGCGCCTCGAGGTCCCGAAATCGGGTCGTGAAATCACGCGAGAGCCGCTGCTGCCGGATGCGGTCACCCTCGAGCAGTCGAGTGACCACCGAAAGCACTTGCCGAGGATTGACCGGCTTGACGAGATAATCGGAGATCTCGGCGCCAATCGCATCCCGCAGGGTTTCCTGCTCTTCGCTCTTCGTGACCATGACCACTGGCATGGAGCCATCGATGCCGCGGATCATATGAAACAGCTCCAGGCCGCGGCGCCCCGGCATCTGCTCGTCCAATAGGACGACCCCATAGGGCTGGCGCTGGAGCAAAACCAGGGCGTCGTCCCCATTGGCGGCCGGCTCCACACGGAACCCTTGCTCTTCGAGGAACAGGATGTGTGAGGTCAGGCTTTCGATCTCATCATCGACCCAGAGGATACTTCGCGGTCGGGGCATAGAGCGGAAACCTAACCGTCCCGCAAACGGCGGAGCAACGCGGTGGCGGCGGCCCCCTACGGCCGGTACATTCCGCCCGTGCCGTATGCCCCCCTCCGTACACGCCGCATTCTCCTCGTGCGATTCAGCGCCGTCGGCGACATCCTTCTCCTCACGCCCCTCGTGCGTGCCATTCGCACGCGGTACCCGGAATGCCATCTGACCGTGCTCACCAAACGGATATTCCGCCCCCTCTTGAGCGACAACCCTAGAATCGACCGCATCCTGGAACTCCGGGATGGCTCATCACTGACCCGTCTGGCCCAGGAGATCCGCCACACCCGCTACACGCACAAGCTCGATCTCCAGGGGGATATGCGGACTCGGTTTCTGAAAACGATGGCGCCAGGCAACTGGTCAGGCTATTCCAAGCGCCGGTTGGCCAGCGGCATCCTCGTCCGGTTCAAACGGGATCGCTACGCTCGCACGGCGCCGCCGGTCGCAGAGCGGTACTTCGAGGCCGCCCGCGCCCTCGAGGTGACTCCGGATGGGGAACCGGCGGAGTTTGCCCTGAGCGATGACGCGCACCGCCACGCCGACCGCTGGCTCCACGACAACAGCCTCGACGGACCTCGGCCCTTGGTAGCCCTGTCGCCGCGGTCAGGCAGCGAAACCAAGTGCTGGCCTGTGCCCCATTGGGTTACCCTGGTGCGCCAGCTTGCGGCGGAGGGAATTGACTCGGTGCTCGTTGGGGAGCCCGAGGATGCGGCGGCGTGCGAGACGATTGCCGCGTCAGGCGGGGGCCGGTCAAAGAGCGTGGCAGGCACCTTCGGCCTCCAGCGATCGGGGGCTCTCATTGCGCGCGCCCGAGCACTCGTCACCGGCGAAAACGGGCACATGCACATGGCGACGGCCGTCCGAACGCCGGTGGTGGCGCTTTTCGGCCCCACGGTTCGGCAGTTCGGCTACCAGCCGTATGGCGGTCCGAGTGTCGTATTGGAGCACGACCTCGCGTGCCGCCCGTGCTCCGTGGAGGGCGGGCCACGCTGCCCTCTTGGCCATCACCGATGCTTGCGCGACATTCAACCGCAGACCGTACGGCGAGCGCTCGACCAATGGCTGTGACAATTCCGGAGCGAAATATCCACGAATGGCCTCCCTGTGTGGCCCTCGTCGACGTGCTCGCAAGAAGCGCGAGGGGCCCCAAACGGCAGGGGGCGTTCGCGCTCTGGCTGACCCTCCGGACGGCACTGGATCTGTGTATGGAACCGGCGCTACCCGAGCGAGCACACCGCCGCCGGATTGCCGCGTTGGAACGGCGGATCTCGAGCCTGACCCTGCCACCCCCCCTCCGCCGGGCCCTGACCGGGGCGATGGCCGACTTGAAGGACCCGGCACCCGATATCGCTGCTCGGGTCCTTCGCCAGCTGGTCGCCCCGGCGGGCGACACGCTGGGCCAGGG
>DATHRW010000152.1:0-6066 GCA_035464955.1 Gemmatimonadales bacterium
TGCTTCATCGACCCACTGCTCGTCGACGGCGGCCGGCCCGCCGCGTCCGGGATTGAGCAAGGCTATCCGCGGCCCGATGAGCTGGTAGAAGTCTTTATCGCCAGAGACGATGACGACCTGAAGCCCTTCGTTCGCGGCCTCGAGCGCCAACGTCCCGATGACGTCGTCGGCTTCGTACCCCGGGACCTCGACAAGTGGCACACGAAAGGCGGCCAGGAGGGCCTGCACGTGCTCGATTGCTTGGTCGAAGTCGGCCTGGAGTTCGTCGTCCAACTTCTCGCGGGTCGATTTGTACTCGGCGTACTGCTCAGTCCGAAAAGAGTCGCCGGCATCATGGATCCAGGCCAGGTAGTCGGGCCGATAGCGCTCGCGCAAGCGGAGCAGAAAATTGACGACCCCCCAGGCCGCCGACGTATTTGCTCCTTTCGACGTGCGCAACGGGCGGGCGATCATCGCGAAAAACGCGCGATACACCAGGGCGTATCCGTCTACCAAGAAGAGTTGTGGCGGATCGTGATGGGGCATCGGGACCAGTAGGATCCGGGAAGAAGTGAGCGACTCGGCACCGGGCCGGGTGCCGAGAGGAACCGAGAAACGGGCCGGTGCTACTGCGAGCGCCGAACTCGGTTCAGCACGTTCTCGTACTCGGCGCGCGAGGCGGGGGTCAGCCGGAATCGCCCGAACCCACTAGCATCTTCGAAGTACACGGTGAGGCGCAGGCTGGTAAAGGTCCAGCGAATGATGCGACCCTGGCTGGTCGGGCTCGCGTCGAAGGTGTCGTCGGGGTCGCCAAGCGTGATGAACACTTCGCCCCGGTCGGTACGCCACCCCGGACGATCCTCTCCCCGGAAGCGAAGGTTGGCCAATGCAACACGCTGGAGGTACGCGTCCAACGCTTCGTTCTCCGGCGTGATCTTGTTGGGATCGGTGTCGCGATAAAACGCCTGCCACAGTCCCGGCCGCTCCGCCTCGGGGGCGTTCTTGAGCGCACTGAGCTTCTGATCTTGGCCGAAGTACCGCAGGAGGTCGATCATGTCCTCGAAGTTGGTCACGATCCAGGCCTCCGAGAATGACACGAGGGCCACCGCCGAACGCTCGTTGGGCGACGTGCCGACCTGGATCGTCAGTTCTCCAAGCGGCTGGCTGTCGGGCGCCAGTCGGATCACTTGGCCTTCGATCGCCTGCCCGCCCGCGAAGCGGAGCGAATCCCGGAAGACAACGCTGTCCTCCCGGTCCCGGACCTCGTACGGGACCAGGGTCGGCTGGGTAAATTCGTATCCCTCCACGTAGGCCAACAAGGTGTCGCCGCCATAAGCAACAGACCCACGAGCGTTGAGTAGCACGGCGAGCGGGTCGCTTCGCGAGGCCCGTCCCGTCACCTGGTACACGATTATCGGGTCCGACGTGGTACCGGGTGCAAAGGTGCGCACGGTGAAGTCGCCTTCCGTCGCGCTCCGTGATGGGGACGCCAGATCGCGAATGGAAATCACGATATGATAGTCCCCCGGGACCAGGTGGAAGCTCTGCTGAAAGATGATGCTCTCGTCCGCCCGAAGCGTTTCCTTGAATGTCGCGACCCGCACGGTCTCTTCCCTGCGGACCTCGATCGGAGGGTCGCCAGGACGTTCGAGGGTGACCTCGGCACGGTACCGCGCGACAAAGCCATCCCCGTCTCGCTGAAACACCAGGGATCGGTTCTCCAACGACAATCCGAGCACGGCCACCGCCGAATCTCCAGGGCCGGCCGCGGTGGCCATCGTGCCGATGAATTGAATGGGCGGATCGGATGCAAACCGACCCATCCGCCGGTAGGCTCCCTGAACGTCGAACAGCCCGGAGAATTGTTCCTGGGGGCTCGCGGGTGTGCCGGGAGACCCCGCCCGACGCCACGTGCCGCACCCAAGCGGCATCAATGCGGCCAGGACCAACAATGTTGCTCGACGGATCACGGTTCCCTCGGAAGCGAGTGGCGGCTAGGGGACGGGAGATTCTTCGCCAAGCTTAGCGGCCCGGGCGGAGAGGCGTCAAGCGGAGCCTCACGCCCAGCGGGGCACCTGGCGCGGGTTGCTGCCGGTATCACAACGGAGTAGCTTGGCCCTGCATTATGAACGATGAAAACCTGGTCGGTCGAATCATAGCGGGGTACCGCCTGCTCCAACGGGTGGGAGAGGGCGGCACTGCCACGGTGTACCGCGCGGAGCACCCCGAGCGGGGGCAGGCAGCCGTGAAGGTGCTGCGCCCGCGCCTGCGCCAGGATCCGGTGGCCATCAAACGGTTCCTGCGGGAAGCCGACTACGGCGTGCGCGTCGTTCATCCCAACGTCGTCCGAACGTTCGACTACGGCGACGCCGACGGCCTGCATTACCTGGCACTCGAGTGGGCCGCCGGGGAGCCCCTGGCGACGTTCCTGACCCGGTCGGGGCCCCTCAGCCTGGACCTCACGGCCACGATCGTCAGTCAACTTGCCGCTGCCCTTTCCACCGCCCATAGCGCGGGTATCATTCACCGCGATCTGAAGCCGGCCAACATTATGTACGACCCGGCAACGCAAACGGCCAAACTGCTGGATTTCGGGATTGCCCGCGACGCCGAGCTCAGCCCGGAAGACCGGCTGACGCGTGCAGGATTCTTCGTCGGGACCCTCCAGTACGTTGCACCCGAGGCCCTCAGCGGAGAACTGGTGCATGAGCAGGCCGACGTCTACAGCCTCGCCACCATTGCGTATTCGCTCCTGACGGGCACCCTGCCCTTTAGCGGCCGCACTCCTCGAGAGCTCTTTCAGCAACTCCTGTCGCAACCGCCTACTCCGCTGAACCAGGCGGTCAAGGGCCGCAAGTTTTCGAAGGAAGTCGAGAACGCGGTCATGGCCGGCCTCGAGCGCGAATTATCCCAGCGGTGCAAAACGGTAGACGAGTTCGCCAAGGCTTTTTGCACCGCCGCCAAGAGCGATCAGCCTAAAAAGGACGGGTTCTTGTCGGCGCTCTTCCGCAAAGGCGGGCAGTGAGCGACCGGTCGCGCCTGGTCGAGCTCCTCATTCGACGATCGGTCCAACACGGCGAGTTCCACCTCGCCGGCGGCCAACGCTCCGGCTACTACATAGATGCCCGTCGCACTACCATGTCCGCCGAGGGCCTGGCGCTGGTCGGCCAGCTCGGACTGGCAGCTATTCGGAACGCCGGATGGGCCCCTGACGCGGTTGGTGGCCTGACCCTCGGAGCCGATCCGGTTGCCTACGCCATCGCCGCCGCCAGCTGCTCCACCCCGCCGTTGGTCGACGCCTTCACTGTGCGCAAGGACCCAAAAGCCCACGGCACGCGGCGCCGAGTCGAAGGAAACTTGAGCCCGGGCGATCGCGTGGTGGTGGTGGAGGATGTGATCACGAGCGGCGCCTCAGCCCGGCAGGCCATCGTCGCGGTAGAGGAGGCCGGAGCGGAGGTGCTGGGAGTGCTGGGCCTGGTCGATCGGCTAGCCGGAGGCAGGCAGGCCATCGAGGCCGGTGGGCACGAAGTAGTAGTAATAACTACTATACGAGATCTCGGCCTGGAGCCAGACTAGAACGGCACGAACCATCTCGCACGGCCTTCCCAGCAGCTAATACAACACCACCACTTCGAGAGCTTCAACTCTCAGCCCCACGAATGAGGGCTGACGCCGCGCGCGTAGTTGTAAGTGCTACCTACCTACCTACCCACCTACCCACCTACCCACCTACTCACCTACCCACCTACTCACCTACTTACCGCCTCGCTCGCTTTGGTCCAGCGGCCCGAGGTGGCGGCCGGGTTCAGGGGATGAAACACCCGCCACGCTGGAGCATATGGCGAGATCATCAGGGAGACGAATCGTTCGACGGCCGTTCGGAACGGGAATCGCCGTCGGAACTCCGTGGCCGTAATGCCCAGCGATGCCCTGACGTGGCGGCCGAAGCTCTGGGGCGACGAGTAATCCAGACGATAGACCACGTCGGCAATGGACAACCCAGGGGAGTCGAACAGGTGGGCGGCGTGGAGCAGCCGGACCGAGGCTAGGAACCCTTTGGGAGAGGGCAAGCCGGCCCGCGCGAAGCGGGACATGAGGGTGCTGGGTCTGATGTGCAGGCGTCGACACAGTTTGCGCACGGTAGTCGCCTCCGGAGCCACCTGGATGAGCACCTCGAAGAACTGCCTCGCGTCATCGGTTGCGTGCCCGAGAGCCGAGAGAACGGGACCTTGGATTTGGGCCACGGCCCGGCTGGTGGGATGCCCGACCAGGTGTCGCAGTTGCCGCCACCCGCCCGGAGCACTGACATCGACGACCCGGCGGACGCCGGTAGCTCCAAGGTGAAGCAGCCTCTGGCTCGAGTCGGACCCGTGCTCGGAGACCAGTGCCACCGTGGGAATCCCAGGAAAGTCGCGGATCAGGTTGCCCACTACCTTCACGTGCGGCTCGTCGCAATGGTGGACCGAGAGGAGCACGGCATCGACTGCGCGTTCCCGGACCACCCGAATGGCGTCGAACACGGAATCGCGATGCAGGACATCGAAGCAGCCATTCCCCGCGGCCTCTACCCTGGTGCGCTCCCCCGGCCGGAGCACGGTCGCGACCAGAAGCGGGGACCCTCGTCCCCGGGTGCGCATGGTCATGTGAGCCCTCCCGAACTTGATGCGTCAGAAGGGTAGGCCGGGAACCTCAAGCAGGAAGCAACCGTGCGCCGGGGATACCCATCGGGGAGCGGATCGAAATGCAACCACCGGGGTCTCTGAGGCGTCTAATTAGGGTACGGTTGGAAAGCCGGTGGCCAGGCGAACGCCGAGGAGTCCGTTTCGAGTCGAAACTCCCCGGTGGCGTCCGACGTTTGGTTTCCTATGACCCGCAATCCCGGAGCTTGACGTGAGGACCTCTCCATCGGCTCTCCGTGAGCAGATCCAGGCCGTCCTCGGCGGCCAGTACGTGCTCGAGGAAGAACTCGGCCGGGGTGGGATGGGGGTGGTGTTCTTGGCCTCGGACCCCACGCTCGATCGCCGGGTGGCGATCAAGGTGGTTCAGCCGAAACTCGCGAATCATCCAACATTGACGCAGCGCTTCCTGGCGGAAGCTCGCATGATCGCGCGGCTCAGACACCCGAACATCGTGTCCGTGCACTCTGCCGGCCAAATCGACGGCCTCTTGTATTACGTCATGGATTACGTGAAGGGGGAGAGCCTCCGGGAACGCTTGGGCCGGGACAAGCGGCTTCCGACGGCCGTGGCCGAACGGATTCTGCTGGACCTGGCGGCGGCCCTGGATGCTGCCGCGAAGGCCGGCTTGGTCCATCGGGACATCAAGCCCGAAAATGTGTTGATCGAGGAGGAGAGCGGCCGCGCACTCCTGGTGGACTTTGGAATCGCACGGTTCATCGCCGGAGATGGAGCAACCGAGATCACCGGCGAAGGAATGGTGCTCGGAACGCCGACCTACATGAGCCCTGAGCAGGCGGCCGGAGAGGACATCGACTCCCGCAGCGACTTGTATGGTTTGGGAATCCTCGGCTATGAAATGATCACCGGCAGTCCGCCGTTCGTCGGGCCCAATCGCTTGGTGGTCTCTCGCCACCTGTCCGTCAAGCCGGAATCCGTCTCGCGGCATCGCCCCGACTGTCCGCCCAGGTTGGCCGGCATCATCATGCGACTCCTGGAGAAACAGCCGGAAGACCGGTGGCAGACCGGCGAGGAGGTGCGTCAGGCCATACTCGGTGCGGCTAGGGTGCCCCGCACTCGTGGCCGCCGCTGGGCAGTTGCCGTTGCGGCGCTGGGGCTGGTTGCCGTATCGACGGCCGTTGCGCTGGTTGGCAGGGGTGAGCCGGGGCCGCCAGCGGGTATCGACCCACGGCACTCGATCTTGGTGCTCCCGTTCAACAATCTGCGGGACGACCCTGATCTGGCCTGGCTCAACTCCGGCAGTGTGAGCATGTTGGCGCTCAATCTCTCCCAGTGGGAAGACTTGTCCGTGGTCGACCAGGAGCGGGTTCACGATCTCCTTGCCGGCAAGGACATCGCGCCCGGTCAGATCATCGGCCTGAAGGAGGCACGCCGCTTGGCGCGGGACGCC
>DATHRW010000153.1:0-3204 GCA_035464955.1 Gemmatimonadales bacterium
GCTCACCGGTATGCGGACCTAGCCGATGCAGCTCGCGAGCTACGAGTTCCTTTCCCACCCCACTCTCGCCCACAATCAGCGCCGGACTCGGCACGGCCGCCAACCGGCCAATGGCTCGCCGCAATTCCTCCATGACGGGACTACCGCCGCGAAGCGGCGTGTCGTCGCCGAGACGGCGGCGCAAAATGGACAGTTCGTCGGCAAGCTTCCGCTGGTCGAGGGCGTTGATCACTTCTCGGATCACCTTTGCCATCGGCTCGGACTTGTCGATAAAGCTGTACGCGCCGAGTTGCACGGCCTGGACACATCGATCGTAATTGCCGGTGCCAGTGTAGACGATCACCGGAACAGCGTTCCCGCGGTTCTGGAGAACCCGTAGCACCTCGAACCCGTCCATGCCCGGCATTTCGAGGTCGAGAATGATGCAATCGACATGGTCGCTCTCGAGAACCTCGAGCGCATCGGCCCCGCCCGTAGCCGTTCTCGTTTCGAACCTGCCAAGACGCTCGAGATCGTAGGCGTACTGCTCCGCCATCGCCTGCACATCATCCACCACCAGTACCACACTCATCGATCCTCTCCTCGGCTCTGGCCTTGGGTAGAGGACACCTGTTCCACCGCTATCGGTAGGTCGACGGTGACCCGGGTGCCAACACCCGGCCCGCTCTCGATCTGGAGCCTGCCACCCAGATCTCCAACGAGACGCCGCACGATGGATAAACCCAACCCGGTGCCTCCCGGTGTCGTGGTGTAGAAGTCTTCGAAGATGCGCCCCAGTTCGTCCTGCGTCATGCCCCGTCCCGTATCGGCCACCGTGAGCCGGACGGCACCACCCGGAAGGGCTTCGGGCGATGGAGCGGCGGATACGGTGACGGTACCAGCATCGACCAGACTCGCAATGGCATTCCGGACCAAGTTCTCGAGCACACGTTGAACCACCACCGGATCTCCGCGAACTAGCGGCAGGGCTGCCGCGATGTCGGCCCGTGCCGCCCCCACCCCAAGCGCCTCAGCACCGGCGATGACGCGGGACACCACAGCCGTAACATCGCATGGCGCGGTGCCCGTAGATGGGGAGAGCTTGGCGTAATTCGCGGCAAGGTTTTCCAGGTAGGACAGACTGGCGTCGAGCGTTCCCTGCCGTTCGATGAAGACGTCCGGCAGGGTTGCCGGCGCCTCTCGTACGACGTCAATGAAATGTCGGACGACATTGCGAATTGGCGTCAAACCATTCTTGATGTCGTGGTTCACTTGCCGGGCAAACTCACCCACGGTGGCGCGGCGTTCTGCGTCGCGCAGCCTGGTTGCGCTCGCTTTGAGCCGAGCCGTCATGGCACCCATGAGTCGCGACAACGACCCGACCTCGTCCGTGCGCTCGCTGGTGAAGTCGACATCGAGGTTGTCGAGGTCGACATGCGCGGTCTTTTCCGCTAAGTCGGTCAGCGGGCGGCTGAGACGGGCGGACACCCACCCGGCAACTCCGAGCGCCGCAAGACTGGTCACGAGGAGCGCAACGAGGAACCACAGGTCTACGGCGCGGGTCAGCTCCTGCAGCGAAGCGAGCGAATGGGTGATGCGGACGTGTGCCTGCGTGACAATCCGCGGTTCTTCCGGAGCGGCAGCGGGAGCCAAGTACACCACCGGCACCTCACGGACTATTTCCCTTGCGGCAGCACCATCCACGGGGTCCGAGGTATCACCGGATCCGGAAAACTCGAGCGCAACGGCCAGTTGTTCATCATCATTCCATCGATCGATGAGCCGCCGCTGAACATCGACGCCGCCGACCAACCCCAGGTCTCGCCCGCCGAGCCGAAACGCCGTGGCCTTGGCAATGACCGTGAACCCGCCGGCGGCGGTCCGCACGGGGACCAGCACGGGACTCGTGTCGGCCGCGGCAATTTCACTGACCAGGGCCGGCTCGGGCCGGTCGTACTCGTTGCGAAAATGGCCCGAACTCAGGATACGGCCATCCTGGTCGAGCACCAGCAACATATCGAGTCCGGACTGACGCATCACGATGCCCGCGTAATCCAGCAGATACCCTCGGGCACCGGCATTCCCCTGAAGTCCCTGGCGAAATCGATTGTCCTCGGCGAGCAACGCGGCGAGTCCTTCGATCCGCTCGCTCACCGCCCTGCCCTGCTGCGCCATGTCCTGCTCCAGCATCGTTACCAAGAGCTCCACTCGCCGGTCGTACTGGGCCACGAGACGCTCGCGGACCAGCCGCCGGGTGCCGACGGCGAAGACCAGGAGTGGAACGAGCACGACGACGAGGAAACCCGACAGGACCCGAGCGCGAAACGTCATTCCCGGCCCGCTTCCGAGAACATTCGATGGTCGAGCCGAACAGTACCGGCCCAATCCACGGCCATGAGAGGAACGCCCCTTCGAACCACTAGGCGGCCACGCGTATCCACCAGCGGCACGATGGTGCCGGGGTCGAGCCACGGGGCCTTTTCGTGAAGCTCCGCCGCCGCGCGGCACGGCTGGTACACCACACGGGGCAGCAGGAAGACGTACCCTCGATTCCGGCCCGCGCTGAGCGCACTGTCAAACTCGGTAGCACCAAGCGGGGCCGCGACGGCGTCCGGTCCCAAGGACGCGACCGGTCCGGCACCCGGACGACCTGATCGCGCCAAGACGATCAACCGGGCGGCGAGGCCCGTGGCTGTCACGTCGCGGTCCAAGGTGACGAGGCGTGACGGGAGGGTCCCTGGGTCAACGCTGGTCGGTGGATACTCCATGCCGCATGCGCCAAGCTCCTGCCACCAAAACGGTGCAGCTGCCGCCCGGCTTTCGGCCAGCACGGCATCGCGAAGCTGTCCGCCGAGGACGTCCGTGCTGGCCGAGTCGACCGGCGGCGCTGCTGGCGACGCCCACACATAGGTCGAGGTCCAGGGCAGGGCGACGGTGGAGAATTCCGGAAGCGATGTCGCGTATTCGGTGACGGCCGGCTCGTAGGT
Source organism: Gemmatimonadales bacterium (assembly GCA_035464955.1). Taxonomy (GTDB): domain Bacteria; phylum Gemmatimonadota; class Gemmatimonadetes; order Gemmatimonadales; family GWC2-71-9; genus JABDII01. The sequence goes on from DATHRW010000153.1 coordinate 2,967, forward strand.
AATCAGGATATCGACCCCACTGTCCAACAGGTCGCGGGCATCCCGACCCTGCCCTTGGATGATCTCTACCACGAACTCCGGGTGTCCTACTCTGACGAGTGCGAGCCCTTGGCCATGATCAGCGGCACCGGTGGATTCCGGCCGGAAGGCACCGGTGCCAAGCGGCCACGTGGGCCCGGCAACTTGCCGCGACACGGCCAGTCGTGGGTCGGCGAACCGGACAGGCTCGAGCGCTGGT
>DATHRW010000154.1:0-4222 GCA_035464955.1 Gemmatimonadales bacterium
TCCAGGCCGATCTTCCAGCGGATCCCAACGCGATTCTCGAATCCTTCACGGCCGATGTGGAACGGCTTCGCGGTCTCGAATCGGAGGCTCAGGCCGTCTCGCCCGACCTGGTCGGGTCGCCGTTGTTCCGGGATCCGGACCAGGTGGCCGCCGCCGCCGCCTTGGTCGAGCATGCGAGGCAAGGCCGGCATCCGCTTCCGGCGCCTTCTCGCATGTGGCGCCTCGAGGACCTCATCGAGGCGCCGGGCAATCTGGACGCCCTCAGCGCGGCCTGGCGTGTCATAGACCAACCGGGAACCCGTCACAACCCGCTCGCTGTCGTTGCGCCGAGCGGATGTGGGAAGACTCATGTGCTCCATGGAATCGCCAACAAGCTCGCGGAGGCACCCAACACGACGATCGCATGTCTCACCGCCAGCGACTTCATCGCGGACCTCGAGGCGGCGCGCGAGGCCAACCGGCTCTCGGCCTGGCAAGCACGGTATCGCGGGGTAACCGGGCTCCTGATCGATGACATCCATCGGTGGACCGACCACCCGCCACTCGGCGCCGAGCTGGTGGAGCTGCTCGACGCGCTGCTCGAGGCTCGCGCCCAACTGGTGGTCACCTCGGTCGTTCCCATGGCGCGGTTGGGACTGGACCGGGGCATCATGGACCGCCTTCAGGGCGGCCTCGTTGTGGCCCTCGCTCCTCCGGACCGTGCCATCCGGTCACGCGTCGTCGAGCGACTCCTGGCCGCCAAGCTCAGTCTGGTGGATCCCGAGCTCACATCCTACCTGGCGAATCGACCGGCGGAGTCGGTGCGAAGCCTGCAAGGCCTGGTGCACCGGTTGCTCAACAACGCCGAGGTCCAAGGACAGACGCCGACGGTGGCGTTTGCCCGCGAGCTCTTGGAGGGGACGCCGCAGGCGCCGCCCGCCCGCGAGCAGAGAACCCGGTTGAGCGGTGTTGTGGTGCCTGTGGCCGGCGGCCTCCGGAGCCGGGAGAAAATGGTCTGGCATTGGCCCGATGCCGGTGACCGGGTAGTGGAGGAGTGGAGCTGATGGCCATCAAGGGCAGCCTCAAAGAGGCCAGTCTTCCCGATGTGATTCAGCTTCTGGCCATGGGCCAGAAGACCGGCTGCCTGGCCGTTGCCCACCGCCACAATTTCGGCTACCTCTACTTCCGAAACGGCCGCATCATTTACGCCTCCATTGTCAACCGGCGCGATCGGCTCGGCGATATTCTGGTGAACAGCGGTCGGATCTCCCCCGAGCAATTGGCCCAAGCCATCGACCTCCAAGGCACATTCGATGACAAGAAGCTCGGGCAGATCTTGGTCGATACCGGAGCGATTTCACGCGAGGAATTGGTGCAGTACGTGGCCTTTCAAATCGAGGAGGCCGTCTACTTCCTCTTCACGTGGAACTCGGGAACATTCAATTTCGAAGTCGATGTGCAGCCTGCAACGCAGGATGTGCTCGTCTCCATCGCCCCGGAAACATTACTGCTCGAGGGCGCCAGGCGGGTCGACGAGTGGAGTCTCATCCAACACAAGATCCCGAGCTTCGATCTCATCTTCGAAGTCCGTGAGAGCCGGATCGCCGCGTCGACAGCCACGCTCTCTCCAGAGCAAGAGCGGTTGCTTCCCCTTCTCGACGGACAGCGCGACGTCAGCCAATTGATCGACGCGGCCGGCATGGGTGAGTTCGAGGTGGGCAAGGCGCTCTTCGGGCTGATCACGGCCGGCTTCGTTCACCGTGTCGGCACGTCGGCCACGAGTGAGGTCAGCCGGGCCAACGAGGGGCGGATCGAGGAGCACCGCAATCTCGGAATCGCCTTCTACCGGGCCAGCATGTTGGAAGAGGCCGAGAGAGAATTCCGGCGCGTGGCGGAATTGCGCCCCGCCGATGGGAGCGCACCGTTTCATCTCGGACTCATTGCCGTCAAGCACGGACGGTGGGAGGAAGCGATTGCGATGTTCCAACGTGCGGCGGAGAAGGGAGGACCGCGTGCGAGCGCGCTCCACAACCTGGCATTCGCCATGGAGCGACTCGGGCGGCTGACCGAAGCCGAGGCCACGTATGCGGCGGCCGTCGACAAGGCGCGGGACAATCCGCGGATCATGCTGGGGTGGGGGATCTCGGCACTGCTGCGCGAAGACTACGCGCTGGCGTCCGCGCGCCTGATCCGGGCGCGGGAACTCATGGGCGAGACGGATCCGCCCGCTACCTGGTACTGGGCGGCCACACTGGCGCATGCCGGGGCCGGCAACCAGACCGCGGCATTGGAGGTGGCCCGGGCAGGAGTGGCGTCCTATCCGGCGAGCGCCGTGTTGAACAACAATCTCGCGGTGCTCCTGGAGTTGAATGGGGACATCGCCGGCGCCGAGACGCAGCTCGACCGCGCGTTTACCGAGGAGCCCACGCTGCCGCAGATCTCGAAGAACATGGCGGATTTGTTATATCGCGCCGGCAAGTACGACGAGGCCTGTGCCGCTTACGAGCGAGTCATCAAACTGACTCCTGACCTGGGTGACGATCTCTATTTCAAATTGGGGAACATCTCCTTCAAGCGCCGGGACTTCGCACAGGCCAAGGCCTATTGGCAGCGGGCTACCGAACTGAATGCTGGGCACGAACTCGCGCGGTCGAATCTCGAAATGCTGGAATCGGTGTCATGATCCGCGACGGCGCATGACGGATCCACACGAGGTCCTTGTCGACATCGCCGAGTATCGGGTGGGGGCCGGTGTCGACATCCTCGTTGTATTGGGCATCAGTAGCTGCGTGGTCGTGGCGGTGCACGATCCCGTGACCAACATTGGGGGTCTCGCTCACATTCTTCTTCCGTCGCCGTCGCTCACGGGGGAGCGTGGCAAGCCCGGCAAGTTTCCCCAAACCGCCATCCCCCTCCTCGTCGAGGGCATGGTTGAGGCCGGGGCCGGACGGCGGCGGCTCCATGCGCGGCTGATCGGCGGGGCAAGCATGTTCGGCGCCTTGCAGCAGGGTCGGGCCATGCCAATGGGAGAGCGCAATCTGGCCGCGTCGCGGGCCGTACTACGGGCGGAGCGAATTCCGGTGAGTGGTGAGGCAACGGGCGGCGACTTCGGTCGCTCGCTTCGCTTTTCGGTCGATGACGGCCGCATCGAGATCCACGCCGTGGGTCGCGATCTCACTGCCCTGTGACGTGACATCGACCCTCGGAGCGACCGATGCCACGCCGGGCTGGACCAGGGATGGCTTCATCGCCCGACGGATGCCTCACGCTCTGCGCGGCGGTCGACGACGGCTCGAAGTCGGATACCAGGTGGATGCGCAGGTGCGATGACCCACTCCAGATGGCGCTATGCGACGCTGGGCCTCACCTGTTCGCATCCGAGCGTCACCCAGGAGAAACGAATTCTCGCGTGTGGGCAATCCACCGACCGTTCGAACAGCACGGAGTAAGCCGATGACGGAAGAGTGGCTGGCGCAGTTGCGGACCCAGGGAGCCGAGATCGCCGCGCGGTTGGAGCGGGCGAGCTCACCGGGGGAGCGGGAGGCGCTCAAGCGCGACATCATTGCGTATTTCAAGCTGGTCGATGGGGCGCTCCTCGAGTTGACCGATGTCAAGGAGTCGATCCGTGGGCTGGTGGAGCGGTACAAACAGGTGGCAGGCACGCCGGACCCTCGGCAGAGCCCGCATTTCTCCGGAGACCGGCCGGCAATTCGGGCTGATCACTTGGGCGCGTCCACCTACATCGACAAGGGATGGAACCTCATTGCGTTGGGCGACCACGACGGTGCCATTCAGGCACTGACCAAGGCGCTCAGTCTTTCACCCGACGACTCGCAGGCGCGCTCGCTGCTCGGTTGGGCGCAGATGCTCAGCGAGGCCTACGACGACGCACTCGCCACCTTCTCCAAGGTGTTGTCGAAGGAGCCCGCAAATTCATTGGCTCGCATCAATGTGGGCTACGTCTGCCTCAAGAAGGGTATCTTTGGCGAAGCCATCGAGCATTTGTCCAAGGCCATCCGCCTGGACAACGATCGCAAGGCGACGCTCTACGCGCATTATTACCTTGGGTTGGTATACTTAGACCGCGAAATGTATGAGGATGCCGTCACCTTCTTTCGCAAGACCATCGATCTCGGACCAAACTTGATCGAGGCCCACTACGAGCTCGGACGGGCACTTTGGTTTTCGGACGACCAGGAAGCCGCCGTCGCCGCGTGGGAAACGGGCGTCGCCACCAACAGGT
>DATHRW010000155.1:0-3701 GCA_035464955.1 Gemmatimonadales bacterium
CGAATCTGGACGGATCGAACTGGTGGAGCCCTCGCGAGGTCTTCATGTGAGACATGGCACAGGGTCAGGTGAATCCGGCTGAGTTCGAGTCGCGCCGAGCGATGGTGCTCCACGACCGCCCCTTGGTCGTGGACCTCATCACGCTGACGCTGAACCACGGCGTGTTCGCCGTACGCGCGGCGAGCAGCCTCGACGAGGCTTTGGCGATCCTCGCCGACTGGCTGCCGCACATGGCCGTGGTTGACATGGACCACGATGACAGCACCGCCCTGCTGCAGCGGCTCGCCGCCGCGAGCGCCCTGGCAGGGAGCACCACGCCGGTCCTGGGTCTGACGCGACGCGGTGACCTGAAGACGAAGCTGCAGGCGTTCGACCTCGGGGTCGACGATATCGTGACCATGCCCTTCTCACCCGAGGAGCTGCTGGCGCGATCGATCGTCATCACCCGGCGTGCATCGGGAATCAGCCGGCCGATTATTCCCACCATTAGGCTCGGCGAGATGGAGATCGACATTCTCAACCGCCAGGTGCGCGCCGGTGACTCGGTGGTGCACCTCTCCGGCATCGAGCAGAGCCTGCTCTACCTCCTCGCCAGTCGTGGCGGCCAGGTCGTGACCAGGGAGCAGATCTTGGACGCCATCTGGGGCACCGACTTCGTGGCCGAAAGCAACATTGTCGATCGCCACGTCCGCAGCCTGCGCGTCAAGCTGCAGAATGACTATCGCCACCCGCGCTTCATCGCCACGGTCCCCGGCCAGGGCTATCGGTTCATCCCCACCTTCTCCAACCTCGGCTGGAGCAGCGAGGAGGCAGCCCCCGGCACCTGACTACCGTTGTGGACGGGAGCGCGCCTCGTCGGCCCGCCGGGATCACATGACAGGTCGTCATGACATGACCGTGGTCCCGACTACATGCTGCGGGGAACGGTCGCAGACGTGCACGCCTACGCCGACACCGCGAGTCCGACCGCGTGCAGAATCGCCCCTGGCGCTGATCGTCGCGAGGGTGGAAGAACAGGATGCAGACGATGCATACACCTTTTCCCGGCGCCAGGCTGCCCTTCTGGGCCGGCATCCTTACCACATTTGCCATCGGCGGCCTCGCCGTCGCGCCGATGGCCTACGCCGCAGGTCCGCCGCCGGTCGGGCTCGGGACAGCCGCACCCTTCGCAGTCCTGGCCGGCACGCCAGCGGTGACCAACACCGGGCCGACTTCCATCACCGGAGACCTGGGCATATCCCCGGGGAGCGCCGTAACCGGGTTCCCGCCCGGGACGGTGACGGGAACCGTGCACGCCGCCGACGCCGTGGCGGTGCAGTCCCAGACCGACCTGACTACCGCGTATACCGTCGCAGAAGCACTGCCAGTGACGGCTACCCACGGAACGCTCGGCGGTCTGACACTCGTCGGTGGCGTCTACAACGCCGGAGGAGTCACGCTCGATCTGACCGGCACCCTCACTCTCGACGGCCAGAACGACCCGAGTTCGGTGTGGGTATTCCAGGCGACATCGGACCTCGTCACCGCGTCGTCCAGTTCGGTGAACCTCATCAACGGCGCCAGCCCGTGCAACGTCTTCTGGCAGGTCACCAGCTCGGCGACCCTCGGATCGGGCTCCACCTTCGTCGGTACGATCATGGCCCTGACCTCGATCACGATGGCCGATGGGGTGGTGGTCAACGGTCGAGCGCTTGCTCGGAACGGTCAGGTGACCCTGATCAACGACAGCATCGACGCGTCGGCGTGCTCGGCACCCACCGCATCGCCGACCCCGGCACCCACCGCGTCGCCGACCCCGGTGAGCGGCATACCGAACACGGCCTACCAGGGTGATCCGGCCAGTGGCTCCTTGCCTCTGTTCCTGGCCATGGTTGCGCTCTTGGTCTTGCTCCTCACGCTCGCCGTCGACGCCCGCTGGCACTTGGCCAAGGAAAGGGATAGGGACTGATTCTGATGGGCTGGATCGCATGGATCGTGGTCGGCGCGATCGCTGGCTTCCTCGCCAGCATCATCGTCGGCAGCCGGCAGGGCCTGCTGATGATGATCGTGGTCGGCATCGTCGGTGGGTTGATTGGTGGCTTCGTGGCCACCAACCTCCTGCACATTGGCTCGGTCGACGGCTTCAACGTTGAAAGCATCCTGATCGCCACTCTCGGCGCCGCCGCGGTGCTGGTGGTCATGAACCAGGTGACCCGTCCGCGGGGCCTGAACCGCCTGTGGCGGCACTGAATGTCGACGGTTGGTGATCCTCGACGGCGCCCGGCCCCGCGGAGGGCCGTGCCGACCTCGGAACGAATCTCTGAAGGGAGAAGTAGATGGACTTGATCTGGATCGTGGTCATCGTACTTATTGTGCTGTTTGTCCTCGGGTACTTCGGTCGCGGACGCCTGCGCCGCTAGCGATCCGCAGGCGAGCGCGAGAGGCGCTAAGAACAGCCCTGCTGCCCGCCGTCGCGGGACGCTGTCGTCATCATCCGACGGAAACCCGTCGACGGAGGTCACGAATTGACGAACCAGAACGAGCCGCGAAACAACGTGAATGCCGGCGGGGCGGTGTCCAGCTCTCCCGGCCCCCTCTCCTACGCCCGCCGAGTGGTGGCGCTGTTGTTTGGGATCCTGGTCATCCTGATCGCTCTGCGCTTCGTGCTCCTCGCCCTCGCAGCGAACACCGGGAACGCGTTGGTTGACTTCATCTACAACACCAGCGAGCCGTTCGTTGCCGTCTTTCGGGGAGTGTTCAATTTCGAGCACTTCTCACCCGTGGGGCGGAGCGAAATCGACGTGGCTGCGCTGGTGGCCATCGTAGGTTATGGGCTGCTGGCCCTGCTGATCATCGCCATCCTGCGCCTCGGCGACCGCGAGCCGACAGGCGCGTAGCAAGTTCACCCGACAGCGATGGCCGGGCGGTCCAAACATTGCGGCCGTTCGCGGCGTCGCCGCCCGCGGAACGGCCCACGACCCCGGTCTCATCCGGTCTTCTGTCGGGGTCGAACGGGGACAGGACGGCGTCGGCTCGAGTGGGCGGGAGCCGGAGTCAGGCGGACGGCAAGCCACTCCGACGCTGCACGAGCGCTGTGCTAATGTCGGCTCTGACGGCCAGACCGTTTTCCCGCTCTATCTGAGCACGAAAATGGTGAATTCCGGGCGGGAGTAGCTCAGTTGGCAGAGCGTCAGCCTTCCAAGCTGAATGTCGCGGGTTCGATCCCCGTCTCCCGCTCCAATCAGATCTGAGTCCTTTCCGCGGCGTCGACAACAATGGGGTGAGCTATGGCGCAGGCCATCGCTGTAGCACGATCTCCGCGTCGGCTGGATCCATGCGATAGCCACGGGCATCGGCGTCCCAGGTAACCAGGTCGCGACGGGCGACGCGGCGCATCACCTTGTTCGGCCCCGCCACGATCCCGGCGAACGCGGTCCCGGTCCGCTTGTTGTATCGGGCCTTCAGGTTCGCATCCAGGACGAGCGCGGCGTCCTCCATGGAGAGCTCTGCCACCTCGCGCAGAAGCCGGCGACTGTCTGGACCGCGGATCGCGTTCAGCACTTCTCCCAGCTGACGGCGCAGCAGGTCGGCCTGGTCGGCCGCATCGGCCACCGATCCGCCCGGTTGACGTTGCGGGCCCATGACCCAGCGCCAGGCGAGCGCGAGCAGCGCCTCCTCGGTGTCGGCCTCAAACTCGATTCTGGGCACTCGAATGGTCCCTA
>DATHRW010000156.1:0-18163 GCA_035464955.1 Gemmatimonadales bacterium
TCGAGGAGACGCTGAGCCCGGTGGCGACCGAGATGATGTGGGCGACGGCAATGATCCCGAAGGCCTGGAGCAACCCCGCCTGTCCCACGATGCTGGGCAGGCGCAGGTACATGATGACGCCGAGGATCGTCAGGATGGACGGAGTGAACACGCCGGCGAATGCGCCGAATTTCCTGGCCTGCGCCATGAACGTCGCCTTTCCTGGAGAGCGCAGCGGAGTGGGCCTGACCGGGGAAGGCCGACCCATACAGCCGCCACCAGTCAGTTCGCACCCGCAGGTCAAAGGTGCGGCATCACCCGATACGGAAGCAAGCCCGCGGCGAGCCGAGCAGTAAGGCCGGCGGGCGGGCAGCAGGTGGTCGGGAGTAGGGAGTGGGGAGTGGGGAGTAGAGAGTGGGGAGTAGGAGCGAGTCGGGTCTGAGCACCTTCTGACTCCTCGATGCTCACTCACACACCGATAGCCGTCAGCGGGAGAAGTGCGTGATGGGGGGAGGTCAGGCCGCTTTGAGCGTGAAGATCGGGAGTTCCGGCGGGCAGCGGAAGCGGGTGCGAATCCCGATCGAGCCCACGCCCCGAGAGACGTACATCGGCCCTGCACTGGTCCGGTACCATCCGGCCAGGTAGCCACCCGACCCCCACGGCAAGACCGGCGGCACCCCAGGGAGCCTGATTTGTCCGCCGTGAGTGTGACCCGAGAGGATGAGCGCCGGCTCCGCTGCGTCAGGCCATTCCACGAGGTCCACGTGGCCGGGCTCGTGAATCAGCCAGATCTGCGGCACCCCCGGGAGCGTTGCTCCGGCCGCCGTTATCGCATCGGGCTGTCCGGCGCGGAGATCGTCGAGCCCGACGATCGTCAGGGCAGCACCGTTGATGGCGCATGTTTCGGCCCGGTTGACCAGGAGCGCTGCGCCAGCCTGGTCGTGGATCCGCTCCGCCTGGGTCGTGGTCGTCCCCGCCCAGTACTCGTGATTGCCGAGGACCGCGATGACCGGGAGACCGCCGGGCAAGGACCGAAGCCAGTGTGCCAACGTCCGGCTCCCCTCCATGCGATCGTACTGGTCCCCCGTCAGGACCACCAAATCCGGCCGCTCGCGGTCGAGCAACGCCAGCACGTCGTCGGCGACTGGGTGGACACCGTCGTAGAGATGCAGGTCGCTCACCTGAGCGATCCGCATCCGGTCGAGCGAACTCGGCAGCCCCGGCACTCGGACCCGGTGCCGGGTCAGGGAGACCCGCTTCGACTCGGCCGGCCCGAGCGAGGGGACCAGCGTTCCGGCGGCAACGGTCGTGCCGATTGCAAGAAAGCGACGGCGGGTGATGCGACTGGGCAACGGCTCGGGCTCCTGCCTGGTACGAGATGATCCAAATGTTGGGTGCTGCAAGCTGAGAAGAACTCGGGTCTGCAACATCCGCGCCGGAGAGAGGCGGAAAGGCGGGAGGGGAGTCGGCGGATCGATGGGTCGATTCCGGGTACGCCGAGCTGCCGCGCTATATTGGAGCGCACGCGAACGTGGCGGAACTGGCAGACGCGCAGGACTTAGGATCCTGTCCCGTAAGGGGTGCGGGTTCGACTCCCGCCGTTCGCATTGGGGCGACTTGGTGGGTGCACCTGCGGGTGCTCCGCACCCTCGGTGTCCTCCATCGCCTGGCGGCGATCGTCGGATCGGCTCCCGCCGTTCGCATGGAGGGAAGGTTATCGGCTATCGGCTATCGGTCTTTGGACTCTGCCTTGCGGAGACTGATAGCCGATAGCTGATAGCAGCCTACCTTGCAGTGATCTCTTCCTGCATTCCGCTGTTAGCTGTAACCCTTATACCCATCTCGACTTAGCCCCACGTCGTCATTGACCCCTCGACCCCCGCCCCGGTAGATTCCGTCCCCTATGACTGAGATCACTGTCGAGAAGACCAGCGAGGACCTGGGCTCAAAGACCTTGAGCGTCACGGTCCCCCAGGACCGGGTCGAGCAGGCCGAGGCCCGGGCCGTCGAGTACTACGCCAAGCGCGCCAAGGTCCCCGGGTTCCGCAAGGGCAAGGTCCCGGCCCAGGTCATCAGGAAGCGGTTCGGGGACGCCATCCGGCAAACCGTCCTGGAGGAGGTCATCCGGGAGGGAGTGGAGACCGCCCAGAATCAGGAGTCGCTGACCGCGGTGCTCGACCGCTCGGTCCGGAACGTCAAATTCACGCCGGGGGCGCCGGTCGAGTTCGAACTGGTCGTGGAGGTCCGCCCAGAGATCCGGCTCGAGCACGCCAAGGGATTCCACTTGACCCGCACCGTGCCGCCGGTCACAGACACGGAGGTCGAGGAGCAGCTCCGCGCCCTTCAGGAGCAGAAGGCGACCTGGCTCCCGATCGAGAACGAGAAGCCGACCGAGGGCCAGTTGGTCCGCGTGGAAGTGGAGGCGCTGGACGGCGTGGGCGCCGGGGAGGCCAAAGCCTATCAACTGGTCCTAGGCAAGGGTGAGGCGCTTCCGGCCATCGAGGAGCAGATCACCGAGCTCCGCCCGGGCGAAACCAGGGAAGCGGACATCCGATTTCCCGATGACGACCCGGACGAGGCGCGGCGCGGGACCTCCCGGCGGTTCCGCATCACGCTGCACGAGGTGAAGCGTCAGGAGCTTCCCTCGCTGGATGATGCCTTCGCCCGCGAAGTGGGTGACTTCGAGACCCTCGACGCCCTCGAGGCCGCGATTCGGAAAGACCTGGCCCTCGCCGCCGAACGCGAAGCAGACGCCCGGGTGCGCGACCAACTGGTCCACGAGGTCGTAGAAGCGAACCGGGTCGAGGCGCCGCCGTCGATGGTCCGCCGGCTCGTGACCGCGTACGCGCGCGCCTATCAGATCTCGCCCGAGCGGTTCGAGCAATTCGCGAACGAGTTCCGGCCCGTTGCGGAGGCGCAGGTCAAACGCGAGTTGGTGTTGCACGCCGTGGCGGAAGCCGAGGGCCTTGCGGCGACTGAGGCTGACGTGGATGCGCGCGTGGCGCAGATCGCCGAGACGCAACACAAGCCGGTCGCCGAGGTCTACGCCTCGCTCCAAAAATCCGAGCGCCTCCCGGACATCGAGCGCTCGATTACCGAAGAGAAGACGTTTACTTTTCTCTTAGCGAACTCAACCGTCGACGAGGTATCCGCGTGAGCTCCATTCTGCATCCACCACAGGCCACCCTGTATCCGCCCTATATCATCGAGCGGTCGAGCCGTGGCGAGCGAACCTACGACATCTTCTCGCGGCTCTTGATGGACCGGATCGTGTTCCTGGGCGCACCGGTGAACGATGATGTCGCCAACATCATCATCGCGCAGCTCCTCTTCCTCGAGGCGGACAACCCGGAAAAGGACATCTACCTCTACATCAACTCTCCGGGCGGGGTCGTCTCGAGCGGCATGGCTATCTACGACACGATGCAGCACCTGCGCGCGCCGATCAACACCATCTGCATGGGCATGGCGGCGTCGATGGGCTCGTTCCTGCTGGCGGCGGGCACCAAGGACAAGCGCGCCGCGCTGCCGCAATCGCGTATCATGATCCATCAGCCGTCCGGCGGCGCCCAAGGCACGGCGTCCGACATCGAAATTCAGGCCCGTGAAATCCTCTACCTCCGCAACCGCATGAACCAGCTCTACGCCACGCACACGGGGCAACCGCTGGAGACCATTGAGCGGGACATGGACCGGGACCGGTTCATGAGTGCGGAAGAGGCCATGGAATACGGCATCATCGACCGAGTGTTCACGCCAAGAAAGGACGCCGTGGTGCCTTCCCTTGACGCTGCCCACGACTAGGGGCACCTTTTCCAGACCCACCCACTCCAGCGATTGGCCGACGCATGTCCACCGACAAGCACCTCCGCTGCTCGTTCTGCGGTAAGTCCAAGGATTCGGTCCGGAAGTTCATCTCCGGCCCGTCGGTCTACATCTGCAACGAGTGCATCACACTCTGCAACGAAATCCTGGCCGAAGATGAAGAGCGCGAGGTTGCGGAGAGCATCACCCAAGTCCCCACCCCGGCCGAAATCAAGGACGTCCTCGACCAATACGTCATCGGGCAGGAGCGGGCCAAGCGCACGCTCTCGGTAGCCGTCTACAACCACTACAAGCGCATCAACGCGGTGCGCGGGCGAGATGACGACGTCGAGCTGGACAAGTCCAACATTCTCCTCTTGGGCCCGACCGGCGTCGGGAAGACCCTCTTGGCCCAGACGCTGGCGCGCATCCTGGACGTGCCGTTCACCATTGCGGACGCGACCACCCTCACGGAGGCGGGATACGTGGGCGAGGACGTCGAGAATATTCTGGTGCGGCTGCTCCAGGCCGGCGATTTCAACGTGGCGGAGTGTGAGCGCGGCATCGTCTACATCGACGAGATCGACAAGATCGCCCGGAAGTCGGAAAACCCGAGCATCACGCGCGACGTGTCGGGCGAAGGGGTCCAGCAAGCCCTGCTCAAGATCCTCGAGGGCACCGTGGCCTCGGTCCCGCCCCAAGGCGGTCGGAAACATCCGCAGCAGGAATACATCCAGATCAACACGCGCGACATCCTGTTCATCTGCGGCGGCGCCTTCGACGGCCTGGAAAAGATCATCGAGGCCCGCACGGGCCGCCAACAGATCGGCTTCGGCGCCGAGTCCCAGGTTCCGACCAACATGCCGAGGGGAGTGGCGCTCTACCACGAGGCAGAGCCGGACGACCTGCTCCGGTATGGTCTCATCCCGGAGTTGGTGGGCCGGATGCCGGTCATGGTGGCGCTCGACGAGTTGAACGAAGACGACCTCATGCGCATCCTGTTGGAGCCGCGCAATGCGCTGACCAAACAGTACCGCAAATTGTTCGAGCTGGAGAACGTCGGCCTGACCTTCGATCCGGCGGCACTCCGCGCGGTGGCCGAGAAGGCCCTGAAGCGTGGCAGCGGTGCCCGAGGCCTGCGCGCCATTCTCGAGATGATGATGACCGACCTGATGTTCGACCTGCCGAGCCGGGACGACGTCCGCGAGATCGTCATCACGCGCGAAGCAGTCGTGGATGGCAAGGACCCGCTCATCCTGACCGAACAGCCGCCGCTGAGCCAGCTGGAGGCCTAGCCGCCTCGGGTCAGCCCGGGCGGTCCACCCTCGCCCTGCCAACCCCAATGCCCAGGCCCACCCCCGGCCAGCCCTCCCGACGCCGGTCGTCACCGCTCGCCAGCCTCTCCGTCGAGTTCGTGGGAAGCTATCCGGACCCTCGGGTTCGGCTCGACCCACCGCTGCCGGAAATCGCGTTCATCGGGCGCTCCAACGTCGGCAAATCCAGCCTCATCAATTCCCTCCTGGGGCGGCGACAGCTGGCCCGCGTGAGCGGAACGCCGGGAAAGACCACGCTCATCAACGTGTTCCGGCTGCCCAGCTTCTACCTGGTGGATCTGCCCGGGTACGGCTGGGCCAAGGCCAGCAAGAGCGACCGGGCGGCCTACCGATCGCTGGTGCGAGGCTATCTTCAACAACGGCAGACGGTTCACGGCGTCGTGTGGCTGCTCGACATCCGCCGTGACCCTTCCGCCGACGACGAAGAAATGCTGGCGCTGCTGGGAGAAACCGGCCATCCCGTGCTGGCCGTGGTGACCAAGGCAGACAAGCTGCCCCGGGCAGCGCGCCAGCATCAGGCACGCAAGCTTTCCGAGATCCTCAGTTTGGACGCGGAGCAGATTCACCTCGTCAGCAGCAAGACCGGCCTCGGCATAGCGGACCTCGGGGCGAGCCTGCTGGCGACCATCGATCACACGGAGTGACCATGCGATATACCTCGGTGTTGGCACTCAGCATGGCCGGGATGGCACTCATGGCCTGCGCCCACCGGACCCAGGCACAAGCCGACACGGCTTCGGGTGCCGTGAATGACCAAGGCATCCGCGGCTTGCCTCCCGCGGGGTACGGCACGTTGAACCAGGACAAACTGGCCGTGACCATCCGGAGCGACGAGCTCGAGATCCGGTTCGTGCCCCTCGATGAGCGGGTCATTCGTCTTCTGGCGACGGACGCCTATCAGTCCCTGCACGAACTGGTGGCATCGCGCCAGGAGGCCATCGACTCCCTCAACCTGGCCACTCCGGGACTCGTGTTGGTCACGTTCTTCGGCCTGAGCCCGGACGTGCTGTTCAATCCGCAACTGGTGTCGATCGAGGTCTCGAGCCGGAGCTATCGTCCAACGGGGGTCGTGCCGTACTCAACGAACTTTACCAGCGGGCAACTCGGCAGACGCGAACAGGCCACCGGCATCGTGGTGTTCGACACCGAACTGGCGGTCTATGAGCCGATGACCTTCTCGTACGGCCTCCTCAGAACCAACGCGTGGGAGCGTAACCTGGGGACCATCGAGCGCGAGCGGGCCCGGGTCACGCGTCGGGCTCAGCAGGCGATCGAGGAGGGGAGATAACATGGCGTACCTTCCCTTGCGCGACGTGGGGGTCCCCGCGCAGACGGACCGCTTCTTTGAGGCGTGGCTGGAGGACCTGGAGTCCCGTCTCGCGGACCCGGCGACCGATCGATACCAACTCACCCGCGACACACTGTTCCAGCTGTACTACCCGCACCTCGGGGACTACGAAGAACTGGTACGCGACCCCACACTCCCTGCCCCGAGCCGCGCGACCCTCCTCGCGCTCGACCCGCACAACATCACGCTCGAGCCCGAGTACTACAACGAGATCAACGTTGAGAAGTATGACCGGGTCAAGCCGTTGCTCTGGCTCTGGCAGTGTTTCGACCGCTCCCCGTTGGGCGGTGGGAACGTGCACTTCGGCGTGCGGCTTCGGCGCCTCTTGGCGCGACACGTCTTCGCGCGCTGTGGCGACCGATTCAAGTGCTTCCAGTTCGTCGAGTTCTCATTTGGCTACAACATGGAAGTGGGCGACGACGTCGTGGTCCATCGCCATGTGTTACTCGACGATCGTGGCGGCATTCGCCTGGGACATCGGGTGAGCATCGCGGACCACGCCAGCATCTTCAGCCACACCCACAGCATCGTCGACCAAAAAGAGGTGACCAACCTCAAGACCATCCTCGAGGACGATGTGCGGATCACCTATCGCGCCACCGTGCTTGCCGGTGTGCGGGTCCGCGAGAATGGCATGGTGGGAGCCGCCGCCGTGGCCACCAAGGACGTCCGTCCGTATCACGTGAACGTTGGCGTGCCGGCTAAGTCCGTTGTGGTGAAGCCCAACGCCCCGCCCAGCGCGTTCCATACGGAGCTCGTGCCCGGCCACGAAGACTCGTAACGAGCCGGCCGTGTCGAGCGATACGGCTAGAAGCCGGCCGCGGCCGCCGGGAACCACGGTGCGATATCGACGTCTCCCCTGATCTTGGCCGTGATGGCCTTGGCATCCGACAGCGCCCAGTAGTTGCTTCCGGCCGCGAGGCTCGGAGCGGAGATGAACCAGCCGCGCACCCGCAGAAAGACGTTCCCCGCCACCGCCGTTTCTCGTCCCGCGTCATCGACGGTGATGGCGTCGCCGACATCATCGAAGACGTTCCCGCGGACCTTCACCTGGGTGGTCGCTTCGAGCACCAGGGCGCGCTCGAGATCGGCCAACACGTTATCGTCGATCGAGTAGCCCCGGCTTGGCTCGTGATCCTGGTTGCGGGCAAACAGGCGGATGCCGATGGCGGATCCCATAATCACGTTGTCGGCAATGGCATTATCGCTTCCATGCTCGATCGCGATGCCGGCATTCGCTGAGCCGATCACCGTGTTGCCTCGCACGGTCGTCCGAGTGGAGTACCCGAGCCAGAAGCCATAGGTCGAATTGTTGGCCCGGTTTTCGAGAAAGGTATTGCCGGCGCTGAACGTGGACTCGAATGCGTGGTGGTATGCGAATGACGCATTGTTCCGCGCCACCAAATTACCCGTCGAGGGCTCGACAAACGGCCGATGTCCGCTCAGAAAAAAACCGTCGCCGGAGTAGGTGAGATCGTTGTCCGCCACCACATTCGAGTCGCTCCGCTCACGCAACAGGATGCCGGCCGAATCACAGCCCCTGCTGTAGGCCGGAGACTCGCACCGGACATTGTGATGCGCCTGGTTGCGCACGATCACGTTGTGCGAAGAGCGCCACAAGTGAATGCCCCAGCCGCTGTTGTAGGACACGTCGTTGTCCGCCAGATACACCCGGCGGGTACCGATCATGCCAATGCCGTTCTGCGCCCGCTGTGCCGTTACCTGGGTGACCGTCGCGCCGTCAACATCCTCGAGAAGCAGCCCGCCGCCGTACCGCTCGAACGAGTCCGGCCGGAAGATGTCGAGCCAGTCCGCCTCATCGAATCGATCCTCGGTGGACCGAAGCGCCTGGCTGCGCGACCCCGATAGATTGAGTTCCGTCACGACGTGGCCGCTTCCCCCCTCGAGTCGGATGCCATATCGGTAGCCGCGGATCGTCCCGCCGAAGATGGTGACTCGGCTCACTCCCCGACTCACCACTCCCGCGCCGACGAACTCGCTGGCAAGGGAGTCTCCGCTCTCGAGCGTGACACCGCTCAGGTCGAGCCGCGTCCCCGACGAGGCGACGATAATGACCCCCTGCTCTGTCGGATCCGCCACGCGGTAGCGACCCGGACAGACCTTCACTTCACCCTGGACCTGAGTCCCCGGTCGGGTCAGCCGGATACAGGGGGCGGCGCTCCCGAGCAGCAGGGGCGCCGTGATGCCCAACACCCCGCACCAGACCACCGCGCTCCGAGCAATGAGCCGATGCGAGAACTCCCCAAAGAAGGACTGAAACAGACGGCCTTGTCTCTCCATTATTCCTCCAATGCCCCAGGCATCCAGATTGCCCTGTGTCAAGTCGAGCCGCCTAACGTACCCGAAGGACATCTTCGACCGGGCCGGCATGACCGGAACCTAGGAGAGCAACAATGTCCTCCAGGGCGCGCCGCTCCCTCGGCCAGGCAAAACGCGCTCGGGCCTCAGCCGGCCTCAGCCACTCGGTCGCGTCATGCTCCGGACTCAGGATCGCCTTGGCTTCCGCGCCGACCCATGCCGCAAAGACAGGGATGAGCGCCACTTCATCCGCGGCATGTCGATAGAACAGCTCCACCCGACTGATATTGTACCAGCGCTCCGGCACGAGCCCCGTCTCTTCCGTTACTTCGCGGAGCGCTGCCTCCGATGGTGTTTCCCCCGGATCGATGTGCCCGTGCACCGTCTCCCATGAGCCCGGGCATCGTCCGTCAGGACCTCGCCGGAGCACCAGGACCTCGAGGTGGTCCCCCCAGCCGCGCAGGACGTACGCGTCCACGTAGGAGACGCGCATCGTCGTCATATCGACCACGCCGCAGAGAAGAGGTGTCGGGATTGGTGACAGGTGAGCGAGACGACCGTCGTCCGCAGGGACCGGTCGGCGGAGGGTCGGCGGTCGGTCACACCCGCCGGCGAGCGACGGCCGCTTCCAGGCGAGCCGAGAGGGCGCGTGCCCGAAACGGCTTGGTTAGAAAATCGTCGGCCCCGAGTTCGAAGACGCGAACCTCGTTGTCCTCATCGCCCTTGGCGGTGAGGACGATGATGGGGACCTCGCGCGTGGCCGGCCGGGAGCGCAGCTGGGACAACACCGAGTATCCATCGAGCGTCGGGAGATTCAGGTCGAGCACGATCACGTCGGGGGCATGGCGATCTGCCTGATCGAGCGCCTCGACGCCATCGGCGGCTTCGGCAATGGTATAGCCCTCACGCTCCAAGAGATCTTTCATTACGCGCCGCAATTGGTCCTCGTCATCAACCAGCAGCACAGTGATGCCCTTCGCGCCCGTGCCGTCACCCGCCGCCGCGGGGTCGACCTCCTCGTCGATCAGCTCGAACGCCTCCGAAACCTCGAAGCCTGACGGAGCGGGAGCAGCAGTGACGAGCGGCGGAGACACGACCTGGGAGGGTGGTGCCGGCGGAGCTGGAGCAGCCGAGCGAGTGATGCTGGGCTCCGACGCGGAATCCTCCATCGGGGGATCGGTCACGCGGAGCAGCTCTTCGACCGAGGTCTCGCCGGCCAACACGTGCCGCAGGCCGCTGTCCCACAGGCTCAACATGCCGTTCTTCCTGGCGGTCTTTGCAATCACTCCGGCCGGGCTCCCCGCGGCGACGAGCCGTTCGATTTCGGGAGTCACCGGTAGGATCTCGCAAATGCAGAACCGCCCTCGGTACCCGGTCATGGCGCAGTCGGGACACCCCACCGCCCGATAGAGGGTGCCGACTTCGGGAATGAACTCGACCATCTTGGCATGGATGGGATCGGACTGCAGATCGGTCACCGGTTGCCGGCAGATCTGGCACAGCCTCCGCATGAGCCGCTGCGCGATGATGCCGCACAGGGCAGAGCCGAGCATGTACGGCTCCATGCCCATGTCGATCAGACGGGTGACCGAGGTTGGGGCGTCGTTGGTATGAAGGGTCGAGAGCACCAAGTGGCCGGTCAACGACGCCTGCACCGCGATCTGTGCGGTTTCTTGGTCGCGGATCTCGCCCACCAGCACCACGTCGGGGTCCTGGCGCAGGATGGACCGGAGCGCCGTGGCGAACGTGAGCCCGGCCTTCACGTTGACCTGGACCTGGACGATGTTCTTGCCGAGCCGGTACTCGACCGGATCTTCCACGGTCACGATGTTGACGCCCTCGCCCTGAATCACCCGCAACGCCGAATACAGGGTGGTGGTCTTGCCGGAGCCGGTGGGCCCGGTCACCAGAATGACCCCTTCTTTGTTTTCGAGAAGACGCTCGACGAGCTGTCGTTCATCGTCGAACATCCCCAGCGAGGGTAGGGTCAGAATGGTCGAGCGGGTGTCGAGAATCCGGATGACGACCTTCTCACCCAGCGAGGCTGGCAAGGTCGAAATTCGAAGATCGATCTTATCGTTGTTGATCGAGACCCGGGCGCGACCGTCCTGTGGGCGAAGCCGATCGGCAATATCGAGGCCCGACATGATCTTGATGCGCGAGATGAGCGGCAGCCCGGCGGTGCGCGGGATGGTCATGACCTGGCGCAGCACGCCGTCAATCCGGTACCGGACTACCACCCCGCCTTCAGCGGGCTCAACGTGAATGTCGCTGGCGCGGCTGGCGATCCCGTCCGCCAGCATCATGTCGACCAGCCGAATGATCGGTCGCTGGCTGGCTTCATCCAGCGTGGCGCCGAGCTCTTCGTCTTCCTCGGTGATCTGGGTGACTTCGGTATCGCCGAACCCGCCGAGCAGCTTGGAGACGACACTCTCTGGCTTGTACAGCTCGTCGAGCTTGTCGCGGATCTTGCTCGGCGACGCAACGAACATCCGGACTTCGCGACCGGTCGCGAATGCCAACATCTTCTCGGCGTCGATATCGAACGGATTGGTGGTAGCCGCTTCGAGCACCGAATCGGTCAGCCGGAGCGGGATCACCTGATGACGGCGGGCCACCTGTTCGGGAACCGCATCGCGCGCCCTGATCTCGAGCGAGTCCAGATCTGCAACCGGGAGCCGGAATCGGGCGGAGATGGTCTCGAGAATCGTATCATCCGTGACCAGTTTCCGGTTGACCATCGCCTCCCAGAGGGAAATGGTCCCCGAGTCGGCCGACTCCGCGATTTCCCGGAGCGCCTCCATATCCTCCGAGGAGATCAACGGCTCGACCGTTGGAACCAGCCACTCGTCAGAAAAGGGCATTCGGAAGCTGCGTCAACTCCAATCTGGTCGGCGGGATGTGCCGGAGAGGTAGGCGTGAAAGCTAAAGCCACGGAACCTGACCGGGCTAGTGCTCGCCGACGCGCCGGTGAACCGAAAAAGGGCAGGTCGCTAGAGGAGAGGCCACCAGTCACGATGGATATCCACCGTGAGGCCGAAGCCCCCGTCTCGCAGGCCCACCCCGGCCTCGACCCGGACCATGCGCATAAACCATTCCACCGCTATCCCGGCCACGGGCCGTACCCCCTCTGTCGACCCCCACGGGGTTCCGGCCACCGGATCGCCGCTCCAGGCGGCCGCCACAAAAGGGGCTACCACCAGACGATTCCCGGTCGAAGCGAAGGTCCCCAGGCTGACCGCCGGGAACGGGACTGCGAATCGCCATTCCATGTGGGCCAGTGCCAACCGGCGCCCGCCATAGGCGCGAAAAGGCTCGCCGACGAGGGTGCCGCGGCCCCCGACCACGAAACTCCGGTATGCGGGCAGGCGATCCGTCCCCACGCCGAGGAAGAGCCGTGACAGGAGCTCCGTCTGGCCCAGACCGGCCCGCCACCTGCCCTGAGCGCTCGCCCTGAAATAGCCGCCATCGCCCCCCTCGGCGGCCTCCAGGGCAAGCGAACCACCGAGGTCGCGGCGGAGCGCGATTCCGCCGGCACTGCGCTCCAGACGCAGGCGCAGCACCCCGTAGGTTGGCGCCCCAAGATCGGGATTGGGGCGATAGGTACCATGGGCGGGGCTCGCCTCTACCCCGACGCCCGAAGCGGATTCCACGCCCACGCTGCCTTCCACGAGGAGCCTCGCACTCGGTCGAGAGCGCAGCCCGAATTCGGCGGACTCGACGAGGACGTAGTCTCCATAATCGTGGCCCCCCTCCTGCGCGAGCACCGAGTTGAGCACCGGCGCAATGACCGGAAGGTCGGCCAGATCCTTGATCTCACGCTCAAGGCCCAGCCAGGCATGGCGCGTGTCCAGCACCACCCCGCCAGTCACCCGCCCGTCCGAGGTACCAAAGCCCACCGACGGCTTTACCCTTACTCCGGTGCCAAGCGGCACGGTGCCGGCGATTCCGAATGCGAGGCCCTGCACCCGGTTGACCCGAGCCAAGTCACTCAGCGAACGCGTGCTCAAACGGCTCTGCGCAATCGCACGCAGCGCCTGCGCCCCAACCATCTTCTCGACCTCGACTCGGATCTCCTCCATGTCCTGGCGATTGATCGGCGCCGCCACCTCGCGAATGGCGTCCGCGAGGGGGACGCTCCACGCGTGACCTGAATCCTGTGGCGTCGTCAGACCCGCGATGCTTGGGCCCGCCCAGGCATCCGGGGGGAATGGCGCGTTGAATTCGTAGGAACCGATCTCCCATCGGCCCCGGATGATTCCCCTCGCGGGAAACTCGAGCCACGTGGTTCGGCGCCGGATTTCGATCTCCTGTCGGAATGGCAGCCAGTAGCGGCCCTCGAACAAGGCATTCTCGAGAACCACGGTGATGTCTTCGAGTTCGCGCTCACGATAGGCCGCGCGGGTAAAGCTGAAGCGAAACCGGACCAGCTCGGCGGTGGCTGCATCGATGTACAGGGTCCCGACCACCAGCGCTCGCTCCGGATCGCGCGGGCGGACGGCGAGTTCGAACACCGTCAGGTCGTCGGTGCCCGAGCGGATCCGGATCGAGTCTTGGACCGCATAGTCGTAGAGATCGAGCCCTTCCGGCGACAGCGGATGGATCGCATCCCGTACTTCGTCGCCCTCGCCGAGTCGGATGAAACGGCCGAAGTTGTTGGTAACGATGCCGAGGTGGTCGCGGTGGTAGTTGATATCCGTCGGCAGGAAGGAGCCGTCGCGCCATCCGAGAATGACCTGCTTGCTCCGGCCGGGGGCGCGCCAATACACTTCCACGTCGAGCTCATCCGCCTTCACCAGGCGCGGAGGCTCACGGAAGCCGTCCCCGACCTGGGCGAGGAAGAACACGAAGCCACGGGCTCGGCTCCGGTACCCCTCGAGCCCAGAGTCGGCCTCGGTTGCGAGGCGGCGCGCAATCGCGCGGTGAACCAAACCGGTGGCGACGGGAGAATTCCAATCCTGCGCGGTGAGCGGCGGCGCCACCAGGGCAACGATGAGCAGTAGGACTACGAGAGGCATCGCATGGCAATATCCGGAGGGGTCTGGGGTGGGGCAAGGCGAACGGCGTGCGTGGCCGCACTGTGCGTGGGATGCAGGAGCGCCGCGCCCACCCCGATCATAGCGCCCGCCGCGACGCCTCGGCAACCGACTCGGGTGCTTCCACGGGATAGCGTGTTCGTGCTGGAGGCGTGGGGAGCATCCCCCAACGACACGGTGGTCACCGTGAGCGCACAGGCCGGCCGAGTCGTGATCCTCCGGCACGGGCCGCCCGACAACACCGTCTTCGCTCAATTGGCCGTCGCACCAGATTCGACCGCTGGGGCTCGAGATTCGCTCACCCTCACGATTCGCCCGCGGCCAGGGCTCTATGGCGTCGATCTCGAATCGACTGGCCGGCTCGGCGCGGGCACGACACTCACGTTCAAGTATCCGGTTCACTTCTCTCCACCGTTGGCCGCGCGCGATCGCTATTCGAGCCGCGCCGCGTTCGAGCGGGCATTGGGCATCGGCCGGGTGTCGGGCGACGGCCGCATCGTGCTCTTGCCCTCGACTCAGCCGGCGTCGGATAACCTTGAGGCGGAGATCCCCGGTCCAGGCCGGTATCTCGTCGCCGCTCCACGGTAGCGGATCGACACCCGGTATGCACTCTCCTCGAGCGTTTGCCCTCAACCTCAGCCGGGTGGACGGCACCGAGCGTTTCGATCTCGTTCCCGGCCGGACGTACGTGGTGGGCCGTGGCGCAACCAGTGACATCGCGCTCTACGATCCCACGATTTCGCGTCGGCATGCGGAACTGTCCGTCGGGGACGACAGCGTGATGGTGACCGACCTAGACAGCTCCAACGGTACGTTTCTCCGCGGCGAGCGGGTGGACCGGGCCGAACTCAAGCCAGGAGACTCGATCACCTTCGGTAAGGTGGCGTGCCAACTTCACGGCACGAAGGAACCAGGCACCTCCCCGTCGCCCGGCGCAAAGAGCGCGGTGCCGGGAGGCACCATCATTCGCCAGATAGCCGTCCAGGGTGCCGCACCCGGTCTGCCACCCGCGGAGGACCGTGGCGCCGGTCCGGGGCTTCTCCAGGCGGCTGCTGGAACCGACGAGCAACGGCTCGCGGTGAAGATGGCCATGCTGCTCGATATCTCGCAGAAGCTGGCGAGTGAATTCGAGCCAGCGCACTTATTGGAGGCCGTGGTCGACATGACCTTCGAGATCATGAACGTCGACCGTGTGTCCGTCCTGTTGCGGGACTCAACCACCGGAGAGCTCGTTCCCCGCGTGTCCAAAACCCGGCTCGGCGATGGAAGTGACCGGCTGGTGCCGCGCTCCATCGCGGACAAGGCGGTCCAGCAGCGCGTTGCCATCATGACGGACAACGCGGCGGCCGACACACGATTCCAAGGGCAGTCGGTGCTCATGCAAAGTGTGCGCAGCGCGATGTGCACGCCGCTCATGGCGAGCGCCGATGAGGTACTGGGGCTTCTGTATGTGGACAGTCTGACCGCCACCTCGGCCTTCAGCGATGAAGATCTCCAGTTCCTGATCGGTTTCGGCGGCATTGCCGCCGCGACCCTGCACCGGTTACGTGACGCCGATCGCACACGCCACGAGGCGCTGGTGCGCTCCAATTTCGAGCGCTATTTCGCCCCCAACGTGGCGGCCGTGATTGCGCGGCAACAAGAAGGGGCGCGGCCTGGTGGCGAGAAGCGCCCAGTCACGATCCTGTTCAGTGACATCCGCGGCTTCACGACCTTGTCCGAGGGGATGACCCCGGACGCCATCGCCCAGCTCCTCAGCGAGTATTTCACCGAGATGGTGGAGGTCATTTTCGAGCACGGCGGCACGCTCGACAAGTTCGTGGGGGACGCGATCTTGGCGCTCTGGGGGGCGCCGATTGCGCATCAGCACGACGCCGACAGCGCGATGCGCGCTGCCATTGCCATGCAGCAGTCGATCACCGCGCTGAACACCAAGTGGGCCGCCGAGGGCCGTCCGGCCATCGGGGTCGGCATCGGGATCAACTACGGGGAAGTCTTTGCCGGCAACATCGGGAGTCAGCGGCGTCTGGAGTACACCGTCATCGGGGATGCCGTGAACGTGGCGTCACGGCTTTGTACCAAGGCCGGCGCCGGTGAGGTGCTGCTCACCGAGCCGTTCTATCAGCAGCTCACCACCGTCCCGACGGTCGAGCGCATCGACGCCATGCCGCTCAGGGGCCGGGCGCAACCAATCGCCATCTACCGCGTGAAACGATAGGGACGCCCCGCCCGGGCCAGCAGGTCCATCACCAATCGAAGCGGTAGGCCCATCACGCTGAAGAAGTCTCCCTCCACGCGCTCGACCAAGACCGCGCCATATCCCTGGATGCCGTAGGCCCCCGCCTTGTCCATCGGCTCCCCGGTCTCCACATAGGCCCGGAGCAGCGCCTCGTCGGCCGCACGAAAGGTCACAGCCGTCCGGTCGCATGCGGAGTACACTGTGCCATCGGCCTTGAGCGCGACCGCGGTCATCACCACGTGCGTCTTCCCGGCGAGCCTCATGAGCATCGCCAGCGCCTCCGCCTCATCGCGCGGCTTCTCCAGAACCTCGTCGCCCAGCACCACGATGGTATCAGCGCCAAGCACGAGCGGTCCCGGCACGCTCGCTGCCTTTTCCTCGGCCAACCGCGTGGCATACTGTTCGGGAAGCTCTTCCGGCCGGCGTGATTCCTCGACCGGCGATGGCTGGACGCGCACCGGGATGCCCAACATTTCCAACAGCTGCCGGCGGCGCGGCGAGCGACTGGCCAGCACCAGCTGCTCAGGGGTCACGGCGAGCGCTCGAGCACCAAGGTCACCGGCCCGTCATTGTGGATCTCCACGTCCATCATGGCGCCGAATTCTCCGGTTGCCACGGTGATGCCCCGCGTCCTCAAGGCCTGCACGAACTGTTCGTAGAGCGGAATGGCAACGTCGGGCCGGGCGGCGCGGATGAAGGACGGCCGTCTCCCCTTTTGCACGTCGCCATAGAGGGTGAACTGAGACACCACGAGAATCTCTCCACCGACCTCGTCCAACGACCGGTTCATCTTCCCCGCTTCATCGGCGAAGAGCCTGAGTCCGGCGACCTTGTCGGCCATCCAGTCGACTTCACGGTCGGTGTCGTCGTGCTCGAATCCAACGAGCAGGCAATAGCCCGGACCGACCGCTCCAGTTACGCGCCCGTCGATGGTCACCGAGGCACGGCGAACCCGCTGAAGGACAACGCGCATCATTTCTCCCGCTTCGGACGGCGGCGGCCGACCGACTTGCTCAGCGTCCGGACCCCGGCAATCAACCGGTCGACCTCATCCTCAGTGGTGTAACACGCGCAGCCGGCTCGTACCAATCCCTCGGTTCCGAGACCCAAGCGCCGGATGGCCGTCTGGGCGTAGAAATCCCCGTGCGAGGTGAACACCGCTTGGTCGGCCAGGGCGCGTGCCACCGTTTCCGCCGAGGCTCCGGCCAGGGTGAACGCCACGGTCGCGGTGCGAGGCATGCCTGGAGGCGGCCCGTAGAGGGTCACCCCCTCGACGGCCTGGAGTCCCCGCCATAACCGGCGGGCGAGCGCGTCTTCCCGCACCTCCAACTCAGCGAACGCGTGGGCGAGCCGTTCGCGAGTCGTACCATTGCCGTCATCGAGCGAGGCCAGCCAATCCACGGCGGCGGCCGCACCGATGATGCCTTCATGATTGAGCGTTCCAGATTCAAATCGTTCCGGTGCCCGCTGCCCGGCCGGCTGGAGCCTGGGGGCATCGAGCCGGTCGAGCAGCTCGCGCCGACCCCAGAGCACCCCGACGTGGGGCCCGTGGAACTTGTACGCCGAGCACACAAAGAAGTCGGCTCCGACGGCACTGACATCGGGAAGACGGTGCGGCGCGTAGTGGACCCCGTCGACAAACACCAGGGCATCGACCGCGTGCGCCAGGTCCGCCGCACGGCG
This sequence comes from Gemmatimonadales bacterium, assembly GCA_035464955.1. Classification (GTDB taxonomy): domain Bacteria; phylum Gemmatimonadota; class Gemmatimonadetes; order Gemmatimonadales; family GWC2-71-9; genus JABDII01. Next base: position 17,743 of record DATHRW010000156.1, read on the forward strand.
CACATCGTTGATGGTGCCCAAGGCGTTCGAAGCAGCGCCGATGGCGAGGAGCGCCGTCTTGCTCGTCAGGTGCCGCTCGAGATCGTCCCAATCGAGCTGTCCGGTTTCGGCGACCATGCGAACCGTCCGCACCTCGATGTCATAGTCCTTGGTCAACTCGTGCCAGGGGTCGACGTTGGCGTGGTGATCGAGTTCGGTCACCACGATGTCCGACCCCCCTGCAAATGATCGCGCCAAGGCCCGTGAGGCGTGCAGGGTCAGCGTGGTCATGTTGGCGCCGAACACGATTTCGTCGGAGCCACCGGCGAGAAAGTGGCCGAAGGTTTCGCGGGCCGCAGCGAGGGCACGGTCCGTTTCGGCGCTTGCTGGATAGGCCCAGTGAGTGTTGGCGTTATGGTGGTAGAGGTAATCCGCCATGGCC
>DATHRW010000157.1:0-7296 GCA_035464955.1 Gemmatimonadales bacterium
TCAACATCCACGAGAAGATCATCGACGTCGATGCGAATTTCGACGTCGCCTTCTGGCCGGTGGCCATGGATGCCAAGTACAAAGACGTCGAGGCCTTCGCCGACGGCGCGATCACCCTCACGCTCTTCAACGGCGGTATCCGGAACAGCGAGAACGAGGCGCTGGCCAAATTGCTACGACGCAAGTCGAAGATCTTGGTGGCGTTCGGCTCGTGTGCCTGCGAGGGGTGCATTCCGGGACTGGCCAACTTCAGCAGCCCAACCCAGATATTCGATGCGGCGTACACCGGTGTCTCGACCGAGAACCCGGACGGCATCCGACCCAAGAGCACGTGGACCGTGCCCGAGGGCGAGATCGATATTCCCGAGTTCTATCCCGTGCTCAAGACCCTGGATCAGGTCGTGCCGGTCGACTACTACATGCCGGGCTGCCCGCCGGAGTCCCACCAGATAGGGGCGGTCATCGACCTCGTGATCAAGGCCCTGAAGGGAGAGGCAGAGCTTCCACCGGCCGGCAGCACCATCGGCGCCGGAGGCACCACGGTGTGCGATGAGTGCCCTCGGAAGCGCAACGTCAAATCGATCAAGTCGTTCGCGCGCATCCAGGACTTGGCACATGTCGATCCGGATCTCTGCCTTCTGGAACAGGGCATTCCGTGTAACGGACCCGCGACACGAGACGGCTGCGGGGCACTCTGCCCCCAGGCGGGAGCCCAGTGCATCGGGTGCTACGGCCCGGCGGAGGGCGTGCTCGATTTCGGGGCCCGCCTCATGACGGCCTTCGCGTCTGTCATCGACAGCGACGACCAGGACGAGATCGACCGCATCCTCGACGGGCTGGTCGATCCGGCCGGGCAGTTCTATCGGTTCAGCCTGGCCGGGTCCTTGCTCGGCGCCGGCAAATCCGCCTGGCAGACGGGGCAGGAGGAGCCAGCATGAAACGCATCACGATCGATCCGATTACCCGCCTGGAAGGCCATGGCAAGATCGAGATCTTCCTGAACGAAGAGGGAGACGTCGCCAACACCTACTTCCAAGTGCCGGAGTTGCGCGGCTTCGAGCGGTTCTGCGTCGGCCGTCCAGTCGAAGAAATGCCGCTCCTGACCAATCGGATCTGCGGGGTCTGCCCCGAGGCCCACCACATGGCAGCGGCTAAGGCCTGCGATGCGGTCTATCATGTCGATCCGCCACGACCAGCCAAGCTGTTACGTGAACTGCTCTACAGCGGGTTCTACTTTACCGATCACACCACGCACTTCTACGCGCTCGCGGGTCCGGACTTCGTGATGGGGCCCGAGGCGCCAGTGGCCGAGCGGAACATTCTCGGCGTCATTCACAAGGTCGGGCTCGAGATCGGTGGCAAGGTCATCCAGGCTCGCAAACACGGCCACGAGATCATCGAGATGATCGGCGGGCGAAAGGTCCATCCCTGCACGTCCATCCCGGGCGGTTTGACCAAAGGGATCACCCAAGAGCAACGGGCCCAGATTGCCGCGATCGGCACGTGGGCCATCGAGTTTGCCCAGTTCTCGCTCCAGTTGTTCAACGACATCGTCCTCGGCAACAAGGAATACGCCGACCTCATTCTCGGTGACATCTACCATCACCGCACCTACTACATCGGGATGGTTGACGACCGCAACAAGGTCAACTTCTACGACGGGAAGATCAGCGTGGTCTCACCGGACGGCGAGCGGATCGGCAAGTACGCGCCGGCCGAGTATCCCGAGTGGATCGCAGAGCGGGTTGAGCCATGGACCTACCTCAAGTTCCCGTACCTAAAGAAGATCGGCTGGAAGGGCTTCGTCGACGGCCCGGACTCGGGCGTCTACTGCGCCACCCCGCTGTCGCGGCTGAATGCCTCCGACGGCATGGCGACACCGCTGGCCCAGGTGGAGTACGAGAAGTTCTACGCCACGCTCGCGCCCGAACCCCTAACGCCCGGTTGCACGCCTATCGTCCATCATCGGCTAGCGACCCACTGGGCTCGGCTGATCGAGCTGCTCTATGCGGCGGAGCGCATCGTGGAATTGGCCAACGACCCCGAGATCACGTCCGACAACGTGCACACGGTGCCCCACGAAATGCCCACGGAGGGGGTGGGGATCGTTGAGGCTCCCCGTGGGACGCTCACGCATCATTACTGGACCGATGAGCGTGGTGTGCTGACGAAGGTGAACCTGATCGTCGGGACCACCAACAACTACGCGCCGATCAGCATGTCCATCAAGAAGGCCGCCGAGCGGTTGATTACGAAGGGCGAGGTGGTGACCGAGGGTATGTTGAACAAGATCGAGATGGCGTTTCGGGCGTACGATCCCTGCTTCGGCTGCGCCACCCACTCGCTGCCCGGACGGATGCCGCTTCAGGTAACCATCCGGAATGCGCGCGGCGAGCTGATCCAGGTGCTGAAGCAGTTCTGCTAGGATGATGCGCATGCCGGAACGGTGCCTGGTTATCGGACTCGGCAATCCCATCCTCGGTGACGACGGGGTCGGCTGGCGTGTCGCGGAGGACGTCGAGCGCCACCGAACGAGTGCCGCACTCGATGTGGAAGTCGAGCAGGTGGCCCTCGGCGGGCTCCGCCTGATGGAGCGACTGATCGGTTACGATCGTGTCATCATTCTCGACGCGATCCACACCGGAAAAGACCCGCCCGGGACGGTGACGCGGCTGTCGCTCGACGAGCTGGCGGCCCCGGTGGCCGGGTACTGCAATGCGTCTCACGACACCTCGTTGAGGACGGCGCTCGAAGTCGGTCGCGCCCTGGGGGCCGACCTGCCCGATCGGGTGACCATCGTCGCGGTCGAGACGGCGCGCGACTACGCCTTTTCGGAGCAGCTGTCGCCGCCCGTGGCGGCGGCGGTGCCGCAGGCGGCCGCGCTGGCGCTCGACGCCCTCAACCGGACCGACCCTTGGCACGAGGAGGCACACCATGGTGTCCCCTGAATTACTGCGGAAGTACGAGCTGTTCGGTGTGCTCGAGCCCGAACATGTGAACGCCATCGCGATGTTGAGCGAGGAGCGGTCGTTCGAGCCCGGGGCGAACATCATCGAGGCCGACCGGCCGGCGGACGCGCTGTACCTCATGATGGAAGGCAGTGCGGATCTGCTCTACATCGGGCAAGACGAGATCAATCCCAAGCTCCGGAAAGAGCTCTTCATCAGCGAGATCAATCCGGGCGAGCCGTTCGGTATCTCCGCCCTCATTGAGCCGTTTGTGTACGGGAAGACTGTCCGGGCCACCAAGACGACCCACGTGCTCAAGGTCGAGGCTGCCGGGCTTCGGGCGCTCTGCGAGGTCGATCCACGGATCACTGCCGTTCTCATGACCCAGGTCGCCAAGGCCGCCCTCATCCGGCTACAGCACACCGAAGTGCAGCTGGGCGCGGCCCGGGTCTGACGCCCGCTGGGGCGAGCTCAGAGAACACAACGGTTCAAGCAGACACCGGCCTACTGTTCGACGTAACGCGCCCGTGCCTCCGGGTCCCACGTCGGCCGCTCCGGAGCGTTCGCTACCGCGAAGCCGGCCAAGAAAGCGAGCCGGACGATCCGCGCTGCCTGGTCGGGGTTCGCGCGCTCCGGGTTGTCTGCCGCCGTGTGCAAGTCCTCGTGCTCACCGCTGAAGAAGAACAACGCGGGAACACCCTGCTCCACAAATGGAAAATGATCCGACGCCGTGAAGCGCCCCCTGTGCTCCGCCGGTGTAAGGCCCAACTCGGGGTGCTCGGCCGCCACACGATCGATGACTTGACCGAGGGATGTGTAGTCCTTGCCAAGGAAGCCGACCGTGTCGGGTGGGTTGCGCGCGATCATATCCAGGTTCATCACTGCAGCGGTCTGCGCCAGCGGGACCCGCGGATGCTCGACATAGAAGCGCGAGCCAAACAGGCCACGTTCCTCGGCGGTCATGGCGGCGAAAACCAGAGTGCGGGCCGGACGCGGATTGAGCGTCGCGAAGGCTTGCGCAAGCTCGATAACACCGACCGTCCCGGACGCGTTATCGTCGGCCCCATTGCAGATGGAGTCGCCGGGCGTCGCGTCAGACGGATTGCACCGCCCCGGAATGACCCCGACGTGATCCATATGGCTGGTGAATACTACGGCCTCGTTCTGCAGCGCAGGATCACTACCCTCGAGCACCCCCACGACGTTCGCCACCGTTGCCCGCTCCGTGATCGTGTGGTAGGGCACCAAGGAGATCGTGACGTGGGGCAACGGACGAACCCGCCATCCGGCGGGACTCATAAGCGTCGTGGAGTCCTCGCCGGCGGCGCGTAGCAGGTCCAACCCAGCGTCGAGTTGGAGGCCGAAGACGCCCATGCGATCTCGTGAAGCGGCGTCAATCACTTCCCATCGATCAGGGAACGAGTTGCGGGCGAACCGGGACCACCGATCGGGCGGAATCTGCGAGGCGACAATGTGGGCAACTACGCCTTCCGCATCGGCCCGCTGGTGCAAGGGGTTGAGGACCCGGCCGTTCACCTGGTCGGGGGCAAGGACGTGCACGAGGACGGCACCGCGCACGACCACGCCGCCGAACGGGTCGAGCGTGTCGGCCGGAATCCCGATGAGCAGCACGACCGGTGCGTCGCGCACCTCGACGGGGAGGCCCCCGGCCACGAAGATGAGATCTTGGCCAAAATTCCAGGCAGTCATCTTACCGCCCTCGGTGGACGCGAAGGCTGTGAGGGAATCGAGCCGACGGTGTTGCACGTCAAATCGCTGGAGGTATCCACCGGCATCCCCGCCCGGATCGAGCCCGGCGGTCCGGAATTGCTCGGCAACCCACTCGGTGGCGCGTTCCAGTTCAGGACTCGGTGTCTCTCGTCCGCGCGTCGAGTCGTGGGCCAGGGCGCCCAGCTTGGCGAGGAAGTCGGATGCGGTGATGGTCGTAACGGCTTGCTGGACTGACGAATCGGGTACCGTCCGTCCCTTGCCGGGATTCTGCGCATGTGCGGGTAGTGAGGTCGTGACCGCGAGGATGCCGAGCCCTACCAAGAGATGAAGAGAGGAAGCCATCGGAGCCTCCGAGACGGAGGTGGAACCAAGCGCGTGTGACTCGCACCCGGTGGGACGCGATTTGTGCTGTACGCGATGCCATGACGGCCGCTCATGAAGCCAGGCAGCCCGCTTTGTGCCCGTACGTCAGCGTGTGGTGTATCGTTTCGTGAAGCGCCCGATTTCCGAACGTCGTAGTCGGCGGTGGTGGTGGCACGAGGGCTGGAGAGATCCCATCGGGCCTCTCTGTCTCAGGCAATGCCGCGACACTTCGCCCGAGGAACCAGAGTACCAAGCTGAGCAGATGAAGGATGATGATGAGTTCGACCACATGGGGGAGCCGTGAGGCTCCCATTGCGTATCATCCTGGTCTTTCGCGACGTCAATCTGCAGCTGCCGAGCCTGCCAAGCGACCCACCGGACCAGGCTCGCTCTCTTCGCCGATCTCCGCAACGATTCTTCCGGCGCTATCGAACTTGAACAGGGTAATCCCACCCCAGCTGCTGTGTTGGCCGGATGCAATGTTCTCCGCCTGGAAGCCCCACACCAGAACTACCTGATCACCCTCGGCAACCGCTTCGTGAATGGTGAACTCACCGTCTTTCCATCGACTACAAAACCCTGTGGCGAACTCTTCGACCTTGTCGCGACCGCGAATCGCGGGAGTGCCGAACAATTCCTCGAAGATCGGGTAGCTAATGTAGACGTTCTCTGCGCCGAGTTCCGTCACGACCGAGGGCTCGCAACCGTAAACGCCGCGGACAAACTGCTCCGCGAGAGCCTTGCGGTGCGCAAGGGAATCAGTCGCTGCGCTATCACAGGCGACCAGCTGACACAGTATCAGTATGATCCATCCGCCTCTACGCATCTGTTGATCCTCCTTGGGACGCTGCGGGCCGTAGCACCGGCTTCCAGCAGGCGTGAACTGGTTGCCTGGCTTGCTAGGACGGGAGCAGCCCGGTGATGCTCTCGATCCAGGGCACGTATCGCGAGACCCGGGTATAGAACTCGGTCACGCCATACCGGCCCAACTCGCCGCCGGTGGCCCTGGTGCTCTGCCCGGATGACACGCCCACCACGACCTCCTCGTCGCCACCCTCCAAGTATGCCGGTCCGCCGCTATCCCCCGGTCCGCTCACGCCCTCCAACGGGGTTGTTCGAGGACTCTCAGGGGAGTCGAAGAGCATCTTGAGCCAGAAGTCCGAAGCAGCGTCGACCCGATTGGTCGCCCCACGGACCTGCCGATCACTGCCAATTGGTCCGCTGAGGCCGGTACCGACGTCCCCGTATCCAACGAGGACGACAACTCGATCAATCTCCTCCGATCCTCGATACAGGTGAGCAGGCCGGACACCAACGACGGAGCGTTCGAGGCGCACGAGAGCGAGATCGTTGGGCCCGGCATCCCAATCAGGATGGCGGATCACGGAGTCCACCGTGTAGGCCTCGCCTGCGACGGTGACGAGGTGGCCGGGGGTGATTTCCGCGGTGACGTGAGCCGCGGTGAGAACCCAACGGGGTGCGATCAGGGTACCCTCGCAATCGGCCGCGCCTCTCGGCACCGGGAGGTTGATGTGTACGATGCTCGAGTACCGGCTTCCCAGTTGGACGTAGAGACTATCGGGCACGTCGTGGCGGCGAAGAATGGGAGCGGACGACCGGTGGATCGGCTGGACGATCCACAGACTGCCGAGCGTGACGAGTGAGAGCAGGGTGCGTCCAAACGGCCGGCGTGTCACGGAGGCAAGGGCGGGGGCGGGGGCGGGTTGGTGCTGCAGCGTACCTCCAAAGAGAGAGTGATTTCCTTGGCGGGCGCCTCCCGGTGCCGTGGCACTTGGTGCCGTGGGCCTGCCGTCATGGTACGAGGTGCGTCTTGCGTTGTGGACTATATCGGGTATTCGCTTTGGACGTCAAGCCACGGGCGTCATACCCGGCGGCCTCGCCCCTGGCGGGTTTCGCGATGTGAGGCGGAGCGGGTGCGTGCCCCCTCGCCATCGGCGCGGAGGCACGCATCTGTGCTCGGTCGTTCTCGAGCAGTACCAGCGCCACGCTGGCTCAGTGAACGTTGACGATGACGCTGGTCCGGTCGAAGTCGCGGGCGGCCGTTTCGCGCCAACCGATGTGCCCGGCGTACCCCACGGTGCTGCCGTCCGGGGCCGTCAGGCTGTTGCTCTGGCCCTTGAATCGCCATGCGTTGGCGTTCTGGCCCTCCGGGCCGACCCCAAAGATGTCGTTGTCCACGTACATGAATGTGCCCCACCCCTCAGCCACGAGAGCCGATCCGAAACAGTCTCCG
>DATHRW010000158.1:0-5753 GCA_035464955.1 Gemmatimonadales bacterium
CGTGGACCGAATGCCTGAGTATGGGGCTCTCCGGTGGCCCGTCCAGGCTTCCCGGTGCCCAATACCTGGCAATCTGCCAGAGCCCCGGGCTCGGGACGCGCCCTAGGCGTCGGGCCGCTCGCCGGCGAGAACTCGGGCGACCTGCTCCGGGAACTCGCGGACGCTGATCGGCTTGGTAATGTAGCCGTCGAACCCAGCAGCCAACGCCCGCTCGCGATCACCAGCCATGGCGTGCGCGGTGAGGGCGATGACCCGTGTGGCCGTATGGGCCGAGTTGCGGATATCCCCGAGAAGGGCGTAGCCATCGCGCTCGGGGAGCTGAATGTCCATCAGGACCAATTCCGGACGCTCCCGCTCCAAGGCCTCCATGAGTCCCGCGCCGTTCTCGAGGCCCGTCAGCGCATGGCCCTTGAGCCGGAGCAGGGCCTGGATGAGCTTCATGTTGTCGGGGTTGTCTTCCACGATTACAATCGTCGCCATCAGGAATGCTCCTCCCTGTGTGCGCCTGAGCCCGTGCGCCAACAATATGCTAGAACCGCGCCAAACGCATCTCCCAGCCCGCGTTGAGAAAGCATTGTCCACCACGTAGAATTCGCTGCTAACCGCCATCCTTCCGTCCCGACCGGCGAGTCCTCTGGTGCGTCCAGCTACGTTGGCAATCATCGGCCTCGAGGCGATCGGCGTTTCGCTCGCCCGGCAGGCCCGCCGCGCGGGGGTGCCCCGGGTAATAGGGTATTCACCGATACCGGCGACGGCGGTGCGCGCGCTCAAAGCCGAGGCCATTTCAGATATGGCCCTCTCGGCGGAACAGGTGGTCCGTGACGCCAATCTCATCGTGATCGCTGCCCGATCGAGCGACACGATTCGCCTCGTCGCGTCACTCGCGGCCCACGCTCCGTCGGACGCCTTTCTGACCGATGTCGCGAGCGTCAAGGTTCCCGTCTGTCGAGCGGCGACCGTCCACGGGCTCACCGAGCGGTTTGCCGGGTCGCATCCGCTGCCGCGATCGGGTGAGCATGCGACCGATCTCTTTCGCCACGCCGTGGTGTACGTGTGCCCCACGGATCCAGTACGGGGAGAGCCGGCAGCCCGGCAGATCATGCACTTCTGGTCCGAGGTGATGGAGGCGGCGCCGGTCTTGATCGCGGCCGAACGCCATGACCAGCAGATCGCCTGGACCCGCCACCTGCCGCAGGCCGTCTCCAGCGTTCTCGCCAAGACGCTGGCGGAGCGTGGCCTGGGTGGCCTCTCATTCGGGTGCGGCGCGCGGGTTGTCACGCGACTCGCCGAGAGCAGCCCGGAGGAATGGGCCGATCTCCTCATCGACAACGCCGAGCCGGTGCTGGAAGCCCTGGCCGAGACCAAGCGCGAGCTTACCGGCCTCACGGCACTGCTCGAGGCGCGCGATGCAGGAAAGCTTCGGGACTATCTTCAACGAGCGGCGGATTTCCGGCGCGGCCTCGCCTGATGAAAGTGACTGGACGGGTGCAGGTTCCGGGTGACAAGAGTATCACCCACCGGGCGCTGCTCTTGGCAGCCCTCGCACGCGGAACGAGCAGTATTCGCGGTGCCCTCACCTCGCATGACGCGCGCTCGACCGCGGCCGCGCTCCGGCGGCTCGGTGTCGGCGTCTCGCCGCTCAGGGCCGGCGCCCGGATCCTGGTCCACGGATCGGGACGAGTACACGAGGCCAGTCGCCCGCTCGACTGCGGTAACTCCGGGACCACCGCGCGCCTCCTGCTCGGCGTCCTTGCGGCGCACGCGTTTCGAGCAACCCTAACCGGCGACCGCTCGCTTCGAGCCCGGCCGATGCGCCGGGTGACGGCCCCCCTCACGCAAATGGGGGCCAGGTTCAGCGAGCAGAACGGCGACGGATTGCCGCTCACGGTCGAAGGCGGCTCACTGGCCCCCCTTACCTATCGATTACCGGTGTCGAGCGCCCAGATCAAAGGGGCGTTACTCTTGGCCGGCTTGGCGGGAGGGGTGGCGGTCGAACTGGTCGAGCCCAACGGGCGCTCGCGCGACCATACCGAGCGTCTGCTCCGCGGGCTCGGCTTCGCCGTTGGGCAGCAGGGCGACGCGATCCGGTTCGATCCCGCGGGCCGGGTCGAGCCATTCGACCTGTTTGTTCCCGGGGACTTCTCCTCCGCAGCCTTTCTCATGGGGGCGGCACTCCTGGCGGAAAGTGGCGAGCTGACGCTCGATGGGGTGGGTCTCAACCCGACGCGGACCGGCTTCTTGAACGTGGTCCGTCGGATGGGAGGGAGGATGGAGTCGGACGGTGTTACCGAGGCGCTCGGCGAGCCGCTCGGAACGCTCGTGGTGCACCCGTCTCGGTTGCGCGCGACCGAGGTCGCCGCGACAGAGATCCCAGGCTTGATCGACGAAGTGCCCATGCTGGCGGTCTTGGCCGCGCGGGCGGAAGGGTCCTCGGTATTTCGTGAAGTCGGAGAGCTCAGAGTCAAGGAGAGCAATCGCTTGGAACTCGTGGCGGAGAATCTGAGAGCGGTCGGCATGGAGGCCGAGGTGTCGGGCGACGACCTCCACGTGACCGGACGAGATGCACCTCCCGTGGGGCGGGTCCGGACCGCCGGCGACCACCGGCTCGCGATGGCCTTTGCCGTGCTCGGCACCCTCCCGGGTGCCCGCGTGGATATCGACGATCTCCGATCGGCCGACGTCAGCTTCCCGCACTTCGAAGATGTGCTCGCGTCCATTGCCGCGGCCAGAGCACATGGGTAGGCGCGTCGTCGCGATCGACGGCCCGTCGGCCGCCGGCAAGTCGAGTACGGCACGGGCGGTGGCCGAAGCGCTGGGGTTCCTCCACCTGGACTCCGGTGCGCTCTATCGCGGGGTCACGCTGGTGGCGGTCGGCTCCGAGTCCGGAGGCAAGCGGCAGCCGCCGGATATCGATCCGACGGAACTGGTCCGGGAGCTGGAGCGGCGTCGGCTCACCATGCGAGTCAACGGACCCAAGTTCAGTGTGTACCTGGACGGCCGTTTGGTGGACGGCCCGATCCGGAGCCACGAGGTCACGCAATCGGTGTCGGAGGTGGCGGCGATCCCGCCGGTCAGAGCCTGGGTCACGGCCCGCGTTCGAGCGCTCGCTGCGGACCAGTCGGTGGTGGTCGACGGCCGGGACATCGGCTCCGTGGTGTTTCCCGATGCCGGCCTCAAGATCTTCCTCACCGCCTCTCCGGCCACCCGGGCCAGGCGCCGCCTGCTGCAGCGGGGAGAGGGGGTATCGAGGGAGAGGGTGGAGCGGGAGGCCGACGCGCTGGTGGCCCGCGATTCGGCTGACGCGGGCCGGGACGTCGCCCCGCTGGTCCAGCCGCCGGACGCCATTCCGGTGGACGGCACCCGGCTCAGCTTCGACGAGCAGGTGGAGGCCATCGCCGGCCATGCCCGGCGGGTATTCGGGCTCCCCCCGGACGGAACCGGGCCGGGTGCTTGCTAAGTGTCGATTTGCCCGTTAGTTATTCCGGCTACCTCGATGTCGGCACTCCGGTCGGCTCGAGCCGGTCACCTTTCCCCGAAGGCAGTCCGCTTCGGGACGAAGTTCGGGACACACTCATGATGGTAAACCACACCACCCCCCCACCCGACACTGACGCGCCAGCGAAGACCGAGCGCATGCCCACCCCCGGCGCCACCGCGCCGCTCACCCACGTGCGGTCCGATCTGTACGATGAGGAGTACAGCGATCAGGACTACGAGACGATGCTCGCCATGTATGAAGGAACCATGGCGTCCATCGCGGAAGGTGAGATCGTCAAGTCGAAGGTGTTGCGCGTCACGGACAACGCCGTCATCCTCGACCTGGGGTTCAAGTCGGAAGGATCGGTTGCCCTCGAGGAGTTCAAGGACGCCGGGTCCCTTCAAGAAGGCGATGAAGTCGAGGTCTTCCTCGAGAGCCTCGAGGATCAAGACGGTGCCGTCGTGCTGTCGAAGAAGAAGGCCGACTTCATGCGGGTCTGGGAGAAGATCCGAGAGGCCCATGAAGCGGATGAGCCGGTTGAAGGCACCTTGATGAAGAAGATCAAGGGCGGGGTGGTGGTCAACCTGATGGGGGTCGATGCCTTCCTGCCGGGCAGCCAGATCGCGCTTCGGCGGGTTCCCAACATCGACGAGCTGCTTGGCCAGTCCTATCAATTCAAGATCATCAAGCTCAACAAGCGGCGCCGCAATATCGTCGTCAGCCGCCGTGTGATTCTCGAGCACGAACGCGCCCACAAGCGCGAGTACCTCATGAAGGAACTGGAGGTCGGCCAGGTCCGGAAGGGTGTCGTCAAGAACATCACGGACTTCGGTGCGTTCATCGACCTCGGTGGCGTCGACGGCCTGCTGCACATTACCGACATGTCGTACGGCCGCGTGGCCCACCCGAGCGAGTTGGTGCAGATCGGCTCCGAAGTCGACGTCAAGATTCTCGATATCGACTGGAACCGCGAGCGGATCAGCCTGGGCATGAAGCAGCTCCAGGACTACCCGTGGAAGGATGTCGCCCAGAAATACCCGGTCGGCACCCGAGTCCAGGGCAAAGTCGTGTCCATCACCAACTACGGCGCCTTCGTGGAACTGGAGCCCGGGATCGAAGGCCTGGTTCACATTTCCGAAATGAGCTGGACCCGCAACGTCCGCCATCCTTCGAAGATCGTAAGCATTGGCGAAACGATCGAAGCCGTGGTGCTCAAGGTCGATGAGGGCGAGGAGAAGATCTCGCTCGGCATGAAGCAGACGGAGCAGGATCCCTGGATGGTCCTGCCGCTCAAGTACCCGGTCGGCACCAAGATCAGCGGCAAGGTGCGGAATCTGACCAGTTTCGGTGCCTTCGTGGAAATCGAACCCGGCATCGATGGACTGATCCACATTTCCGATATGTCCTGGACGAAGCGAGTCCAGCATCCGTCGGAGATCGTCAAGAAGAACGACACGGTCGACGTCGTCGTCCTCAACATCGATCCCGATGCCAAGCGGATCTCGCTGGGGCTGAAGCAGGCCGAGGACGATCCGTGGCTCAAGATCGGCGAGACCCTCCCGATCGGTACCGAGATGCGGGCCCGGGCAGTCCGGCTGATGGACAAGGGCGTCGTGGTGGATCTCGGCGACGACCTCGAAGGCTTCGTGCCGATGTCTCAGCTCGGTGTGCCGGACATCCAAGCCCCCGGGGACGCGGTGCAGGAAGGTCAGCCGGTCGACGTGAAGGTCCTCGAGGTCGATCCCATTCACCATCGGATCGTCGTCGCGGTGGTGGCATATCCGGATGAGCCGTTCGAGCCGCTGCCTCCCCGAGTCCCGTACGTCGAGGACGAGGACGAGGACGCGGGCGACGACGCCGCCGACGAGCCAGATTCGAAGCCAGTCGCTGCCGCCGCCGATACGCCCGCGGTCGAGGCGGCCGCCGAACCGGAACCCAAGGCCGACTCGGCCCCGGCGGGTGAAGCAGAGGAGCCGGAGGCGAAGCCCGAATAGGGCGCGTTCCGATTCACGATCAGGGGCCCCTCGATGGGCCCCTTTTCTTTTGCCCCGGGCGCGTTCACGCGTCTGACCTGCCGTGCTCGCGGCTGTTATATTGGGCCACCATGACGACACCACGCAAACTGCTCGAGGATCTCCACCACCGTCAGGCCCAAGCGGAGTTGGGCGGCGGCGAGGCGCGAATTGCCAAACAGCACGGCAAAGGCAAGCTGACGGCGCGCGAACGGCTCGACCTCCTGCTCGACGAGGGAAGTTTCATCGAGCTGGACCGCTTC
>DATHRW010000159.1:0-9890 GCA_035464955.1 Gemmatimonadales bacterium
CGAGAATTTTGCCGACGGCGTCAACGTGGCCGAACTGTTGATGGCGGCCTACATGAGCGCCGAGGAGGAGAAGACCATCGCCTTCCCGCCGCCCGGGCTCGAGACGTTCGTGCCTCTGGTGGCTCGGGGGGAATGGAACCCCGCCAGGTGACCTGTCCCGACCTGCACAACCATCTTGTGTCGAGTGAGATCAGATGCGACGACCACTAGTAATTCTCGGTCTTTTGGCGGTGGCTTCCGCCATCGTGGTCTACCGGGCCATGGCCCGGTCGGACACGGCTCCCATGGTTCCGACCGTTCGAGAGGATGCGACCATGCAAGACGGCTTCGAACAGATCCTGAAGCAGCACGACGGCCGCTATTCCAAGCACGGCTGGAACCATTACGGCCCGGGCTACTTCGACCTCGATCCTGAGACGGGGGTCCTGACCTCGCACGGCGGCATGGGGCTCTTCTGGTATGCCGTCGAGCCATACGGCGATTTCGTGCTGGACCTGGAGTTCAAGTGCGCCGACGATCACACCAACTCCGGTATCTTCGTCCGGGTGCCGGGTGTCCCGTCGAGTGACGACTACATCTACCACAGCTTCGAGATCCAGATCGACATGGCCGGGGAGGGTGTGCACGAGACTGGTGCAGTGTACGATGCCGAGGCGCCGAGCGCCAAGGCGGCGAAGCCGGCGGGCGAGTGGAACAAGTACCGCATCACGTTCCAGGGAAACCACATTACCGTCGAGCTGAACGGTACCACGGTGATCGATTGGGACGCCGAGCCGAGGGGCAAGGTGGCCGACTTCGCGGCGAGCGGGTACATCGGGCTCCAGAATCACGACGACCGGAGCCCGGTGTACTTTCGCAACATCTATGTGAAGGAGCTGTGAGAGGGAGTAGGGAGTAGGGAGTAGGATGCAGGGAGTAAGGAGGAGCGGCGGTTCGAGAGTCGGGGGCTGGAGAAGATGCAGGCCGTTGTGTCTAAACGCTATCGGCTATCGGTCTCGGCAAGGCGGGGACCGATCGCCGATGACTGATAGCGGGGGTGTGGGGAGGTGCGTGGTAGCCAATAGCCCGAGGCCCGAATGCGATCAATCCGACTGGTCCCATCCCTGATCTTGCTGCTCGTTTTCGCGTCAACCGCCGCGGCGCAAAAGCCGATCAAGATCTACATCTCGGCCGACATGGAAGGGGTGGCAGGTGTGGTCACCGGCGAGCAGCTGGGACCGGACGGGTTCGAGTACGGCCGGTTCCGCGAGTTCATGACCGCGGAGGTGAACGCGGCAATCGACGCCGCACGCGAGGCCGGTGCCACTGAGATCCTGGTCAGTGATTCGCACGGGAACGGCCAGAACCTTCTATTGGATGAGCTGCCTGCCGACGTACAGGTGGTGCGCTCGTGGCCGCGGCCGCTCATGATGATGGAGGGCATCGACCCGAGCTTCGACGCCGCGATCTTCATCGGCTACCACACCAGCACCACCAATCCGCGCGGGGTGCGGGCCCACACCATGTCGAGCGCCAACTTGACCGCCGTCCGGTTGAACGGAATTCCCATGCCGGAGGCCGGCTTCAATGCCGCTATCGCCGGGCACTTCGGCGTGCCGGTGATCATGATCTCCGGCGACGACGCCATCATCGACGAGGCGCGGGCCCTGCTCGGCCCGATCGAGGGTGCCGTCGTCAAGCGCGCTATCAGCTTCCACTCGGCCCGCACGCTCACCCCTGAGGCGGCGCACCAGGTCATCCGCGAAAAGGTCAAGGCCGCGCTCGGCCGGCTCGCCGAGTTCAAACCGTACAGGCTCGCGACGCCGATCACGCTCGAGGTGAGCCTGAAGCACTACCGCCCGGTGGAGCTCTTAGGCTACCTGCCAATCGTGGAGCGGGTGGACCCCCACACCATCCGGTTCGTGGGCCAGGACATGGTGGGGGTTTCAAAATTCCTGGAGTTCATGCTGAGCTACGAAGTTTCCCTGCAGCCTTAGGAGGTAGGGTGGGATATGTTGGTCCACTTCACCGGAGACCCGAACGCTCATTTTCTGAACGACCTCCGACGCTGTTTTGAAAGAGACTCCCTGGCTGCGGACCGCGGTCACGATGCGACGGTGATTTGGGTGGAGTGGGCAAATCATCAGGCCATAGCCCCGATCCACAAACACCGCGCGAAGAAGATCCTGGTTCGCTGTCACGCGCACGAACTAGACAACCCTGAGTCGTTTCGGCGCATTCCCTGGGAACACGTGGACGTGCTCGTCTTTGTTTCACGGGTCAAACATGATCTGTTCAAGCGGCGTTATCCGGATATCAGTGTCAGGACGTGCTGCATCCCCAATGCAATAGACACGGGGAGGTTTGCCTTCAGGCCGAAAGTGGAGTGCGGTTTTGCAATTGGCATGCTCGGACGCGTATACCCCAACAAGGGCATATTGGGGGCATTGCTGCTTCTCAGACTGTTGGATAGGCGCTGGCGGCTCATTGTACAGGGAGAGGTGAGACGGAAGCACAGACGATACGCACTGCAATTGCAGCTGAGCACGGCGTTGCTTGGCTTGCGTGACCGCGTCGAATTTGTGGCGTATAATCCACACCCGCAGTCGTTTTTCGATAGAATCGATATCATTCTCAGCAACAGCAGGGTTGAGAGCTTTCACGCTGTCGTTGCCGAGGGAATGAGCTGCGGATGTTTCCCTGTGGTGCATGATTGGCCCGGCGCCCGAGATCTCTATCCGGAGAGTCAGATATACGCGACGCGGTCGGCCTTTCGCGCAATCGTGAGGAGGTACGAGGCCATGTCCCAGAATGAACGGCTCGCTGCAGCCGAGGGGCACAGAGCGTATGTGAGCACCCGGTACGGTGTCGAGTCGGTGTACCACAGATACAAGGAGCTGCTTGTGTCGCTGTGAAAATGGGATGCACGACCTCCGGAACAGGGAGTGGTCGCGAGGCCCGAATCACACAGGCTGCAGGCCAGGAAGGAGAAGGGAGTAGGGAGGAGGGAGTAAAGAGTAAGGAGTAGGGCGTAGGGTAGAAGCTATCAGCTATCGGCTATCGGTCTTTGCATGACTACCCTCAGAGACCGAAGACCGATAGCGGGCAGCCCTGATGCGATCCTTCCCTGCACCCGACCGACAGCCGACAGCCGATAGCCGATAGCCAATAGCCAATAGCCAACAGGCCCAGCGGCGCGTAGCTTAGGAACCGGATCCCTCCGCTCCCATGCCGCGCTACTCGTGTGTTCCGACCCTTGTCCTAGCCTGCCTCCTCGCGGGATGCCGGCCGAGTTTGCCGCTGCTCGATCCAGAGGCCGTGCTCGAGCGGCAGGCATGGTGGGACAACCGCGACTGGGACTGGTACCAACGGCACATCCCGCTGTTCGAGTCGCCCGACCCAGAAGTGGACGCTACGTACTACTACCGCTGGGAGGTGGTCACCAAGCACCTCACCTACGGCGCCCCGGAAACCGGCTACACCTTCACCGAGTTCATCGACCGCCCGTTCTGGTCCGGCGCCTACGGGGCCATCAGCTGCCCACTCGGCCACCAACTGTACGAGGCTCGCTGGCTCCGCGACCGCCGGATCGTCACGGACTTCGCGCGGTACTGGTTCGAGGCGCCGGGGGCCCAACCCCGGAGCTACTCCAACTGGTACGGCGACGCGGTCTGGGCCACGTATTTGGCGACCGGAGATTCCGCCTTCCTCCGAACCGTCCTCCCCCACATGCTGACCCAGTACCAGGGCTGGGTCGACGAGCACTGGGACGCATCGCACCGGATGTTCCGGTGGGACGGGATGCACGACGGGATGGAGGTCAACATCAACAGCCGCCAGACCAAGGACACCTTCTCCGGGGCCGACGGTTATCGCCCGACCCTGAACAGCTATCTCTTCGCCGACGCGCGTGCGATCGGCCGGACTGCGGACCTGCTGGGCGATTCCGCTACCGCGCGTGAGTACGCCGCCCTGGCCGCCGACCTCAAGGCCCGGGTCCAGCAGGAACTGTGGGACCCGGAGCGCGAGTTCTTCCTCCACCAGTTCGCCCACGACGAACTGAACGGCATCCGAGCGCTCAGCCGCACCTACCAGACCGGCCGCTACGCCGGCAATCCGCACGGGCGGGAGCTGATCGGTTACGTGCCCTGGCAGTTCAGCCTACCCGATTCGGGCTACGAGGCCGCGTGGCGGTTCCTGATGGACACGACCTACTTCATGGCGCCGTTCGGGCCGACCACCGTGGAGCGGAACGACCCGCTGTTCCAGGTGTCGCCGGTCTGCTGTGTGTGGAGCGGCAATGCCTGGCCGTACGCCACCACCCAGACGCTGGTGGCCATGGCCAACCTGCTGAACGACTACCGGCAGAACGTCGTCACTCGGGCCGACTGGTTCAGACTCTTCCGCGTGTACACCATGGACCAGCGGAAAGACGGCCGACCCTACATCGCCGAAGCTGCCGATCCGTTCACCGGCTCGTGGGACGGGCACGATACCTACTACCATAGCGAGCACTACTTCCACTCGGGGTACGTGGACCTGGTGATCACCGGGCTCGCGGGGCTCCGGCCCCGCGGCGACGACTCGCTCGAGGTGAACCCGCTGATTCCCGACGAGTGGGACTGGTTCCTGCTCGACCGCCTGGCATACCGCGGCCGTAGCGTGTCGATCGTGTGGGACCGGGACGGACGGCACTACGGGCGGGGCGCCGGACTGTCGCTCTACGTGAACGGCAGGCGAATCGCGCGGAGCAGGGAGCTCACCCGGTTGGTGGCCGACATGGGGCCGACGCCAACCCTCCCGCCGGTGGACCGACCGGTGAACTTCGCCGTCAATAACGGTCGCGGCGCGTTTCCCCAGGTCACCGCGTCATACAGCGGGCCCGCAACACCGCCGCACTACCTGATCGACGGGCACATCTGGTATCACGAGTCACCGCCCAACCGCTGGACCGCGGTGGGATCGGGCAGCCCGACCGACTGGGTCGAGGTGGATTTCGGCATAGGTCGCCCGGTCGAGTGGGTCACGCTCTACTTCCTCGACGACGGCGATGTGATCCGACCGCCTGAGCGCTTCGCGCTGGAGCGGTGGCGCGACGGCCGATGGGAGGAGATCCCGGGCCCGCGGCGTGCACCTGACATTCCGGAAGGCCGCCGCGCCACCACGGTTCGGTTCGACCCGATCGAGACACCACGGCTTCGGCTG
Source organism: Gemmatimonadales bacterium (assembly GCA_035464955.1). Lineage (GTDB taxonomy): Bacteria > Gemmatimonadota > Gemmatimonadetes > Gemmatimonadales > GWC2-71-9 > JABDII01. The sequence goes on from DATHRW010000159.1 coordinate 5,185, forward strand.
GTGCTGACGCACCGTCCGGGGGTGTCGAGTGGGCTCAGTGAGATCGAAGCCTGGACCCACGCCGAGGCCCCGTTCGCTGAGCCCGATGGGCGGTCGAGGAACCTGGCGATCAACATGTCGGGGCAGGGGTTTCCGCGAGCCTCCGCCTCCTACTCCGCCCCGGGGGACGGCGCGGACCAGGCAACCGACGGCCGGATTGCCTACACCCGCTACTCCCGAAACCGCTGGTCGGCCCGCGGCACCACCACCACGAGCGACTGGCTCCGGGTGGACTTGGGCGAGCCGCGTCGGGTTGGGCGGGTCGAGGTGCACTTGGTTTCCGATAGCCGCGGCCTCGCGGCGCCGAGGGAGTTCACGGTCGAGTTCTGGAGCGGGAACCAGTGGCTGCCTGCAGTGGTGGAGCGCCGCCTGCCGGAGATACCCGAAGGGTCGGCGGTGAACACGGTCTGGATCGAGCCGGTCGAGACGGCGCGAGTGCGTGTGGTGTTCGAGCACGCCGCCCCCGATGCGACGGCGGTCACCGAACTGCTCATCTGGGAGGAAGGAGTGTGAACCGAACCTTGCGCGTGGCCACGCTGGCAGCCATGCTGGGCGTGCTGGCCTGTTCGGCCGACAACATACGAACCCCTGCCCGAGAGGACCATCTGACCCGCGAACCGTTCGGCGTCACCCAGACAGGCGAAGCGGTCGAGCTGATCACGCTCGCCAATCGGACCGGCATGACTGTCCGGGTCATGACATACGGCGGCATCATCACCTCGCTCGAGGTACCCGACCGAAGCGGCACGCCCGGCGACGTGGTACTCGGCTACGACAGCCTGGCCGGCTACCTCCAGGACTCGCCCTATTTCGGCTCCATCGTGGGGCGTTACGGTAACAGGATCGCAAAGGGGCGGTTCACCCTGAACGGCACCGAGTATCGCCTGGCAGTTAACAACGGTCCCAACCACCTCCACGGCGGGCTTCGCGGATTCGACAAGGTGGTCTGGGCCGCGGAGCAGTTTCAGGGCGACAGCGGCGTCGGGGTACGCCTGACCCACACGAGTCCCGACGGTGACGAGGGCTACCCGGGCACGCTCAATGCGACCGTCACCTACACGCTGACCGACAGAAACGAGCTAGTGATCGACTACGAAGCCGCCACCGACCGCGCGACCCCGATCAACCTAACGCAGCATTCCTATTTCAACCTGGCCGGCTCGGGCGACAGCCTGGGCCATGTGCTCACCATCGCGGCCGACCGTTTCACCCCGGTGGACTCGACCCTGATCCCGACCGGCGACCTGGCGCCGGTCGAAGGAACGCCGTTCGACTTCCGGAGCCCTCACAGAATCGGCGCCCGGATCGACGAAGACGATGTGCAGCTCCGCTACGGCGGCGGCTACGATCACAACTTCGTGCTGAACCCGGACGGCCCCGTACTCGAGCTCGCGGCTCGGCTGGTGGACTCGATTAGCGGCAGGACGCTCGAGATCCGTACCACCGAGCCCGGCGTCCAGTTCTACTCGGGCAACTTCCTGGACGGCTCGATCACGGGGAAGGGAGGGGTCGTGTATGGCCACCGCAGCGCGCTCTGCCTCGAGACCCAGCATTTCCCTGATTCACCCAACCACCCCGAATTTCCCTCCGCCATTCTCGAGCCGGGCCAGACCTACCGGTCGCAGACGGTGTGGACCTTCGGGATCTTGCCCGCGAGGTAGCATGCGACTCGTCCCGTTGCTTGCCCTGCTTCCGTGTGCCACGGGAATCGTGAGTGCGCAGGCACCCACCGGCATCCCGAAGTTCCCAATGCCTTCGTCGTCGGTGGACCTGGAGGGCCCGGCCCGGCCGGGCGAGTACTTGGCCGACGTGGGCCGGAAGGCCGCCCTGTTCGGCGACGAGACCGGAGGGTTCGAGGCCTGGACCTGGCCGGTCAAGCTGGTGCGCGACCTGTCGTTCTCGTTCCGGATCCCCGACTACGACCGGCCAATCGACGGAGCCGCGGTGGCGCGGCGGGTCGTCCTCCATCCGGCCTACAAGACGATCGTCTACTCGCACCCCACGTTCACCGTGCGCGCTCACCTGATGGCAGCGCTCGACGAGCCCGGTGCCCTGATCCTGTTGGACGTCGACGCGGTCCGGCCGCTCGAGGTGATCGTTAGGCTCAACGCCGATTTCAACCTGGCGTGGCCCGGCGGCTTCGGCGGCCAGCACATCGGCTGGGTCGAGTCGCGCCGGGGCTTTCTGTTGACCAACGGCGGGGTTCGGACCATCAACGGCGCCGTGCTCTCGCCCGCCGCCACCTCGGGCACGTCGCACGCGGCTCACGACGCGCCCGCGTATCCATCCCAGTTCACCATGGCCATCGACACAGCACTCGCCCGGACCAGCTTCCTGCCGATCGTGATTGCTGGCGGGGTCATGCCGCGCGACTCGATGTGGGCCGCGGCCGGCCGGATGCTCGCGAACGCCCGCCGACTTGTCGACGAGAAGGTGGCCCACTATCGGGCGGTTACCGATTCGCTGGTGTCCATCGAGTCGCCCGACCCGGCGCTCGACCGGATGTTCGAGTGGGCCAAGGTGAACCTCGACCGTCAGCGGGCCTGCAACCCCGACCTGGGCTGCGGCCTGGTGGCGGGCTACGGCAAGGCCGGGGCGGGGAACTTCCGTCCCGGCTTCGGCTGGTACTTCGGCGGCGACGCCGCCATCAACACGTTCGCCATGGACGCGGTGGGACAGTTCGACCTGGTGCGCGAGGGGTTGTCGTTCCTGGCCGGCTACCAGCGTGAGGACGGCAAGATCCCCCACGAGATCTCGCATGCCGCGGGCCGTCTCCCCTGGTGGACCGACTACGGCTACACCTGGTTCCACGGCGACACGACACCGTATTGGATCCTGGCCTGTGCGGAGTACTGGCGTGCCTCCGGCGACCGTGCCTGGATCGACCAGATGTGGGACAAGCTGCTCCTGGCCTACCGGTGGTCGAAGGCGACCGATACCGACGGCGACGGGCTGATGGAGAACCCGACCGCCGGCGCCGGGGCGATCGAGGTCGGCGGGCTGGGCGACGCGCTCCACACCGATATCTATCTGGCCGGGGTCTGGGTGTCGGCGCTCGACGGGATGCGCGCGCTCGCCGCCGACCGGGGCGACGGGGCGCTGGTAGCGGAACTAACCGAGCTGCACGACCGGGCGCGGGCCAGCCTCGAGCGGCGCTTCTGGATGGAGCCGGCCGGGCGGTACGCGTTCGCGCTGCTGGAGGATGGGCAGGGGGGAATTCGGCTCAACGACGCCCTCACGGTGTGGCCCGCGACGGCGATGGCCTTTGGGCAACTCGACGCTGAGCGCTCGCGGCGGATGCTGGCCCAGATATCGGGCGCCGACATCACCACCGACTGGGGTGTGCGGACGCTCGACCGGCGCCACGCGCTGTACGAGCCGCTCCACTATAACAATGGCGCGGTCTGGCCCTTCGTCACCGGCTTCGCCGCGTGGGCCCAGTACCAGATGCGGCGCGGGTGGGCCGGATACGACTTGCTGCGCGCCATCGCCCGGATGGGCGACAACTTCGCGCTCGGCGTCCAGCCCGAACTCTTGTCGGCGGCGTTCTACGATCCGCTCGATACGTCGATGCCCGACCAGTTCTTCTCGACCTCGATGCTGGTGTCGCCGCTGGTGCGCGGGTTGATTGGGTTCCGGGCCGACGCGGCGCGGTGCCGGGTGACGCTCACGCCCCAGCTGCCGGCCGACTGGGACCGGCTCACGGTGCGGCGGCTCGACACCGGGTGCGGCAAGCTCGACCTGGCGATCCGCCGCGGGGATGATCGGACGGAAATCACGCTGACCGCGAGCGACCCCGCGCGACTGGTGGTGGTGGCGCTTTCGCCTTCGCTGCCGCTCGGTGCCGAGATCGAATCGGTCACAGTGGACGGGAACGCGGTCGCGCATCGCGACGTCCGGACTCCACATGACGTGTCGCCGAGCTTCGAGCTGACCGTGGCCGGCCAGGCGGCGGTGGACATCACCTATCGGGGTGGCGCGGAGCTGGTACCGCAACAGACGCGTCCCCGGCCGGGTGATCCGTCGCGCGGGCTCCGGCTCCTCGACTGGCGCGAGGACGGGGGACGCTTCGTAGCGACGGTGGAGGGGAGTGGCGAGCACGAGTTCCGGGTCCGCAGTTCTGTCGCGCTCCGCGTTGTGGAGGGCGGGCGGATCGGAGGCCGTACCGGCCGGTTCACGACCGTTGCGGTTTCGCTGGCCGCGTCCGGGGAACGGCGACGGGTGGTGCTGCTGCCGTGAGGTAGATGGTACCGCATCGGCTTGGCAGTTCTATCGACACCTCGTAGTGGTGCTCAGTAAGAATTCCTGACTGGACCTCTCTACATAGTTGGCGAAACGACACCGCCCGGCGCGAGGCCGGGCGGTGAAGGCTTGCCACCTACCTGCGACTGCAACGCTCAGTGCACGTTGACCATGGCGGTACCCCGGAGGCCGACCGAATTGTTGTAGGTTAACCGAAGGTGGCCGTTGTACATGACCGTGCTGCCATCCGGGGCCGTGAGCTGGCCATGGCCCTGGAAGCCCCAGGAGTTTGCGTTCTTGTCATCCGGGCCGACGCCGTAGATGTCGTTATCGGTGTGTAGGAACTGACCCCAACCCTCGGCCACGAGTGCCGAGTCGAAGCAGTCACCCGCCTGGGTCAGGTCGCGGATGGTGATAAAGACTTC
>DATHRW010000160.1:0-7240 GCA_035464955.1 Gemmatimonadales bacterium
AGACCACACCATGCCGTCGGAGGTCACGGCGATGCGGCGCGGCCGAGCCCGTTCGTTTGGGAGCGGATAGAAGCGCAGCTCCATCGTCTGGGGCTCGATCGTGGCAATGGCGTTGGTACCGAAGGTGGCGATCCACGGCCGGTTCTTCCTGTCGACCACGATGCCGTAGGGGCGGGCGCTCGGTATGGGGACCGGTACCAGGGTGACATCGTTGGTCTTCGGATCGAAGCGGGCGATGACGTTGCCCTGCTGGGCGGTGAACCAGCCGATGCCCGTACCGTCGAAGATGAGCGTGTGCGGGTCGCGGGGCTCGCCGTCGGGCATGGGAACGGTCGTGACCGTTCCGGTGGCAGGGTCGAGCCTGCCCAGATTGGCCTGGCGGTTTCCGGTATACCACATGGCGCCATCCGGCCCCTGCACCACGTTGTGCGGTCCTGCTCCATCCGGAAGCGGGAAGCGCCGGAACTGGCCGGTGGCCTCGTTGAAGAGGCCCACGTAATCTCCCTGTTGCCCGACGAACCAGATCCGGCCGTCCCGATCGACGAAGGGATCGCGCGGTCGGGTCCCGGGCCACGGAACGAGCCATTCCTGGATCGTGACGGTGTCCGGCGCTGTCCGCTCCGGTGACTGCATGGGTATGAACGGGAGCGTGCAGAGAGGCAGGAGGACGGCGAGCATGTGTGTTTCACCTGTGGGAGAGATCGGCTAATGTTAGGGAGTCCGTGGAGGAACCTGCAAGGTGGTTCCCCAATCTTCGAGAGGCGGGCTGAACCCATCGCCGGCACGCGACCACCGCGCGAGGAGTACATGAAGTCACCCGTTTCAATGCGGCCGGCCATCATCGCGCTCTTCTCGGTGGCCGGCTGTGCGGCCCACCAGTCGGGCCAAGGCCGTGAGTGCGCCAAGGTGGCAAGTGGTACGGAGCTGGCCTCGAGTGTGCGGGCCCGGGATTTGGCCGGATCGTTTCGGGTCGTCATGGTTGGGGAGTCGGCGGACTTTGATGGCACGCGGATCGAGGGCACGCTCGATCTCCTGCCGCAGGATAGCGCGCTGCAGTCGCTCGAGCTGGTTGCCGGAAGTCCGGTGAGCGGGGCCAGGATGCCGCTCCATGGGGCTCTGGACGCCGCAATCGAGCAGGTCGGCGGCGTGCGCGTGGGCGACGCGACGAGGCGGGACCCGATGCAGCCCGGCGTGGCGGTGCTCGAGCAGACCGGGGCCGGGGCCGGCGAGCGAGCTCGCAGCATCACGCTACGGGTTGGCGCCGACGCCAATCGGCGGGACATGGTCCGGTTTGACGGCGGCTTCATGGCGCTGTACGTGAAGGAGATCACCGCGGACGGATTCCGCGGTGACTGGTCGAGTGGCAGTCGGGGCCCCACGCATGTCGGGCACTTCTGTGCCAATCGCGTGCGCCGCGCCGGCATCTCCGGCGACGGTCTCGGCACGCCCCCATCTGATCCGTGAACAGGAGACACAATGGCACGGCAACGGCTGTCGGACGCGGACGTTCTCGCGCAACTCACTGAGGTGCCGCAGTGGAAAGTCGTCGATGGGAAGCTGCACCGCGAATTCCGATTCACGAATTTCGTCCAGGCCTTCGGCTTCATGGCGCAGGTGGCATTGCTCGCGGAACGGCGGGACCATCACCCGGAATGGTCGAATGTGTACAATCGGGTGGCCATCGACCTCACGACCCACGATGCGGGCGGCCTCACGGCGCTCGATTTCGACTTGGCTCGGGCGGTTGACCAGGTCGTCGACCCCCGGCATGCGTAGTCCGAGCGTCTGCCGGTTGGGATGAACGGATTCCGGCGTCCGGCACGTTGCCGGATGTCTTTGGCCACTTTACTCGGGGGAAGGGGCACATGGCGCAGATCATCGATCGCATGATGGGCGCAGCGTTCTTGAACGTTGCCACGTATGAGGAGGTCGAGGCCGACACCACCGCGACGAGCCAGGCGGCCATGGTCGTCTTGCTGGGCGCCATCGCGCAAGCCATCGGCGGCGTCGGGCACGGCGGCACCGGCATCATCGTGGGTGCAATCGCGGCGCTCCTGGGATGGCTCGTGTGGTCGGGCATTACCTACCTGATTGGTGACAAACTCCTCGGGGGCACCGCCACGTGGGGAGAGTTGTTACGGACGATCGGGTTCGCCCAGGCCCCGCAGGTGCTGGTCGTGCTCGCGGTCCTTCCACTGGTGGGCGGTCTGGTCCGGGCGGCCGTGGTTATTTGGGTGTTGGTCGCGGGCGTCATCGCCATCCGGCAGGCGCTGGATTTCAGCACCGGCAAGGCAATCGCCACGGCACTGTTGGGCTGGCTTGCTATCGCCATTCCCGCAGCCATCCTTGGCGGCGCCATGGGCTGGGGCCGCTGACACCTCGCTAAGGGCCCGGACAGCGGCGCCGAGCCCGCCGGTGTCTCCTGCCTCGGCCACTGGGCTGGTGTCGGACGGCAGAGTCGAGTGGCGGGAAATCCTGTGCGAGACCGACATGACCCACGGTCGGGTCCGGGACATCCAGAGGCGCTTGGGCAGGCCGGGCAGGACCCTGGGAGCGTGGATGGCATAATTGGGACCGGCACGATGCGCGCGGTGAATGCCTACCAGCGTGCCAAGGGCCTGCCTGTCGATCCCTGTCTCACCGTGGCCACGGTGAAGTCGCTCGGAATCGCGCTACACTAGGCGGGAGTCGTCGTCGTAGTGCCAACCAGGGGCACGGTGCTCACGCGCGGTGTCCCTGGTTAGCTTTGGCGCTGAGGAGTGGGTGCTACTGGCGCCCGCGTCGGTTGCCTTTACCTTTGTCGAAGCCCCCTGGAGCGGCGGTCAGTCTCGAGGGGATTATGGTGCCTGATCGGACTCTGCGAGGCATTCAAGTAATGAAGAACGACGTTGTAGCACATTTCCTCGACGGTCGACTGGTGAAGGGCACGAGCTTGGACGTCGCGCCGAACCGGCCAAAGTGCCATGTCAAGACGAATGAATCGATGGTCGAGGTTGAGCTGGTGAAGCTCAAGGCGCTGTTCTTCGTGCGCGACATCGACGGAGACCGCGAATACTCGGAATCATTGACTGCGGATCCCGCAGATATGCGGCTTCGTGGTGCCAAAGGAATCGAAGTCACCTTCCATGATGGCGAGCGCTTCGTGGGGCTCACCAACCGTTTCCCACCGAATCGGCCGTTCTTTTTCGTCCTGCCGATCGATGCCAAGAGCAACAACATCCGCGTGTTGGTGAATCGGTTCGCGGTGGAGACCATCAAGGAGCATGTGCCGGCGGGTCTGGAAGCCTGAACACGAGAGGGCGGGTTTAGCCAGGGCGCTCCTGACATCCACGGTCGGGAGCAGCCGGGGAGCAGACGGGAATGGTTGAACTCTCGTTCGGACCTGGAGTGCTGATCCTCGATGTCCAAGGCTGGAGTAAGCTTTGGTCCCTCAAGAGCCGCCTCGAAATTCCCTTCGAGAACATCCGAGGTGCCCGGGCCGACCCGAGCGTCGCCGGCGGGTGGTGGAAGGGCATCCGCGCTCCCGGCACCCACATTCCGGGCGTGGTCGTCGCGGGAACCTTCTATCAGGACGGCAAGCGCATCTTCTGGGATGTCCGCGATGCCGAGCGGACTATCGTCATCGATTTGGCAGATGACCGCTACGATCAGCTGATTGTCGAAGTGGCAAACCCCGCAGCGGCGATTGCCAAGATCGAGTCGGTCGTGCCGACGGGAGGCGACGCACGATCCTGACGCGCGGAATTCGCTCCACACCTGACCTCTGAGGACCTCCAGTGTATCACGATATCATGGTGCCGCTCGACGGGTCGACGTTCGCGGAACAGGCATTGCCTCATGCGCTGTTCTTTGCGCGGGCGGCCAAGGCGCGGCTCCACCTGGTGGTGGTGCACGAGCCCATGCCGTCGTGGGTGCCCAGTTCCGCAGGCGGCGGCCCGGCCACGAGCGAGGCCAAGCCGGTGGAACTGGCCTACCTCGACGGCATGGCGGAGAAGGTAGGGCGGCAGCTGCCGCAGGGCGTCGAATCGGCCCTCTTGGAAGCGCCGACCGCCGGTGCCCTGGCGGAATATGCGGTCCGGCAAGGATTCTCTGCGGAGATCTTGGACCGACCCGTCGCGGTCGCGTTGGCAACCTACGCCGCCAAGCAGTCCATCGATCTGATCGTGCTCGCGACCCATGGGCGAGGGCCACTCACCCGGAGCTGGTTCGGCGGTGTAGCGGACCAGCTGGTACGCCAGGTGCACATGCCGGTGCTCTTCATCCGCCCGGAAGAGCAGGCAGCGCCACGCGAGCCCACCTATCGGCATATCCTGATCCCGCTCGACGCGTCACCCTTTTCCGAGGCTGTCCTGGAGCACGCCCGAAACCTTGGCCGGCTCACCGACGCGCGCTTCACGCTGCTGCATGTGGTCGAGGACACTCTCCCAGCACCGGCGCTGACCGAGTTCATGCCTGCGGAGGAATTCGCCGGTGTGGCGCGCGCCCCCTGGCGTGAGCAGGCCGAGCGCTACTTGCAACAGTGCGCCAGTCGGTTTCAGGCGGAAGGCATTCAAGTGGAAACGGCAACGGTCTACGGCGTGAGCCCTGCGGCGTTCATCTTGGACGAAGCACGCCGCCGTGAGGCCGACCTCATCGCCCTGACGACCCACGGGGCGCGAGGGTTGCGGCGCATGCTCTTGGGAAGCGTCACCGATCGCGTGATTCGCGGGTCGGACGTCCCGGTCCTGGTCTTCCGCCCGCCGGCTGCAGCCACGTAACTCAGCCCCCGACCCGCCAGTACAGGAACCGCGGAACCTGAGAGGGTCTCCAGCGGTTCCCGTCAACGATCCGGAGACTGGCCCTGCTCCCACCTGAGCGCTAGGATGGGCGGGCGGGGCACCACGCCCAGACATGTGACCCAGTCGCCAACCCACGAGCAACCAGGGGGAAACGATGCCGGTGACTCAGATCAATATTCTCGCCCTGTTGGTGGCTGGAATCAGCCCATTCGCGCTTGGGGCGCTCTGGTATTCGCCGGTCGGGTTCGGCAAGGCCTGGGCGGCGGCGCACGGGTACTCCAAAGAGAAACTGGTGGAGCTGCAGCAAACCGCCGGACGCGCCTATGCGGTGTCCCTCCTCGCCTACCTGTTCATGGCATTGGTCATCGCGATTCTCGTCGCCCTCACCGGCATCGCGACCTTCATTCAAGGCATGTGGTTGGGGACGCTCTGCTGGGCCGGATTCGCCTTCACCATCGGACTGACCGGCAACATGTTCTCAGACAAGCCGCTCGCAACATTCCTCATTGATACCGGCTACCAATTGGTATACCTCAATATCATGGGTGGTATCCTCGCCGCGTGGCGATGATTCCCGCGCGCGAAGGACAGTACCCCATCGCCCAGAGCCACAGGAGCCGATAGATGGCGTCGCCCGCACCATCCCCCGACCTGGTCTGGCATCGGGTTCTGGACCACGATGAGCTCGCGGAGGGCAGGGTCAAACCCGTTACCTGCGCGCGGCAGACCGTGTGCATGACCCGCCATGAAGGGCAGTACGCCGCGCTGGACAATCGATGTCCGCATCAAGGCGGCCCGCTCGGCGAAGGATCGATCGAAAATGGCTGGCTCAGATGTCCGTGGCACGGGTGGGATTACGATCCGCTGACGGGCAAGCCACCGGGCGGGTACTCCGATGGTGTCGCGACGTATCCAGTCGAGGTTCGAGATGACGGCATCTACGTCGGGTTCCATGAGGAGCGCCCCCATACTCGAACGGTTTCCGATGTCATGGCCGAAACGATGGTTGCGTGGGGCATCACGACCGTCTGGGGAATGGTGGGGCATTCGAACTTGGGTCTGGCGGATGCATTGCGACGCCTCGAGCAGGCCGGACAGCTCCGCTACATCGGAATTCGTCATGAAGGTGCGGCATCATTTGCGGCCTCGGCCTATGGGAAGCTCACGGGAAGGCTCGCAGCCTGTCTGTCGATTGCGGGTCCCGGAGCCACCAACCTGCTCACCGGGCTCTGGGACGCGAACGTCGATCGCGCTCCCGTGCTGGCACTGACGGGCCAAGTCGACACGCAAGTCCTCGGGCCCGGGGCATTCCAAGAAGTCGACTTGGCGGCAGCGTTCGGGAAGGTGGCGCAGTGGAGCCAGCCTGCGCTGCCGACCAGCAAGCACGCCGAGCTGGTGAACCTGGCCTGCAAGAGCGCGCTCCTCAATCGCGGTGTGTCGCACCTCATCGTTCCCGACGAAGTGCAGAATGCCGAGGCGTCAGCCGCCGCCGGCTCGCCTCGGGGTCGCCTGACCGCTCGCACCATCGCGCCGCCCGCGGAGGCGACCGATCAGGCAGTCACCCTGCTGGAATCGTCCAAGCGGCCGGTGATCATCGTGGGCCATGGGGCACGCTTCCACATGCCCAAGGTCATCGCACTGGCCGAGCAGATCCACGCACCGGTGATTACTACCTTCAAAGGGAAAGGACTCATTGCCGATCGCCACCCACTGGCGTGCGGTGTGCTCGGCCGGAGCGGCACACCGATCGCGAGTTGGTTCATGAACGAGAGCGACTGCTTGCTCGTGTTCGGTGCGAGCTTCAGCAACCACACCGGGATCACGCCCAAGAAGCCCACCATCCAAGTGGATTTCGACCCTATGGCGCTGGGCAAGTTCCACGCAGTGGACGTTCCCGTGTGGGGCGAAATCGGTATTACGGCCGCGATACTCAGGAATCGTCTGACGCGCGGAACCGATCGGGTCGATCAACGGCCCGAAGTTGCGGCCCGATGGGCGCTCTGGCGTGCGGAGAAGGCCAAACGCGAGCGGGAGCATCGCGGGAAGGGGATTGGATCCGCGGCGGTCTTTGCCGCCCTGAATCGCACGATCCCGGAGGACGCCATCATCGCCGTCGATGTCGGGAACAACACCTATTCCTTCGGGCGGTACTTCGAGTGCACTCGTCAGGCGGTTCTCATGTCCGGCTACCTCGGCTCGATCGGATTTGCCTATCCGGCCGCGATGGGCGCCTGGGCCGCAACCCAGGACGACGACCCGCGGTTCCACGGGCGGCCGGTCGTCGCCATTTCGGGTGACGGGGGCTTTGGGCAATACATGGCCGAGCTGACGACGGCCGTGAAATACGGCATGAACATCAAGCACGTCTTGATCAACAACCACGAGCTCGGGAAGATCAGCAAGGAGCAACGGGCCGGACAATGGGACGTCTGGCAGACCACGCTCCACAATCCGAACTTCAC
>DATHRW010000161.1:0-8330 GCA_035464955.1 Gemmatimonadales bacterium
GATGTCGGCCATCGCCAATCCCTACGGTATGGTGCTGGTGACGGGACCGACCGGATCGGGCAAAACCACAACGCTGTACTCGGCGCTGTCGAAGATCAACAGCCCCGAAGTCAACATCATGACGGCGGAAGATCCGGTCGAGTACAACTTGATGGGTATCAACCAGGTGCTGGTGCGGTCCGAGATCGGCCTGACCTTCGCCGCGGCGCTCCGCGCCTTTCTCCGTCAGGACCCGAACGTCATCATGATCGGTGAGATCCGGGACCTGGAGACGGGCAGCATCGCCATCAAGGCGGCGCTGACGGGGCACCTGGTGCTCTCGACCCTCCACACCAATGATGCCGCGAGCACCATCACCCGAATGATTGACATGGGCATCGAGCCCTTCAACGTGGCGAGCGCAGTCAACTTAGTGGCCGCCCAGCGGCTGGTTCGGCGTATCTGCAAAGACTGTCGAGACCACGCTCAGTACACGGATGAAGAACTCGCTCCCCTCCAGCTCGATCACGATCAGGCCGCGGCAATCAAGTTCATGAAGGGCGCGGGCTGTGAGGCGTGCAGTGGCACGGGGTATCGGGGCCGCGCCGGCCTCTATGAGGTCATGGCCCTTACGCCCGAGCTCCGGCGCATGATCTTGCGGGGAGACTCAGCCGCGGATCTCAAGGACCAGGCGGTCGCTGAAGGGATGCTGACCTTGCGTATGGATGGCCTCGAGAAGATCAAACAGGGCGTTACCACCCTCGAAGAAGTAGTCAAGGAGACAGCCGAATGAGCATCAACCTCCGGACGTTACTCGAAGAAATGATCGAGAAGGAAGCGTCCGATCTCCATCTTGCCGTGGGCGAGTGTCCCAAGCTCAGGATTGACGGCGATATCGTCAATTCCTCGTTCACCGAGGTGATGACCGCGAAGGACACGCTTCATTTGGCGTACTCCGTCCTGACGGAAAACCAGAAGAAGCGCTTCGAAACCGAAGACGAGCTCGACTTCTCGTTCGGGATCCAGAACCTGGCCCGGTTCCGCGGCAACTGCTTCAAGCAGCGCGGGTGCGTGGGCATGGTCATCCGGATGATCCCGTTCCAGGTGAAATCCTTCGAGGAGCTGGGGCTTCCACCCGTCGTGGCCAAGCTTGCCGAGCGGCCCCGCGGCCTCGTCCTGGTCACCGGGCCGACCGGCTCGGGGAAATCGACCACGCTCGCGGCCATGATCGACAAGATCAACCGGGAGCGCAAAGGCCATATCATCACGGTGGAGGATCCGATCGAGTTCATCCACCGCCACCAGTCGTGCCTGGTCAACCAGCGAGAGGTCGGGACCGACACCAAGAGCTTCGCCAACGCGCTCAAGTACGCTCTCCGGGAAGATCCTGATATCATTCTGGTGGGCGAGATGCGCGACCTGGAGACCATTGCGGCTGCGCTGACCATCGCGGAAACGGGTCACCTAGCCCTCGCGACGCTCCACACCAACTCGTCGGCGGAGTCGATCAACCGGATCATCGACGTCTTCCCGTCGAGCCAACAATCCCAGGTCCGGGCCCAGCTCGCCTTCGTCCTCGAGGGCGTCGTGACCCAAACCCTGCTCCAGAACTCGAGCGGGCGGGGACGCAGCATGGCGTGCGAGATCTTGGTGGCGACCCCCGCAATCCGAGCGCTGATTCGGGACGACAAGGTGCACCAGATCTACTCCGCGCTCCAGTCCGGCAAGAAGCACGGAATGCAGACGATGAACGATTCGCTCTATCAATTGCAGATGACGCGCCGAGTGAATCCCGAGGAGTGTTTACGGGTGTCGCCTGACCCCAAGGAGTTCATGCGCATGATCGGCATGACACCGCCTGAGGAAGAAGACATCAAGTCAATCGACGAAGGTCGGCGCGCCACCCTGCGCCGCTAGGTCAGCATTTCGGAGGAGAGAACTCATGCCGCTCTACGAATACACCGCGAAGAACAGTAGCGGTCAGATCATGAAGGGACAGCTCGACGCGCCGTCCAAGGACGACGTCGTCAACCACATCCGCAAGAATCGGATGATTCTGGTGAGTGTGCGTGAGGCCCCGAAGTCGATCAACCTGAGCTTTGGCGCGAAGCGCATCACCACCCGCGACACGGTCATCTTCACGCGTCAGTTCGCCACCATGATCAACGCGGGCCTCCCGCTGGTCCAGTCGCTGAATATCCTGGCGCAGCAGACTGAGAACAAGGCGCTGAAGGACGTCACCCGCACGGTGGTGTACGACGTCGAGGCCGGCAATACGCTGGCGGATGCCTTGAGCAAGCACCCAAAGGCATTCTCGGACCTGTACGTGAACATGGTGGCGGCCGGTGAGGCCGGCGGTATTCTCGACACCATTCTCCTGCGCTTGGCCGTCTTTCTCGAGAAGAACGACGCGTTGATCCGCAAGGTGAAGGGCGCCCTGGTGTATCCGGGCGTGATCCTCACGGTGGCCGGGGCGGCCATCGCCATTCTGCTCATCTTCGTGATTCCGACATTCCAGAGCATGTTCGCCTCGGTGGGCATGGAACTGCCGCTACCGACCCGGATCGTGATCGGGGCCTCGGATATGCTCCTGGGCTACTGGTGGGCGGCCATCGGCATTCTCGTCGCCCTGACGTTCGCCGTGCGGGCGTACTACCGGACCGATAGCGGCCGACTCCGCATCGACCAGATGCTCCTGTCCTCCCCAGTTCTGGGAGACATGCTGCGCAAGTCCGCCGTCTCGCGGTTCACCCGGACGCTCGGGACGCTCATCTCGTCGGGCGTCTCCATTCTGGATGGCCTGGAAATCACGGCCAAGACCGCCGGCAATCAGGTGATCCACAATGCCGTGATGGAGTCGCGGCAGTCGATTGCGGGCGGTGAGACCATTGCCGGCCCGCTCGAAAAGTCCAGGGTGTTCCCGCCGATGGTCATTTCCATGATTGCGGTCGGCGAGCAGACCGGCGGCTTGGACGAAATGTTGGCGAAGATCGCCGACTTCTACGACGAGGAAGTGGACGTCGCGGTCAGCGCGCTCCTGTCCCTCATGGAGCCGGTCATGATCGTCGTGTTGGGTGTCATCGTCGGCGGTATGGTCGTGGCGATGTACCTCCCGATCTTCGACATGATGAACGCAATTCAGTAGGCACGTCGTTCTCTCCGATGGCCGATGGGGCCCGACCGCCTGCGGTCGGGCCCCATCGGTTTCCCTCCCCCCGGCTTCCTGGTACCCCAGCTCGGTATCGATGGCGCCGTCCTCAGGTCCGAAACTAGTTTTGACCCGGGAGGAGGTCCTTATCATGACCATCACGAGCATCGACCCGGCAACCGGCAACACCCTCGACACTTACCAGGCGACGAGCGCGGCGGCCGCGGCGGCTGTCCTCGACCAGATCGGCAGGGCTCAACAGGCCTGGCGCGAGAGCCCCATGACCGAGCGCGCCCAGCTCCTGACTGCGGTCGGGCACGCCCTTCGCCGGGAGGCGGTGCCCCTGGCCCGCCTGATGGCGGCGGAGATGGGCAAGCCGGTCGCTCAGGGCAAGGCGGAAGTGGAAAAGTGTGCCTGGGTGTGCGAGTACTACGCGGAGCGGGGCCCTGACTTCCTCGCTCCGGAGGAGATCGCGACCGACGCGCGCCGGAGTTTCGTGGCCTACCGACCGCTCGGCGTGATCTTGGCGGTCATGCCCTGGAATTTCCCATTCTGGCAGGTGTTTCGCGCCGCCGCCCCGGCCCTCATGGCCGGTAACGGCATGGCGCTCAAGCACGCGAGCAACGTGCCCGGATGCGCCCTCGCCATCGAGCGCCTATGGCGGGAAGCCGGCGCTCCGGACCATTTGTTTCGCACCCTGTTGATCGGCAGCGGCGATGTAGCCGGCGTGATCGGCCATCCAGCGGTGCGGGGCGTCACCCTGACCGGGAGCACGCCCGCCGGCCGTGCCGTCGCGCGCGAAGCCGGAACCAGGCTCAAGAAGACCGTGCTCGAGCTCGGGGGCAGCGATCCCTACGTGATCTTGGAAGACGCCGATCTCGATCGCGCGGCGGAGGCGTGCGTGACGGGCCGTCTGATCAATACCGGCCAGAGCTGCATCGCGGCGAAACGGTTCATCGTTCCGCGAGCCATCCTGGCGGAGTTCGAACGCCGGATGGTCGCCGGCATGGCATCGAAGACCATGGGCGACCCGACCGAGGAGTCGGTGGACCTCGGGCCGCTGGCCCGCCATGATCTCCGCGAGGAACTCCACCGGCAGGTGGAGCGGAGTGTCGCGGCCGGGGCCCGCCTGCTTCTGGGTGGCAGGATTCCCACATCGCCGGGCGCGTTCTACCCGCCAACCGTGCTGAGCAGTGTCACGAAGGGCATGCCGGCTTACGAAGAGGAACTCTTCGGCCCGGTGGCCGCCATCATACCGGTGGCCGATGAGGACGAAGCCATCACGGTCGCGAACGACACGGTATTCGGGCTCGGGGCGGCGGTCTTCACCAGGGACATCGAGCGCGGCGAACTGATCGCAACGACGCGCCTCGAAGCCGGGTGCTGCTTCGTGAACGCCTTCGTCCGGTCCGATCCGCGGCTGCCCTTCGGAGGCATCAAGGAGTCGGGGTATGGTCGCGAGCTGGGGATGTTAGGGATACGGGAATTCGTCAACGTAAAGACGGTGTACGTTGCCTAGCCAAGCCTAGTTGAGGTGGACGATCAGCGGCGCGTGATCGCTTGGCTTGCCCTCACCGCTCGACGGCTTGCGCTCGTCCCGGTCGATCTCGACGCTCCGGCAGCGCGATGCCACCGGCTCGCTCGCCAGCGCCAGGTCGATACGGAGCCCCCAGCCGCGATGGAAGGCGCCGCCGCGGTAGTCCCACCAGGTGTGCGGCCCTCCGTTGGGGTGGTGCCGCCGGGTCACATCCACCAGCCCCCAGGCAACAAGTTGCCGGATTCGGTCTCGTTCGGCGTCGCTGCAGTGCACCCGTCCGCGCCATTTGTCGGGGTCGTGGACGTCGCGATCGTCGGGTGTGACGTTGAAATCGCCCACGAGAAGGAGCGGCCGGCCCGGGTCGAAATCCTGCTCGAGCCAGCGGAGCATGGCATCCAGCCACTGGAGCTTGAGCTGGAATTTCGGGCTCTCCACCGATTCCCCATTGATCACATATAGGTTGAGGATCTGGATCCCGTCGACCGTGCCGCCGATTACCCGCGCCTGGTCAGCCGCCGGATCGCCCGGGAAGCCGTGGCACACGTCGGAGGCCGGGGACCGGCTCAGGATGGCGACGCCGTTGTAGGTCTTCTGACCGAAGACCTGGGCGTGGTAGCCGATCGCTGAGAACTCGTCGACCGGGAAGGCATCGTCGCGGACCTTGGTCTCCTGGAGGCAGAGGACGTCGGGGCGGTGGCGTTCGAGCAGCGCCAGGGTCCGCTCGAGCCGGGTCCGAATGGAGTTGACGTTCCACGAGATGATCTTCACGGTCCGGCTGTGGTGCTCCGGAGTTCGTCGAGGACCGCGCCAAGGCGACGAATCGACTCGCCGTAGGCGGCCCAATCTCCGGCGCGCTGGGCCTCCATGGCGCGTGCGTAGTGGTCGGCCGCTTGGCGAATCAGGGTCGGGGTCCCGCCGGTGAGCCCCTGAACGGTCGTCGCGCCTGGGGCCGCGGCGGCAACCGCCGGTGCCTGACCGACGGTGGACGGCTGCTGAGCGCCGAACAGTACGGCCAAGGCCTGTTCCAGAGTTTCCTCCATCACCACCTGATTCTGGTAGGCCACAATCACCCGCTTGAGCTCGGGAATGCGGCCCCCTTCGGCCCGCAGGTAGAGCGGCTGGACGTAGATGAGCGACTCCTCGATCGGAATCACCAAGAGCTCACCCCGAATGACCTGCGAGCCCCGCTGGTCCCAGAGCGAAGTTTGGCGCGACACTTCGGTGTCTTGGTTGATGCGATTCACGATTTGACGCGGCCCGAACACCAGGCTTTGCTTCGGGAACTGGTACACCCGGAGCTTCCCATAGTGTGGGCCGTCATTTCTCGCCACCATCCACGCGGCCAGATTGTCCTTCCCGCGCGGGGTGAATGGAGTCATGAAGATGAACTCGGCTTGGTCTTCTTCCGGGAGCCGGAGCACGATGTGTCGCATGAATGGATCGGGCCTGTCACGTTGATCGATCGCCGGGATCTGCCATTGATCCTCGCGGTGATAGAACGCCTCAACCTCATCCATATGGTAGGTGGTGTACAGCGATGCCTGGATCCCGTACAAGTCCTCCGGATAGCGCAGGTGGGCCCGGAGGTCGGCCGGCAGCTCGGCGAGCGGCTTGAAGATGCCCGGGAAGATCCGGTCGTAGGTTCGGATGAACGGATCGTCGGGCTCGGCGATGTACGGGACCACGTCGCCGTTGTAGGCGTCGAGCACCACCTTGACGCTGTTCCGCATGTAGCTGGTGCCGTCGGCCAGTCGCTGGGAGTAGGGATAGCGGCTGGCGACCGTGTAGCCGTCGAGGATCCACTTGAGCTCGCCCGCGTCGGTGACTACGAGGTAGGGGTCGTGGTCGAGCCGGAGGAAGGGCAGGGCCCGGCGCGTCCGGTCGACGATGTTGCGATAAAACAAGATGCGTGACTCGGCCGTGAGGTCCCCCGAGAGAAGGATGTTCATCGACCGGAAATGCCACGCGAGGAGCCCGCGGCGCAGCGGCCCTCCGATGGAGATCCCGGCCGTCCCCTCATACGCCGTGAAGACGTTGGCATCTCCGGAGGGGTAGTCGAACTCCTCCCGGCGGGTGTTGACGAACACGTATTGTTGCGCCAGTTCACCAAAGTAGATCTGCGGCCGAGTGACCTGGAGCGACACCTTCGAGGCCGGGGGCAGGTCCTGAATGAACAGGACCGGCAGGCCCTCCTCCGTCACCTGGTTCACCGGCCCCAGGGTAACTCCCATCCCGTGGGTGAAGACGAGATGTTCGTTGATGAACGTGCGGGTCGGCAACGATGCCGGATTCAGCTCGCGCGGCGACAACATGACCTGCCGGTACTTCCCGTCGATCCAGTACCGGTCGTCATCGACCGAGATGAAGTCGTAATACGTGCGGATTTCCTGGAGCTGTCCGAAGGTCTGGAGCAGGGGGTCGCGATCCCACAGGCGCACGTTCTCGATGGTGGGAGCGTTGGCCGCGATGTCGTCGCGGGTGAGTTGGGCCTCGCCGCGGAGGTCGAGCGTCTCCACGCTGTCCAGCTTCCACGCGCGGCGGGTCGCCTCGATATGGTGGGCGAGATAGGGCGTCTCCCGGGTCAGCTCCGTCGGATCGACGAACAACTTCTGCACGGCGCTGGGCACAATTCCTTGTCCTACGACCACCACGAGCAGATACGCGGCGAGGGCGAGCGTCGTGTTCCAGGCCACGGTGCCGCGGATGGCGCCGACCAGGACGAACCCCGCCGCCAGCAGGGCAATCACGGCCGATACTCGCAGCGCAGGCAGGCTTGCGTGGAGGTCGGCATAGCTGGCGCCCACCAGCGGGCCAGTGGTGGAGAAGAGGAGGCTAGGAATGTGGACGAACCAAGTTTGGATCCCGAGTGTCAGGAAGACGAGGGCAACGAGGATGCCGAGGTGTAGGCCGGCGGATGGCTCCACGCGAACACGGCGACCGTTGATGACGACGTCACCCCTCAACCAATAGAGCGGCACGCTCAGGGCCAGGCTCAGGATGAGCAGTGCCAGCACCAAGCCCAAACCGGCGCTGAGCAAGGGCAAGACGAACACATAGTAGCCGATGTCGCGTCCGAAGATCGGGTCGGCCACGCCGAACGGCGTGCGATGAATGAACTGCATCACGGACAGCCAATTCCCGGTCAGGGGAAGGGCCGTCAGGAACGCGAGGACCAGGGCGGTCGGGATGGCCAAGCGCCCGAGCAACGCCGTCACGTTGAGACGCGGGGCGTTCGGGTTGAACTTGATCAAGATGGGGTCGGGCACGAGCCCCCGTTGCGCCAGCCGGAGATTGGCCCACAGCACTCCAAACACGAAGAGCCCGGCGCCGGCAAAGAGCGCGAGTTGGGTAACCAGCTCCGTCGTGAACACGCGCTCGAATCGAAGCTCCGCGAACCAGAGCCAGTCTATGTAGAGTGAAATCGCTCCGGGGATGGCGAGGAGCAGGACGAAACCTACGACGAGGGCGACTATGACCGCCCGGCGGATGGTATGCGGCATCGGTCCGTTCGGGAATAGGGTCGCACCAAGGATAGCACCGTTCGCGGCCCGGCGCGATCCGGGCCGCGACCGATCATCCGTCGTTGGTGCATCCTTCGGTGCGCCTGGTATCGATCAAATGCACGATCTGCCAACCCGACTCGCCGTGGAACAGCTGGAACGCGTC
>DATHRW010000162.1:0-11014 GCA_035464955.1 Gemmatimonadales bacterium
TTGAGCTCGGTCATTTCCTTCTGATGATCCTTCCGGAGGTCGGCGAGGATCGCCTCCTGCATATCGAACACCGCGTCGAGCGTCGGAACCACGAAATAGGAGGCGCGTCGCCAGGCGCCGCCCGAATAGTGTCCCAGCCAGCCCCAACCGGTGATGTGCCCGGCCGCCATGTGCCGGTCGTACACCGGCCCGACGACGGTACGGACGATCGCATCAGCACGGTCCTGCCCCGGGATCTGGCACTGGTAATAGATGCCCGAGATGTAGGGCCGTTCGGCATCCTGGGCATGGATGGTCGCCGGAATGAGGACAATCGCCGCGGCCGCGACGATTCCGGATACGAGCTTCATAGGATACCTCTCCAGTGGTGGGGGAAGGCAGAGAATTTCCCCTCCGGTACCATGGCGCGCAAGAGGGAGTCTAAAGGATTCTTCCTCGGCTGTTCACGATCGCGTCATACGCAAACCCCCAATCTGAGCCTGATACGGGTGAGCCCATCCGCACTCCATCGCACCATGGGAGTCGATGCACATGGCGCTCAGTGCATTGGATGATAGGTCGAGGACGCCCGACGCCCGTGCGCTTGCCCAGGTGCTTGGCCGCTCGAGCGGGCTCTGGGTCACGCTTACCGGCGACCTCAGGTCGCAATACGATCCGCTCGTCGAGAAGTGGAGTTATTCGGGCGCCAAGTACGGGTGGTCGCTCGGCCTCAAGCACAAGAGTCGAACTATTCTGTACCTGATTCCGCAGCGCGGGTACTTCTTGGTCGCATTTGTGTTGGGGAGGAACGCGATTGCCGCCGCCCACGAGAGTGACATCCCCGGCGACGTGCTCGAGGCGATCGATGGCGGGAAACAATACCCGGAAGGCAGGGGGGTTCGTCTGGAGGTCCGGAACAGAAAGAGCCTTGCAGCCGTGAAGCGACTCGCTGCGATCAAGATGGCGAACTAGGCAGGAGGCCGGTAGACGAGTAGGCAGGTAGCAAGCGCTGTGGAGACCTTGGCTCGGTAACTCACGAACCGGTTGGTCTTTCGGCGCTCCAGCTAGGGTGTAGGTTTTGCACTCGATGACCGCCAACGCGATGGGACCCCACGGGGCCGCGCTGCTTGCCTATTTCCGGGGCGACACGCAGGCCGAGCTGGTCATCCGTCGCGATGACGGTCTCGAAGACCGGCTGCCGGTGAGCCACTTCTTCCGCCAGCCCGAACAATTCTTCCCCATCGAGGTCACGGCCCTCGACCGCTGCCGGGGCCATGTGCTCGACATCGGCGCCGGCACCGGGCTCCATAGTCTGGTGCTCCAATCCCGCGGGCACGCCGTCACCGCCATCGATGTGAACTCCTTGGCGGTCACTATCATGCAGGAGCGCGGCGTTCAAGACGCACGCCGTGCCGATATCTTCGAGTTCGAGAGCGGCCCATTCGACACGCTGCTCATGCTGGGCCACGGCATCGGCATGGTCGAAGACCTGGCCGGGCTGGATCGGTTCCTGATCCATGCCCGAACCCTGGCGCCAGGCGACGGACAGGTGCTGGTGCATTCCCACGACGTGCGAAAGACAACGGATCCGCGGCACCTGACCTACCACGATGCCACTCGCCGCGCCGGCCGCTACATCGGCGAGATCCGCATGCAGTTTGCCGTCGCTGGAGAAACCGGCCCCCTTTGCGGTTGGCTCCATGTGGACCCGGAAACGCTCGAGCGCCATGCTACGCAGGGGCAGTGGGCGTGTGAGATCCTGATGGAAGAGGAGAGCGGCGACTACCTGGCCAGGCTCGCTCCCGCGTGATCCCGTTCTACGTCATGATCGCGGCCATGCTCGTGGCCCGCGGACTCGGCGCGCTCGACGTCGGCGCGCTCGACGGCTGGCAGGCATCCATGCGGGTGGGCCTCGCGGTCATGTTCCTCTTCACCGGCCTCGCGCATTTCACCCGCACCCGCGCCGACCTGATCCGCATGGTGCCGCCGGGCCTGCCCAATCCGGCCGCGCTCGTCACCCTCACCGGCATCGCGGAGCTGGCCGGCGCGATCGGCCTGCTCCTGCCTGGCGTGGCACGCTGGGCCGCCTACGGACTCATGGTGCTCCTGTTCGCACTGTACCCCGCGAACGCCTATGCCGCCCAGTCGGGCCTCACCATCGGCGGGCGCCCGCACACGCCGTTCGCCCTCAGAACGCTGCTCCAGATCCTCTGGATTTGGCTGCTCTGGTGGTCCACCAGGACGGTGGGGTGATTTCTCAGCGAGGCATCGGACCAGCCCAAACCCGGGGAACGTTCATGAGCGACCAATCATTGCGTGCCCATTTGGTCATCCTGCTCGAAGGAGAGGGGGCCCACGCCGATCTCCGTTCGACTCTGTCGGCCTACCCGTCGGCCATTGCAGGGGCGAAAGTCGCGGGTGTTCCGCACACGCCGTGGCGCCTCATGGAGCATCTGCGCATCGCGCAGTGGGACATCCTCGAGTTCTCGCGTAATCCCAACCACGTGTCGCCAGCATTTCCCGATGGTTATTGGCCAGACGCTGATGCTCCCTCGGACTCGTCGGCATGGGAACGATCGGTCGAGGGCTTCCTCGCCGATCTCGCTGCCATGCAACAATTGGTTTCGGATTCCGCGACGGATCTCTTCGCCCCGATCCCGTGGGGCGATGGCCAAACGATCTTGCGGGAGGCGCTGGTGCTGGCCGATCACAACTCCTATCACCTGGGCCAGCTGATACTGATCGAGAAGGCGCTGGGACGGCGCTAGTCGCAGCCGGTTACCCGAGCTTCACCTCTCCTGGCGGTACCTCGATCGGATCGGCCCCGGACCGGAACACGATGGCGGGCTGATCGCCCAGGAGCGTGGTCCGACCGCCGTCCACCCGGAGGCTCGAGCCTTCGCGGAGGCCGATGACCGGCACGCCGGGGTTTGCGGCAACGAATTCGGTCAATCGCTCCGAGCGGGTCTCGCCGCCGTGGTTGGGGATGCCGGCGTCGGTGAAGTGCGGGTTGATTTGGAACGGCACCAGACCCAAAGCCAGGAAGCTCGGCGGCTCGATGATCGGCATGTCATTGGTGGTCTTGATTGTGGGGCAGGCCAGGTTCGAGCCGGCGCTCCAGCCGACGAAGGGTGCTCCGCCGCGGACCCGCTTCACGATCGGGCCGAGCAGCCGCTCCTGGTAGAGCCGGGCCAGGAGCTGGAAGGTGTTGCCGCCTCCCACCACTACGGCCCCGGCCGCATCGACCGCGGCTCGCGGGTCCTGGGCGCGGTGAATCGAGTCGACCTCGTAGCCCAGAGGATTGAGCCGCTCCGCTACCTTGGCGGCGAAGTCGTCGAAGGAGAACCGGACGGCGGCGTACGGAATGAAGACGATCCGGTCGACGTCCTTTCCCAGAAACGCCGACAGCAAGTCGTTTGCGTGGCCCAGGAAGGTGCCACCGTAGTTGGTCGAGTTGCTGAGCAGGAGGAGCCGCATGATTCATCTCCAGTTTCGACGAGCGTCGCCCAACTATGCCCCCGTTCGACGCCCGCCGCAACGCGCTTCCCGAACCCCCGGCCCCACTCCTCCTCCCTCCCTCCCTCCCTCCCTCCCTCCCTCCCTCCCCGCACCCCGCTATCGGCTATCGGTCGGTACGGCGGTTGGGCGGATCGGCGGATCGACACCCCTACCCCCTACTCCCTGCTCCCTACTCCTCACTCCTCACTCCTCTCCCTGCGTCCTACCTCCTACTTCCTACTTCCTCTTAGCTTACGAGTTCCCGTCCTAGTGGTGGTGGAGAGGGGGAGGGAGCTACACCAAGGCCCCGCCGTCGATCGGCGGGGCCTTGGTGTCCTGGAACGTGTCGGATGAGTGGTGCTTTCGTTACATGCCCGCCGGCGGCGTGATGGTATACCCCAACTGCGTGTACCAATCCGCCGCATCGAAGGCCACGTGCTCCTCGGTGATCTTGCCGTCCGCAAATCGCAGCAGCGTCAACCCCGAGAGCTTCACGCTCTTGCCGGTGGGCGGAGCATCGCCCGGGCCGGTGTTGGTCCCGGTGAAGGTCCAGCGCACCACGGCCGCGTTCGGCATGTGGATGGTCTCGTCCGATACCACCGTGGCGTCGGGGTAGGCGGTGCGCAGCGTGGTCATCGCCGCCTTCAGTTCGTCCAGGTTGTCGGCGTTCATTCCCGCGCTCGAGCGCCGCATGACGTTGGCCGCCATCGCGGCATCCAGTCCCTCGAGGTTACCGGTGCTCCACCCGGCGAGGTAGGCATCGACCGCGGGCTGCTGGATCGCGGCGTAATCGGGGGCGGGTGGGGCCGCGGGCTGGCAGGCCGCGACGGCCAGGGCGCCGAGCCCAAGGGCCAACGTCCATGTGGTGCGGGTACTGGCGATACGCATTCGTAGTCTCCTCTCCATTCCACTCCGGTCGGTTCAATGGGTTGCACGCCGCCGGGCGTGCCGGCCGGGGGCCAACATAGGCCGTAGTCACGCATAAGGGAAGGGGGCAGGGTGGGGAATCGCCTCGCGACCGCCCCGGGGTCTTGGTGTGTCGATGGTTACAGGGCAAGCTATGGCATGACAACTCGGCTGCGTGCAGCACCTATCTGCTTGTGAGCCTTGCGGGCCCTTCGAAGGTGAGCGCATTGTAATCCTGGTCTGGCGGCATTGGGGCCCTCGATCGTCATGCTGAGTAGCCAAGCCCGGAGAAAGGGGCAAGGATGTCCAAACGCGGCAGTCTTCCCATCGTCGGCCGTCCACCGGGCCCGTCGCTCCGGAATCCGCCGAGCATCTTCAATGACGTGATTGGGCCGGTGATGCGTGGGCCGTCGAGCTCGCACTGTGCGGCCTCGGTCCGGATCGGCCGGCTGGCCCGGGACTTGATGGACGGCCGGATCGAACGAGTCCTGGTCGAGTTCGATCTCAAAGGCTCGCTGGCCACGACCCATACGAGCCAAGGCTCGGACATGGGGTTGTTCGGCGGGTTCCTGGGCTGGGAGGCCGATGATGACCGGATGGTCGATTCCGCCCGCGCGGTGCGCGAGGCCGGCATCGATGTCGAGTTCGCCATTCGGAAGATCGGCGCCATCCATCCCAACACCTACAAGCTCACACTCACGAGCGCCGATGTGCGACATACCATGACCGCCATCTCGACCGGTGGTGGCATGATCGACGTGGTGGAGATCGATGGTATCGAGATGTCTCTCGGGGGCGACTTCTACTGCGTGCTGGTACACACCGGCTCCGACGATGTCGTCCCGCTCATGGCCTACGTGAACGAACGGATCACGGCAGAGCAGGTGATCCTGCATGAGGGGCCGGGCACGCGGCTGATCGAGATCCGGGCACAGCGTTTTCCCGATGAGTCCGTGCTCGACGAGCTGTGTCTGCGCTTTCCCATGACGCGCGTCAATCGACTGGCGCCGGTCCTGCCGGTCCTGTCACGCGCCGATCTCCAGGTCCCATACCTGACCAGCGAGGCAATGCTCGCGTCCAACGCCGGTAAGGATCTCACCTTATGGGAACTTGGCGTGGAATACGAAATGGCCCGAGGCAATCTGGCTCGCCAGGATGTGGAGGACCGCATGCTGCACATCGTACGGATCCTTCGCAACTCGATCCGACAAGGAATCGAAGGGACCGAGTTTGCCGACCGGATCCTCGGGCCCCAGAGCGGGGGCTTCAAGCGGGCGATGGAATCCGGTGGATTGCTCGACGGCGGGATGCTGAATCGCATGATCCTCTACGTGTCGGCCATGATGGAGGTGAAGAGCGCCATGGGCGTCATCGTCGCGGCTCCGACCGCCGGGGCGTGCGCCACCCTCCCGGGGGCCGTGATCGCGGCCGCCGAGGGCATGGGTCGCGCCGAGGAGGACATGGCCAGGGCCATGCTCGCGGCCGGCATGATCGGTGTCTTCATTGCGGCGCATTCGAGCTTCGCGGCCGAGGTGGGCGGGTGCCAGGCGGAGACCGGGTCGGGTGCCTCGATGGCAGCGGCCGCGCTGGTCACGCTGGCCGGCGGCACTGCCCGGCAAGCCGTCGGCGCCGCCTCCGTGGCGCTCCAGAACTCGCTCGGCATGATCTGCGACCCGGTGGCCAACCGTGTGGAGGTTCCGTGTCTGGGCAAGAACGTCATGGGGGCGGCCAACGCACTCTCGTGCGCCAATATGCTGTTGGCCGGCTACGATCCGGTGATTCCACTCGATGAGGTGATCGAGACCCACCACACCGTGGGCAACAACATTCCCTGCGAGCTTCGCTGTACCGCGCAGGGTGGTTTGTCCGTCACGCAGACATCCAAGCTCTTGGAGGAGCGGTTGGCGTCCGGGGTGATCGGATGATTCCGCGGGCCGCCCCTGGTGTCGCGCGGCGTATGGCTGCGGTGACGCCGAGCATAACGGCTAGGGTGACGGCAGTGGGGATGTGTATCATGGGGGATACTCCCGGTGCACGGTGTGGGGTCCCGCTCCGGCGGAACGCCACACGCCCGACTTAGGTGGATAGGAGGCCCCAAAGGTTGTACGGCAGATTGGAGCAGCTTGCACGCAGTTCAACGCGCGACCTCTTGCTCCGGAAGTGGACACCGCCCACTCAGCCGCACTCGCTAGAGTCGGTTTTCACCGGTTTACGGCGATGACGGTAGGATCGTTTGCGGCTTGGTCCCTTAGTCGCGTACCGCTGCCGGGCCTTGTTCGTATCAAGGGAAGTCGTTGGTTTATGAGAGATAGGTGAGAAGCGAGCAGCCCGTCGCGAACCACGCTGGACTACATCACCTTCGTGTCGCCGCTGGGCAGCGGGTTTCAACTCCGCCAAAGCAGGACGCCGGCCTTGACATTTCTAAGTCATTGATTTATATTGCTTTAGGTTGACGCCCCCGGCTCCGCACGGGTCGGTCAGCGGCCAACTGGCCGGCGCCTTCCGCCAACATCAATTCCAAGCCCCCGCAACGCCTTTGTGCAGGCTCGCACCCATGTCGGGTGCGCCTCGGGGTGGTTTCACTCTTAGAACTGTTCGGAATGGCGGTCCGGTCTGGTGTCGCTGTTCGCATCGCATACGACCGCGACGCCCCAGCGTCACCCGCGCCATCAGAGTCAATCACCCTCACACCGTAAGGAGAGAATCTTTGAAGACACTCAATGCTACTCAACTCAAGAACATGCTTGATCGCAAGGAAGACTTCGTCCTCATCAACGTACTTTCGGCGAAGTCTTTCGACGAAAGACATATTCCCGGCTCGCACAACGTGCCTCAGGAGAGCAGGTCCTTTATCGATGAGGTCCTCTCCCTCGCAGGCGACAAGCATCGGAAGGTCGTCGTGTACTGTGCCAGCCAGACCTGTCAGGCCTCACCAACCGCGGCGGCCAAGCTCAAGCAGGCGGGCTTTACCAATGTCTTTGACTTCGAGGACGGGATAGCCGGCTGGGAACGCGCCGGGTACGAACTCACCACGTCGGCCGTGGCCGCGAGTCGCTAACGCGTGCCTCCGATCGCGACGAGAACGCACGCGACTGCGTGCCAGCATTGCTGATCAATTCGAAAGGAACTTTCATGACAACCACGACGAGAACACAGGAATACATCCAAAGCATCGAGCCCCGGTTGGAACGGCTGGAGGGCGAGCTGCGTCAGTTCGAGACCGAAGTACGCAAGGCCGTACCACGACCATCAGAGAAACTGGCAATGCTAAAGGAGGCGGTCGCCTCGAAACGGCAGGCTTTTCGCTCGAAACTCTCCAGCGCAAAGCAGACCAGCGACTCGGCGTGGAAGGAGGTCCAGATTGGCCTCGACTCGGCCTGGACGGAACTGACAGCCGCGTTTGATCGCGCCAAGCAGGAGATGAAGAAGGAGAGCACCACCTCGGAGGTTTCGGCAAGCTAAGGCCTTTCGGGCAACGACGACCTGCACCTCGACAACGGGACTGCGATTCGTCGCAGTCCCGTTGTTGTCACCATGCTCACTCCGGCTTTCCGCCTTCCCGATCGTTCTCACGCGGCTTCGTTGAGGGTAGTACGCTATCCTGGCGGCATGGACCTTGGCCCCTGCTACCCTACTCTCGCGGCCTCGGATCGGCTGCGCATCCTGGTGGAAAAACTGCCTGCCGGCCTCAATCGACAGCAGAACCGACAGCAGAGTTGGAACGAGCGGCCCGCTCACATCCAGACACCAGGTTCAGAATTCGGCGCAATTCCGAATCTTGTACTCCCGGTTATCGGGCCGTAGATTGAAAGCTGACCAGTGCCCGCTGACAAGGTCCGCGGGAGCCCGCCTTCGGTCCGACGCCGACCCGTCGACGCCCCTCCGAGTCCGAGACCCGCGGAGTACGTGCTTACCTACCGGCCAGTGAAAACGGCCAGAGGGATTTCACCATTACCAACATCGGTCCTCACCGTCTCTCAATCCGACTGTACCGCGAGGGCCTGGCGAAAACCCTGGAGCAGCGACCCGACATATCCTCGCAAAGGAGGACCGTATGAACACGGCGACATTCCTGGTCTTGGGAATCGTGCTCGCCATGGTTGCCCTAGTATTGTCCGCAGTGGTTTCACTGCCGCATCGGCGGCGACGCGCGCGGGAGCGGGGCGCACCGGCCGGGGCCACGGCGAAAGTTCTCTGCCCTGAACGCGGCAACGTGGCTCGCGTGCGTATCGGTGTCGATCCAGCACGCATGAGTTTGGGCGTGCTCGCGTGTGAGCATTTTTCGTCCGGCGTGATCGCGTGCGATCAGGCGTGCTTCCAAGGATTCGATCAAGTCCTCGCGCCGGCTCACTAGCTGCGAGGCGCCTGATCTCCCATTCCGAGTCTGGTGCTGGACACACCGGCATCCGCAGCGCTTTGAGCATGTAATCGGAGGCCATATGAGAGTCTCAGATATCCTTAGTCGCAAGGGTGGAGACGTGGTAACGATCGGGCCCAGCGCAACCGTCCACGAAGCGATCCAGAGGCTGAACCAACACGGCATTGGCGCCCTCCTCGTCACCGATGACACCGGTCAACTCTGTGGAATCATCACCGAGCGCGACATTCTGCGCGAGTGTGGCGACCGGTGCACCAGATTGGCTGAACCCGCAAGGGACGACGAGAGTGGGTGCCCGGCACTGGTCAACGAGGTCATGACGGCAGACATCATCATCGGCGTTCCCGAGGATGACCTCAACTACGTCATGGGCATCATGACCAAGAACAGGATTCGGCACCTGCCAGTCCTCGAGCAGGGGAAGCTCGCGGGGATCATATCGATCGGTGACGTGGTCAACGCGCATGTGGAGGAAGCGGAGTTCGAAAATCGCGTGCTCCAGGACTACATCCACGGAGTGACGTACTAGCAAATTCGGGTTGTCGATCCGTAAGCCATCAGGCGGAGTCGAAACGCGCAAGAGGCGCGTGTTGCACCAGTTCTGCGCGCATGGCGCGCTTGGGCGCACGGATGAATCGACAGCACCCGCCAACGCAAAACCTCACTCGGAGCGCTATCTCCAAGTGAGGTCTCATTTTCCAACAGCGGGCCCGGCGCGACTCGAGCCGAAGGCGAGCGAGCAGCTTGCGCGCAGCTCAACGCGCGACCTCTTGCTCCGGAGGTGCCCATGAGGATGATGATCATAACCGCGTGAGAACCTGCGTCTTGGAGTCGCTTCCGCAAGTTGCGACTTCCCGAAGGGATCAAGTCGTCTCTGAGCCGGTATCCATCCGCGACCATCCCCGCCCTGTCTGAGTCGACTTTCACTGCACGTTCATCCTACTGTCACACTTCAATCGCTATATATCGTTTGCACGCAGAGTATCAGCGGAGCATGAAGCCGCATCGTGGCGGCGACGCCGTCCAGGCTTGGTGCGATCAGCGACGGGGTTGTGGACTGACCTGAGACCCGACTGGGTGCGGTGGTGAGGGCGAGCAGGGCGAGACTGGCCGGGAACAGGAATCGCATGGGACCTCCGAAAGAGGGCCGTGGGGTTGGCGTACAGTATAGCGAACGGCTGCGCGGCTCGCGATCCTGTCGCCCGAGAGGTTAGCCTACTCGGACGTTTGACGGGGTCGTTTGGCGACACCCAACTCTCGTGGTAGCGCTAGCCCGTTACTCGCCGGGCCAGCGCCCGAGTGACGAACCGGATCCGATCCACCCAGGGCAGGCGCCCGAGCATCGTCCTCACCACGCCTTTGGTGAAGTAGGTCTTCATTCCATAGTCCACGGCCACATCCACCATCACCGGCCGGCCCTCCGCGAGGATCGCCCGGGTGCGGTCGAGTATCGCGTCCACTTCGGGGTCACCGTTCAACTGCAGGCATTCGATGCCGAGTCCCCGCGCCAGCCCCGCGAGGTCATAGTCGGGAAGAAAGCTCGCCACCGAACGGTTGAAGGCAGTTCTCTGGAACTGCGCGATCTGGGCGAGCTCCTTGTCCCGCAGCACGACGATGGCCACGGGGATACGCTGGCTCGCAGCGGTCAGGGACTCCAGACCGGTCATCAGCAAGGCGCCGTCGCCGGCCAGCGCGACGACCGGCACCTCGGGACGCCCCAGCTTGGCGCCGATCGCCGCCGGGATCGCGTATCCCATGCAGGAGTAGTCCACCGGGGCAAGAAACCGCCCCGGCCGCTCGAGCCGCAGGCACTCCATGGCGAGGAAGGTGCCGTTTCCGCTGTCGGTGGTGAAGATCGTCTCCGGGCCGAACACCTGCTGCAGCCGTCGCAGGAGCAGTGGTGCCGATACCCGATCCCTGCTCCGGTTGGCCTCCCACTCCTTCCGGACCTCGGCGTGCCCCCGAGCGATCATGGCGGTGAACGGTGTTTCCCGCGTGCGCTCGGGCACGCGGCCCAACCGGCCGAGCATCCGGCGCAGGAATGCCCCTGCCTCGGAGTGGATCGCCAGCTCCGCGGGGAAGTTACGACCGAGCACCTCGGCCTCGATGTCCACGTGCAGCATCGGCCCGGGGAGGGTGACGCCGTATCCGCCGGTGCCGACCTCGCTGAACCGGCACCCGATGGCGAGCAGCCGGTTGCACCGGGCGGCTACCTGCCGCGCAAAGGGCGGAGCGCTGTTGCCGAACCCGTTC
>DATHRW010000163.1:0-4809 GCA_035464955.1 Gemmatimonadales bacterium
CGGCTGGTCAGGATCCGGTCGAGCGCGAAGAGGGCGGCCCCGACCGCGCCCATGAAATGCGACTCCTCGCTCACGTTGACCTTGAGGCCCAGGCGTTCGTTCAGCGCCTCGATCATCGCCACGGTTTTGGCGACCCCGCCGGTGAAGGTGACTTCGTCCTCGATGCCCACCCGGCGCAACAACCCAACCGACCGTGACGCGATGGATTGATGGACGCCGAGCAGGATGTCCTCGATCTTCTTGCCCTTGCCGAGCCAGGACAACACTTCCGACTCGGCAAACACGGTGCATGTCGTACTGATCTTGACGGGACGCTCGCCCCGGAGTGCTGTTGGGCCCAATTGCTCGAGCGGGATGTCGAGCGCGCTCGA
Source organism: Gemmatimonadales bacterium (assembly GCA_035464955.1). Taxonomy (GTDB): domain Bacteria; phylum Gemmatimonadota; class Gemmatimonadetes; order Gemmatimonadales; family GWC2-71-9; genus JABDII01. The sequence continues at coordinate 372 of DATHRW010000163.1, forward strand.
GGCCGCGCCGAGGCCCCGCCCGGTGCCCGCCGCGCACTTGTCGTTCATGCAGAAATCGATGCTCTCGCCCGAGGGGGCCACCCGGATGGCCTTGGTGTCCTGCCCCCCCATGTCCACCACGGTGCGGGTGTGGGGAAACATCTGCACCGCACCGCGCCCGTGGCAGCTGATCTCCGTCACCTGGGTATTGCCGAAGGTGACCTTGTAGCGACCATAGCCCGTGCCGACGACGAACTCCACTTCTTCTTCCCGGAGTTTCCCGTCGGCCAGCGCCTCCTGGAACGCGGACTGCGCGGCACGCACCACATTGGCACCGGTATCGATGAGCGCGCGGCCCACGATCCGCTTCGATTCGTCGATGACCACTGCCTTGGTCTGGGTGGACCCGACGTCCACTCCTGCTGCGTAGGCCATGGATTCCTCGGTTCAGGCCGGAGCGCCGGCTGTGTGGTGTTTGCGGGTTGCCAAGCCCTCGAAGAAGGCGTCGACCCGGTTCTTGAGCTGCGCTTCGGACACCACCCGCCGATCCATCATGTCCGATTCGATGAAGAGACTCGCGATGTCGTGTTTGTCCATCAGTTCCCGCCGGTTGTCGGCCAACCCCGTCGAGACGGTCCGGCAACTCTTGATGGGATGGTAGACCACGCCGTCCGCGTGGAAGTCCTCGATCATGCCGGTGAGGATCGGCGTCTGGTAGAACATGCTGTCCATCGCGTCCCGTACCCCGATCAGCACCCCTTCCGCCAGGCTCTCGAGCGGCCGATCGAGGTCGTACTCGAAGCCCAGGTTCGAGCCGCCCGAGGCGAACCACAGGTAGGTGGAGTTGACGAACGTCCCGCCCCATTCCGTGAACAACTCGTTGAAGCGGCGGAAGATCGGGTAGCACGGGACCCCGACGAACAGCAGGCGGTACTGTTCGTCGGTCAGGGTGCCGATGCCGTGCGCCGCCTTGTATTCCATTTCCTCGACCAATTCGTCGAAGTACGTGGCCCCGGCGGCCGTGCCGCGGAACCCATTGGCCACGCCGAGGAAAATGGTCCCATCGGATAGGGCATTGAAGACCGACGGGCGGCTCTGGTTCAGCTCGAGCACCCGCCGCCATCCCCGGCTCATCGTGTTGGCGTGGGCCATCGTCTCGCGCAGGCGATCGATGTCGAACTGGATGCCGGTGACCTTCTCGCAGAGGGCGATCAACTCGGTGATTTGCGCCGCCACGTAGCGCCGGTCGTTCTCGAACGCTGGATCCCCGGGCCAGGTCTGGCCGCCTTGGGCCCGGGTGCCGGGCACGTCCAGGGTAAAGGTCGGGATGTCGTACATCCGCTCCCAGATCTCGGCCCACTTGATGTACGTGTTGCAGGCGTTGGTGTACACCGCGAGGGCCGGCTTCGGGATCCGCCCCATGGGATGCTGCCCGTGGCGGAGCTGAACGGCGACATCGGCCTTCACGTAGCCGCAGATGTCGGGCGAGAATCCGTAGTCCTCGGCCTGGTCCAAATACTCGTGCGCCACGCGCCGTACGGCGGTCTGCAATGAGTTGATCTCGGGAAAGACCAAGGGCAGATCGAACACCCGGAGCAACTCGGCCATGCTACCCATGACGAAGACGTACGCGGCTCCTCGGTCGTCGGCCGCAACCTGCCCCAATTCCTCGAACCACTGCCGGAACAGCCCGGCACCCTCCTTGTTGCCGCGTCCTACGATACTGGGATCTCGTTCTGTGTCGGCCATGGAATCCGCCTGGCTATTCGAAAAGGATGTTCTCGACGAACGTCTCCAACTGGATCTCCAGGTGATCGAAGCTGGTCATGCTTTCTTCGAACTCGCTCACGAAGTACGGAATGTTGTGCTGGTCCAGGGCGCGGGTGTTCACGACCTGCTCTTCCAAGCCCGGCTCGCACATCTTCGCGGCCATCACGATCGCCGCGTCAGCTCCCGACTCGGCCAAGCGCTTGAGCAGCATCTTGTCCTTCGGCTTCCGGAGGTCGTGCTGGACCGGACTGTGGGACGATCGGTTGAGGTACGCCTCAGCAAGGTTGTAGAGCGGGTCGCCGTCGACCGAAATGTCCTCGACGATCCAGCGAAGACCGATCAGCAAGTCGTCGTCGACCACGTAGCACGACTGCCCGATCATGCGAATCAGGTCGAGCGGCGGTTGTTCGCAGAACCCTCCCTCAAAGTGCACTCGGATCTTGTCTTGGCGTTTGACCTGCCGGGCCGCGAGCATGGGGAGCGCCGTTCGGAGCAACGCGTTGTGCTCTTCCCGCGGAATGAGGCCGCCGACCGCCACCAGCGCGTACGAGTCGTCCGCCGCCACGAGCCACGGGGACTCGCGACGAAGGGCATAGAGCTGCCTGAGCAGTGCCCGGTTCTCGTTGAACACCGCGAGCGACGCCCGGAGCGCGTCATCGGTGACCGGCCGGCCCGCTACGCCCTCGATCGCGTCCGCCAGTCGGCGGTACTCGCCGCGCAGGTACTCGGCGGCATGTTCCGAGGTGGCGTGCTGAGGCAGGTAGAGAATCTGGCACGGGTAGGGGAAGTTCCGTCCCCAGATGGCGCCGAGATTCCGGGCCGCATCGCAGATGGGATGGGTGACGAACATGTCCAGCTCGACCCGTTTGCTGAGGACCAACTCGAGTGAGGTCTTGAGGATCGAGCAGAGGTAGGAACCGAAGCGTGAGTCGGCCTGCGTCGGCTCGATGGGGGCGCCACGCACCTTGAAGGGCAGCATCCCGGCGGCGTGCGCAATTTCCTCGGGGAAGTACACCTGAAAATGCCCGAGCACCTTGCCGCCGCGAGCCCGCCAGCGGCTGACTGTGGGGAAATCGGTGTCCTCCACCAGCTCGCGGCACTGGTAGAGAAGCTCATCCAGCTGGGTGTCGCGCCACTCGGGAAAGAGGACGTCAGGCCGTGTGCTCATTGGTGGCTCCAAATCGGAGTGCGCTTCTCCTGGAAGGCCGTGAGCCCCTCCACGGCGTCTCGCGTTGCCATCAGCTCATCCATGTAGAGCGCGCCGACGGCATCGAGCGTCGCGGGGCGGTTTCGCTGGAGCGCCCGTTTGGCAAGTCGGAGCGCTGCGCCGCTGTGCCGGGCAATACGCTCGGCGAGGGCCGTCGCCTCGGCGGCGAGCCGGTCGTCCGGCACCACCCGCTGTACCAGCCCGATGGCATGAGCGTGGGCGGCCGAGACCGGATCACCGGTGAAGACGATCTCCGCTGCGGCGCCGTACGAACAGCGCTCCGGGAGAATGACGCAGGCGGCCGGGGGCAGCACACCCAACAGGATTTCCGGCTGGCCGAAGACGGCGCGCTCCCCGGCGATGACGATGTCGGCGGCCTGTACCAGCTCGAAGCCGCCACCCAGGCAGCGTCCGTGCACGGCGGCTACCACGGGTACTGGGCAGGATTCGATTGCGCTGACGGTCTCGAGGAATTCCGGGATCATGGCGCGGAAGTCGGGCGGCAGGTGCTCGCCCACGTCGGCGCCGGCGGAGAAATGCTTGCCCGCGCCTGCCAGCACCACGACTCGGAGATCAGATCGGGCCGCCAGCGACGCGAGCGCATCGCGGATGTTCGTCAACACGTCTCGGGTGAGGATGTTGAGCGGAGGATGATTGACCGTGACGCGGCCAATGCCGTCGGTCGCAGTGCCCTCAACCAGCGTGCCCGTCATGCGGTATCCCCCAGGAGTTGGCCGCCGTCGATCGGCAGCACGGCGCCGGTCATGAAGCTCGCCGCGTCGCTGCACAGGAACCGCGCGGCGGCGGCGATGTCATCGGGCGAGCCGAGCCGTCCGAGCGGGGTGCGGGCCACGGCGCGGGCCACGACATCGGCGGGAAGGGATTGCGTCATCGGCGTGTCGATGAAACCCGGTGCGATCACATTGACCGTGGCCCCGTCGCGGGCCAGCTCGAGGGCGAGTGAGCGCGCCAGCCCGATCAGCCCCGCCTTGGATGCGGCGTAGTTGGCCTGCCCGAACCGGCCCCGTATGCCGTTGATGGAACTGATGAAGACCAGCCGCCCGCGCGGCGAACGGCGGAGCAGGGGTGCGGCGGCACGGGCCGTGTTGAACGTGCCGGTCAGATTGACGGCGATGACCTGTGCCCAGTCCTCGTCTGACATCTTCCAGCTGACCCGGTCGCGAATGACGCCGGCCGCGCAGACCACCCAGTCCAATTCGCCACGCTCGCCCTCGATCTGCTCGATCGCTCCGGCCACCGCCGTCGGGTCGGTCACGTCCACGGTGAGTTCGCGGGCGGCCGGGCCCCCAGGCTCGGGAAACGCCTTGTCCAGGGCCGCCACCCAGGCGTCCTGGGCGAGGGCGCGCACCACGGCCGCCCCGATGCCGCGGCCCGCGCCGGTTACGAGAGCCGTCGGCCGCATACGCCGCAGAAGGTGAGGTCGGCCGGCAGGTTGGTGGCGTCGCATCCGTCACAGGACCG
>DATHRW010000164.1:0-7968 GCA_035464955.1 Gemmatimonadales bacterium
GGGAGTAGGGAGTAGGGAGTGGGGAGTAGAGAGTGAGAAGTGAGGAGTGAGGAGTGAGGAGTGGAGACATGGGATGCCTCCTTACTCCTTACTCCTCACTGTTGGTTCGTTGACCGATAGCCGATAGCGGGTAGCCCTTCAGTGATCGTTCTCTGCTACTGTTCTCGCTCCAGCTCGCTCACCCAGTTCAGCGCGACCACGACGGAGCCTGCGGCGGGGCGCAGTACTATGGCGAAGCGGCCAGAGGGGTCCACGTCATAGTTGGCGTGCGGCGAGGCGACTTGCATGTCGGGTAGGGTGAACAACGGCTTGCGGTTGAGCACTCGGAAGCTAGGGGTGGTGGATACGCTGACTGCCATGATCCCGTTCTGATCCGTGACGTAGTACAGCTCCCGTCCGTCGCGCGACCACACCGGCTCAGTGCCGCTGCCGGTGGACACCTGAACCCGGTCGCCGTCTCCCTGCAACGGTCCCACATACACCTGGTACCGCCCCGACTCATTACTGACGTACGCCAACCAGCGGCCGTCGGGAGATAGGGCTGGCCACGCCACCTCGAACGGGGGCGAGGAGAGGAGCGGCACCGGCTCACCGCCGTCGGTGGGTCCGAACAGCAGGGCCTCTGTGCTTCCGGTCGCCTCGATCAGGATCACGTGCTTGCCGTCGGGTGTGAACACCCCGGCCGTGGTTTCCCGGGGTCCCACCCAGAGCGACTCGGCCTCGGTCCCGCCGGCCGCGCGGCGGCACCACACTCCGCGAATGCCGGCCCGGGCCGTGCCGTAACACACCCGGCGTCCGTCCGGGGTCCACACCGGGTCGTTGGCGTCGCCCTCGAAGCTCACGCGTGTGAGGGTCCCCTGATCCAGGTCGCGCACCCACACGTCGCGGCCCGTTGGCTGCGCGATGTCCATGACCAGGCGGCGGCCGTTTGGGGAGAAGCGCAGGTGATGGAATTCGTTCGGCACCGCCATCAGCGGCGTGGTCGTCCCGCCCCGGTCGACCAGGCCGATTTGGGCCGGCTCGTCGGTGGCGTACGCCAGTGTGCCGCTGCGCGACACGGCGAACTGGGCCGAGCGCCGGAAGCTGATTCGGACACGCTCGAGGATGGTGGTGGGCCTGCCGGTGAGCTGCCCGGTGCGCGGGTCGAATTTCGCGCCGAGAAGGGTGCCATCGTCCAGCGCGTAGACCAGGTATCCGCCGGACACATACCGGCCCTGCACCGCCCGGCTCTGGACGATCACGGTGCGGGCCCCGCTCCCGAGATCGATGTGGACCAAGTCCGTTCCGCCCATTGAGGCACTGCGGATGACGGTCGCCACGACCGCTTCTCCACCGGGAAGCGCGTCCGCTAAGATGATCTCCCGTTCCTGAGTGGCCGAGTCCGGCGCGACGGCTACCACTGGCGTGCCGCCATCGGCCGGGACAATCCACAGCGCGCCGCCCGGGCCGGAGTACACGATCTGACCGTCGTCGGTCCACGTCCCGTCCGTGCCGCCGGGCGCCTGGGCGATGACCATGGCCGCGCCGCCCGCGACGCTCACCCGTTTGATTTGGTTCTTGTCGAAGAACGCGATCCACTGGCCGTCCGGGGAGAAGAACGCGCCGGCGGCCCCTTCATCGGTACCCGGGAGCGGTGTGACTGCTAGCTCCGCAATGGCGCGCAAGTGGAGCTGCGTCCCGGCGCCGCCCGCCGTCGCATAGTAGACCAGCTGGGTGCCATCGGGGGAAAGTGCCACTTGAACCGAGGGGCCGTCCGCCAGGTGGGCTCCCTCTCCGAGCGGGACGGTGAAGCGCGCCACGGACGGTGGCGTCGGAGCGCCCCGCGTCAGCCAGCCGATCACGGCTCCGACGCCGAGCAGCACGGCCGCACCGGCCAGGACCCCGACGGGAACCCAACGAGATCGAGACGGGCGGGCTGCCACACGGGCCGTCGCCCTTCCAGCGGTAGCAGCCGGGTTCACCAGGGCGTCGGCGAACTCCGCCGCCGTGGCGAAGCGGTCGGCCGGCAGCTTCTCGAGCGCGGTCAGCACCGACGCCTCGACGTGGGGTGGGACCGTCTTCCGCTGTCGGGTAAGTCCGGCCGGCTCCTCCGTCATGACCTTGGCCACGATTGCCTGGGCCGTCGGCCCGGTGAACGGTGGCTCGCCGGTGAGCATCTCGTAGGTGACGCAGCCGAGAGAGTAGACATCGCTTTGGGCGGTGATCTCCCGCTCGCCCATGGCCTGCTCTGGGCTCATGTAATGCGGAGTCCCGAGAGACATGCCGGTCTCGGTCATGCGCGTCCCGCCCGCCGAGCTCACCGCGAGTGCGATGCCGAAATCGGCCACCAGTGCCGACCCATCGTGCAACAGGATGTTTTCGGGCTTGATGTCCCGGTGGATCACCCCGTGGCGGTGGGCGTAGTCGAGCGCGCCGGCCACCTCGGTGGCAATGCGGACCGACTCGGCGTTGGGGAGCTGCTTCTTTCGGGCGAGCCGATCGCGGAGCGATTCCCCCTCCACGAACGGCATGACGTAGTAGGCGGTGCCGTTCACCTCTCCGCTGTCGATCAAACCCAGGATGTGGGGGTGTTGCAGCACCGCGATGGTCTTGATCTCGCGGAGGAACCGCTCGGCGCCGATTACCGCCGCGAGCTCGGGGCGGAGCACCTTGATGGCCACCTTGCGGTCGTGCTTCACGTCCCGGGCCAGGTACACCGTGGCCATGCCGCCCGCGCCGAGCTCACGCTCGATGGTGTAGCGATTGGCCAAAGCGGCGGCGAGAGGGGCGAGGGGGTCGTTCATCGGGGGTGTAAGATGGCAGGACAACAGGGAGGTGGGAAGGTGGGGAGCAGGCCATTGGCCATTAGCTATCACCTATTTAGTCCCCGCACGGGATAGGCAACAGCCAATAGCTAATAGCTGGTAGCCCCTCCGCGATCTCTCCCTGCACTCGATATCTTGGTTCATCACCACGGGAGTCACGCATGACGAGCCCATTCAAGATCGCAGCCGTCCAAGCCACTCCGGTCTATCTCGACCGGGACGCATCGATCGCCAAGGCATGCCGGCTGATTGCCGAAGTGGGTGCGACGGGTGGCGAGCTTGCCGTCTTTCCCGAGGCCTTTATTCCCGGCTATCCGCTCTGGGTCTGGTTTGTCCCGCCCGGGCACACCCATCCGTTGCGCCAACTCTACGCCGAGTTGGTGGCCAACGCGGTCACCGTGCCCAGCCCCGCGACTGCTGCGCTATGTCAGGCGGCCCGCGAGGCTGGTGTGGCCGTCGCGATCGGCATCAATGAGCTAAATGCCGAAGCGAGTGGGTCGACGGTGTTCAACACGCTGCTATACATCGGTCCGGACGGTGCCATCCTCGGCTCTCATCGGAAGCTGATTCCCACCTCGGGCGAACGGCTGGTGAGGGGGATGGGAGATGGCAGTGATCTCCAAGTCTACCAGCTGCCGTTTGGCCGATTGGGCGGGCTCATCTGCTGGGAGAACTACATGCCGCTGGCGCGCTACGCGATGTATGCCTGGGGCGCGGAGATCTACGTCGCTCCAACGTGGGACCGGGGCGAACCGTGGCTCTCCACCATGCGGCACGTGGCCAAGGAAGGGCGGTGTTATGTCGTCGGATGCTGCTCACCCATGCACAAGCGCGACATTCCCGACCGCTTGTCGTTCAAGGAGCAATACCTCGGTGCCGTGGACGGGTGGATCAACCCCGGCGAGAGCGTGATCGTCGATCCCGACGGGAAGATCCTGGCCGGCCCGGCCAGTGAAGAGGAGACCATCGTTTACGCCGAGCTGGATCGGGCCAAGATCACCGGCCCCAGGTGGCAGCTCGACGTGGCGGGGCACTATGCTCGTCCCGACATTTTCGAGTTGATCGTGCACCGCAAGCCGAAGTCGATGCTCGCGGTGACGGAGGACCAGGAGGGAAGTGATGCGGGCGAGGGGGGGTAGGGTGGAACAGGGTTGTGGGGCAACTTGCTATCAGCTATCGGCTATGAGTCTCTGCCACCGGTCCCTCCTCGAGGCTATCCGCCAGGCGTCGGGCCGCGTCAGGATCGTGTGAGGGCAAGTAGATCACCTCCGATTGGCGAGCCAGAGTGAGTACCCGATCGATACTCTCCAGGGCTGCGGCTTCGCCGCCACCCATGGAGCAGACGCCGTCCAACGCCCGTTGCACCAGCAGGTCTTCCGAGTAGGTCGTATCGCCGGCCAGGAATACCATCCGGTCCCCATCGAGCACCACCACGGAGCAATGGCCCGTGGTGTGGCCGGGAGTCGGCACGACACGAACATCCTGCGCGTCCGTCACGGCGAAGCTGTGGGGGAATGGCCCCACCGGCGCGCCGCTCAACTCGATCAGGCGGGGGGCGAACCAGCGCGGCCACCGATGCGGGAGATAGCCGCGCAGTCTTCCGGCGAATCCGCGTGCCGCCCGGTATTCGGTCCGGCTAACGAGAATCTCGCTGCGAGGAAAGTGATGCAGCCCGCCGGCGTGATCGGTATGTAAGTGCGTGAGAACGACCCAGCGCACATCTTCCGGACGGACGCCGATGTCGAGTAGCTGGAGCCCGATCTCCTCGTCGGGGCGGACTTCGGGCCGCACCGCGTAACGGTAGAAGGGATGCCATCGCGGGAAGTAGTCCGGTGCGGCGGTTCGAGCCGTCTCGCCGGTGTCCACGACGATCAGGCCCTCTGGGTGCTCGATCAGCCACGCATAGATAGGGAGCGGCTCAGTCCACGTTCGATCGAAGAGGGTGCGAACGGCCCGAGTGATTCCGTGGCCCTCGCCTCGCCGTTGCCGCTCATGGATGCGGACGGTGCCGGTTTGAATCGGGTGAATCTTCATGGCTGACCCTCACGTGCCCCAACCGCTTCGGCGACCGCGCCTGGCGTGACGTAGCCGAAGTAAGTGAGACCTTCCAGTACACCTGCTGCTCCATCCCGGCGAGCCATGTAGGTCTCGGGTCGTGCCGCGGCCCGAAGGCGGGCCTTGAGACCCTCGTCGGCCTTTGCTACGACGATCCCGCGGCGACCCGGCCGAAACAGACCCGCGTGACGCAGGGTGTCCGCGGCGGCGACCACCCAGTCCGGATCCGCCTTGAGCCACGCGAGCACACGGTCCACCGTGAATCCGCTGGTCACGTTCTTCGGTACGATATCCACGCAACCGTCACCGGTCTGGACCACGTCCACATCGAGATTGTCGGCTTTACTGAGTCTGGTGGCCACCATGTCTGCCAACTCGGGAGGCGACGTCCCTTCAGCGGGAACGTAAGCCAGGTGCCGTGGTCCGGTATTGGGCAGCTCGTCCAGGTAAGGTTCGAGGACCTTGAGGTCATCCCGCACGGCGCGGGCACCCGGCCAGCGGCGGTCGAGCTCGCAATCGACGTAGGCCAACGGCGCGGCGCGGCGCCCGCGTGCAACCGAGGACCCACGCTCCGCTACGAAGGCGAGCGGAGGTGGAAGTTCAAGCGATTCCTGGTATGCACGGGCCTCTTCGATCGGGCGGCTCGTAACGTAGATCAATGCCGTATGCGGCCGGTCCCGCAGCAACTCATACACCTTCGCGTTTTCCTGCGCTGTGCCTCGCGCAAGAGTGCCATCGATGTCCGTCACGAGAATGAGTGGGCCGTCTTTCCGGTTACCGGGTTTCTTCATGACCATGGACCTCCGGATGCGTCGCAACTGGAGTGGCGGCTCAGGAATGCGCGGCCGCATTGGCCGTCCATGTTCATTCGGCCGGCGTACCGTCGAACGATTCCGTGGCATGGTTGAAGAGACCGGCCGGCATGATAGGAGCAGCTTCCTGCTCCGTCGCCTCCATCATGGCCACCACGCGTTGCAGTGATGAGAGAATGTGACTCTGGTCCCAGTCCGGGAGCGCCTCGAACTCCCGGATGAATGACTGCTGAATCGGGAGCGGTGCGGTCACGAGTAGCTGGCGGCCCTCTGGAGTTACGCCGACGAGGACTCGCCGCCGATCCGTGTCGTCCTCGCGCCGCTCGACGAGTCCGCGCTTTTCCAACCGCGAGATGATACCGGTCACGGTTGCGGCGCTCAGACTGACTCGTTTTGCGAGGCTTCCAGCGGGCACGCGGCCGTGCCGCGCGAGCTCCTGTAAGACGATGAGCTGCGGGGCGGTCACGCCGAGCTGCTGCATGAGCTGGCGCGAGTAGAGATCGATGGCACGCATGATCCGCCGGAGCGCAGCGAGCACGGCCTGCGACGCGCCGTGCTCGACTGCTCCGTACTCACTAGGGGGGCTCATCGCGATCCCTCCAGGCTCGAAGACGCATGAACCAATCCTCGGCCCGTCGCATCAGCTCCGAGATGCCCGGTGTTCATTGTCGAGTTCTACTGGGCAGCCGCGAGGGCAGGCGTTTGGGCCCGGACCGCCTCGAATCGCTTGGCGACCGCTTCCCAGTTGATGACGTTCCACCAGGCCGCGATGTAGTCCGCTCGCTTGTTCTGGTAGTTCAGATAGTACGCGTGCTCCCACACGTCGAGCCCGAGGATCGGCGTGCGGTCTCGCATCAGCGGACTGTCCTGGTTCGGTGTGCTCTCCACCGCCAGGCGATCGTCCGAGACGACCAGCCACGCCCAGCCACTGCCGAAACGGGTCAGCGCTGCCTGGGTGAACTCCTTCCGGAACGCCTCGAAATCTCCGAACGCTTGGTTGATGGCATCAAGCAGCGCTCCATCCGGTTTTCCGGACCCGCCTTTGGTCATTACCCGCCAGAACAGTGAGTGGTTGGCATGCCCACCCCCGTTGTTGCGCACCGCGGTTCGGATGTCGGCAGGCACCGTGTCGAGGTCCCGGAGCAACGTGTCGATGGTCCGCTTCGCGAGGTCGGGGTGCCCCTCGAGTGCGGCATTCAGCTTGTCGACGTATCCCTGATGGTGCTTGGTGTGGTGAATCTTCATCGTGCGCGCATCGATGTGCGGCTCGAGAGCGTCGTAGTCGTACGGCAATGCGGGAAGGGTAAATGGCATGCGACCTCCTCTGATTATAGTTTGTGTGCGTAGCTATAGGCTTTCTCCACAACAATAGGTACCGCGGAATTAAACTCTTATAATACAGTACCTTAGTGACATTTGACCGGCCTAACCATTCCGCGACTCGATCGCACACGTCGTGAATTATACTTTGTATACTAACGATATCGGGCCTGGGATGCAACCCGTCCCGCGAGCGTCAGGATGGAAGGGTGGACTCCGTACTATTTAGCTACGGGTCTTCCGCGGGTAGCGCTGAATCGCTCTTCGCCTGCTCCCCTTACGGCATCTCCTCGACTGTTCCCGGCGCCACTGCGAACTGCGACGGCACCTGGCCCGTGAGCGCGCCCAGGAACGTCAGGATCGAGCTGATCTGTTCGGTGGTCAGCTCCTTACCGAGCTGGTGGTGCGCCATGAGCTCGACCGCTTGGTCCGCCGTGCCGATCTCGCCGCCGTTGAAGTAGGGTGCCGTCTGCATCACGTTCCGGAGGCTCGGCACCTTGAACACCATGCTGTCGGCCGGGTCCTTGGTGATCTCGAATCGGCCGGGGTCGTCATCGTGCCACGGCTGGACCACGCCCATCCGTTGGAACATCCGCCCGCCCATGTAGGGCCCGTTGTGGCATGCCTGGCAGCCCGCGTCCAGGAATTCCTGGAGCCCGCGCTTCTCCGCGGCGGTCAACGCCGTCTCGTCGCCTTCGAGGTATTGGTCCCACCGGGCCGGCGTGAGGAGCTGCCGCTCGAATGCGCCGATGGCCCGGCCCACATTGTCGTAGGTCAACGGGTCCTTCTCTTCTGGGAAGGCCGCCTGAAACGCTTCCTGGTAGCCGGGCAGCTTGGCCAATCGCCTGAGGACCACCTCCGCCGACGGCATCCCCATTTCGATGGGGTTCAGAATCGGGCCCTTGGCCTGCTCCTCGACATCTGACGCGCGCCCATCCCAGAACTGAGCGATGTGTCCCGCGGCGTTGTACACCGTG